>JASFEM010000015.1:0-45897 GCA_050124835.1 Syntrophobacterales bacterium | reverse complement strand
GCCCGAATGCCGGCGAGATTCTCCCTGGCTCGCTCGGTCAACCGGGAGAAAGAGGCTTGAACCCTTCTAAAACGCTCGTAGAAAATTTTGCTTATGGACCTGGCAAAGAGAGCAATGAAGGGCATGGGCAGAAGGGCTATGAGGGTGAGAGTGGGGTGGATGTAAACCATGAAACCAATTGCAGCAGTTCCCAGGACGATGGTGTCAGTGAGGGCTACCAATCCCATGCCGGTAGCCAGTTGCACGGCTTGGATGTCATTGGTGGCATGGGCCATAAGATCACCGGTATCAGTGCGGTCGAAGTAAGAGAAGGAGAGTGTTTGTAGATGGGCAAACAGTCGATTCCGCAAAGCCTCTTCGATCTTGCGGGAATGGCCAAAAAGACACCGTCTCCAGACAAAGCGAAAGGCAACAATGCCCAGGGCCAGGGCAAGTACCATACCGGAATATTTTAACAAATTGGCGCTGGTGGCCTGATAGCTGGTGAGATCATCTACAGCCCATTTGATTATGCGCGGAATCAGCAACTGTAGTATGTCAACCAGCAGCAGTGCGCCGATTCCGATGGCAAGGTTACGGAAATTACGCCGAAAGTAAGGAAGAAGGATACGATAAGGATTCATGGTTGGATGTTATCATAAAGAGGCTGGGGAGTTGAGATAAGTTCGTAGCGCAAAGCACAAAGAGGTTATATGTTATCCGTTATTAGTTATAGGTTATTCGGTGTGCTCGGCGAGAAGCTAGGCCTGCAAAGCGTTTCAGGTCGCTGAGACCTTATTCCCGTATAACTTATAACTTATACTCTCTATTCTCACTGTTTGGTGCACAGTGCGCAGAGCTGATAGCTGAAAGCTGATGGCTGACAGCTCCTCTAAAGCATACTCTTTTCACTTTCCTCAATGGCTCGGTCCACCTCCGCCTGTAGCTCCGGGGGTAAACCCTCTATCTGGACATTGAGAAACCCCCTGACTATGGTGGCGGTGGCCTCTTCTTCGGTGAGCCCTCGGGCCATGAGATATTCGATCTCCTCTTCAGCAATCTTGCCTACCGCCGCCTCGTGTGACATTTCTGCTCCCGACTTATGTCCCTCCAGTTCAGGAATAGCATGGATCACACCTTCGTCAGAGAGGATGAGCCCGTGACATTCCAGGTGGGCCTTTACGTCTGGTTGCAATCCGATGAGGTGGCCTCTTGCCTTGATCGTGCCGCCCGTTGTGATGGTACGCGAGATGATCTCAGCTCTGGTGTGGGGGGCTTCCAGCACTACCCGGGCGCCAGTGTCAAGTTCACAACCCGGCGGGGCCACCAGAATGGAATGGAAACGCGCCACTGCTCCGGGACCTGTAAGACGAACAGTGGGGTACATTTGCAGAGATCTCACCGGTTTGAGGCTCACGTAGTTAGAAAGGAACAAGCCATCCTCCCCCACCACTATGCCAGAGCGCGGCCGCACCATTACCTCTTCAGCCCAATCGTGGATCATTGTGAAGGTGAGCTTGGCTCCACGCCTGACATAAAACTCAGAGATACCAATGTGGAGGCCCGATTGCAAACGAGGGGCGGTGGTGCAACCGGTAATGATATTGAGTTCAGAACCCTCTTCAGCGATCACAATATTATGGACATTCTGAGCAGTCTTATCGTGCCTCATATAAAGACAGGCCTGAATGGGCGTCGTTACCCGCTGTCCTGCCAGGGCCCTGATGAAATAGCCATTCTGAAAATGCAATTCGGCCTGAGCCGTGTATTTGTCGGCGTCCACCGACACAGCTTGCCAGTATAACTCTTCAAGCCAACGATGCTGCTCCAAGGCCTTGGCCATGGGAAGCACTTCCAGGCCAGGCTGCTTGGCCGCACAATGGACAATCCGGTGATCGGCTTGCACAAAAGTGCCCGACCTATCCTCATCTTCGAGATCGACCCCTGATTGAATGATTTGTTTTCGATCCTCGTGGGTGAGTGCTTCCAGATCTAGATCTTCAGCAGCATCTTCTGCGGGAAGTTGGAATTGAAGCAGATCCACGTCTGTTCCAAATGCGGCTTTCCTGTTCTTGGCACTCTCGGCGCGATTCTTCCTTATCTCTGACATTCGATGCACTCCCTGTATCCGTGTCGCTGAATGCCTTTGAACAGTTCGCGCGGATTGCCTGAGCAGTGGATGCGGCCGTCCATGAGCACGTAGCCGGAGTCTGCTTCAATATAGTTGAGAATAAAACCCAAGTGGGAAATGACTAGGCCGGATTTACCCCGTTTGCGCCACAGATACTTTTCCAGAAGCTTGTTTATTGCCTTACCGAGGATCTCCAGGTTTTCCAGGTCAACGCCGGACTCAGGCTCATCCAGCATCACCAGCTCGGGGTCCTGGAGAAGTAATTGCAGTATTTCGGATTTCTTCATCTCTCCGCCTGAAAAACCCACATTCAGTTCACGTTCCAGCAGTTCGGAAAACTCGAATTTCTCTGCCAGTGTATCGCACGAATCGCTGTCGTTGTTGCAAATACTGAAAACATCCCGGGTCTTCACACCACGGATGCTCGGTGGTCTTTGGAAAGCTAAGCCAATGCCCATTTTGGACCGCTCGTTGATGGGCATTTTCGTAATATCCTCTCCTTTGAAAGAAATTCGTCCTTGTCGCACCTTGTAGCGACTGAAACCCATGATCGTCATGAGCAGTGAGGATTTGCCCGAACCATTCTTGCCAAAAAGGATGTGGGTTTCTCCACTGGGGATAGTTAAGTTGACGCCTTTAAGTACTTCCGTACCCTTGACGTCTACCCAGAGGTCATTTATTTCCAACATGATCAACCTCCCTCTATTAAGGAGCCAATTTATGATTTGGGATATGAGATGTGAGATTTGGGATGAGAGACGGATGGAGGACAAGGGGGATGCCTCATCGCACATCACACATCAACTATCTCGCTCCAGCGAGCCAAATACGTCCAGTTAACATAACCGAAAACGGGTGAAATAGCAAGGCCAGTGATTACGGATATATACCTTGATTTACTGCCATTTTAGTTGCTCTCACCGGTTGAACAGAGATGAGATGGTTTGGCCACAGATGGGGACGAAATTCAGTTCATCGGCGGTTAGGTTTCCATATCATAGCTTGGCCCGACGCTATTAACTTACCACCTTTATTATCCCATTCTCTTCGCTTTACCATTGCCGCCGTTTACCTTGCTCTGTGCATGGAAAAGTGATAGGCTATCAGCCCTTACTAGAGGTAGTTCAGCTAAAGCAAAAGCTTATTCCCAAAGGATTCGTGAGGTAGGTTACTCGATATGAACGTAGGTTCAATTTTCTTAATGCGGATGGGGTTGGGCATTCTGTTTGCCTTCTTGATCGTAAAGCTTTTTTACCCAGACGGTGGCATTCTGGCTGTGGCCGCTTTTGCTGTGTTCTTTGTTGGCCTTGCATATTTGCTGACGCACTTGAGGGAAAGAAGGCATCGCGAGGAGCGATTGAGGTGAGGGTGATGCCAGGAGCGATTTCACTAATCTTAGTCCGACCATTGTCGCATTGAGCTTGCAAGGCATCGGCGACCCCTAAACTCTTGGTTGCAGAATTGGTCAGAGATACCTATCATTAGAAGAGTAACTAATAATGTAGGGAACATTGGTTTAAATTTCGGGATTTCGTTTCTCTTGCTGTTTCTTGAGAGCCGAAAAACTGACACAAAGTCTAACAAACAATGAGGTGATTCAATGAGTCCTATGGACTGGAAGGGACCACCTGGTCGTGGTCCTGGAGGCATAAAGGATTTTGAGGAGGTATTCAAGAAGTTTCGAGAACAATTTCGCGGCAAGTTTCGTCTGGGAGGCTCCTTGTGGCTTATCCTTATCGTATTGCTTGTTGTTGCCGGAGGTTATGCCAGCGTCTATACTGTAGCCCCAGAAGAGACTGGTGTGATTCAGCGTTTCGGTCGCTATGTGCGGGTAACCGGTCCAGGCTTGCATTTCAAACTGCCTTTCGGTATCGAGACGATCCGCAAGGTCAAGACGGGTCGCAATTTCCAGATGGAGTTCGGCTACCGGACGATAGAAGCCGGCGTACGCTCACGCTTCACCGAGCGTGGCTACGAAGAGGAGTCTCTCATGCTGAGTGGCGACCTAAATGTCGTCGATCTCCAATGGACCGTACAGTACAAGATCGGGGATCCAAAGGATTTTCTCTTTCAGGTGAAGGATGTGGATAGTGCCATCCGAGATATGTCAGAATCGGTTATGCGTCGGGTAGTTGGAAACCGGCTTTTTGACTTCGTCCTTACAGTGGGACGTGCTGAGATCGCCGACAGAGTTAAAGTGGAAATGCAAAAGGTTCTGGATTCCTATCGCACCGGTATCCAGGTGGTCAATGTCAAGATGCAGAATGTGACTCCGCCTGGGCCGGTCGAGCCTGCCTTCAATGAAGTGAACGAGGCTGAACAGGAAAGAGAGGCGAAGATCAACCAGGCGCAGGCCGCCTATAATCGCGAGATCCCCAAGGCTAAAGGCAGTGCGTTACAGACCATATCAAAGGCTGAAGGCTATGCCTTGGAACGGGTGAACCTGGCTCAAGGAGAGGCGAATCGGTTTCTCGACGTGCTCAAGGAATATCGCCTGGCCAAAGATGTTACGAAAAGACGCCTTTATCTGGAAAGCATGAACCAACTGCTCGACAAGGTAGATGAAATATACGTGATTGACGCAGACCAGAAGGGACTAGTTCCCCTGCTCGATCTCCAGAAAGTGCGAGGGAAGTAAAATGAAAAGTAAAATACTGCCAATACTGCTCGTGGCGATTGCGCTGGCAGCTGTAGTCTTATCCGGTGCGTTCTATGTAGTTCGCGAAGGCGAGCAGGTGGTAATCACCCAGTTTGGTAGGCCTGTGGGTGAGCCTGTCAAGGATGCCGGTCTTAACTTCAAGATACCTTTCATTCAGGCGGTGAATCGGTTTGAGAAGCGACTTCTCAACTGGGATGGCAGTCCAAACCAGATCCCCACCAAGGACAAGAAACTCATTTGGGTAGACACTACTGCTCGCTGGCGCATCAGTGATCCGCTGCTTTTCCTGACTCGGGTGACCACCAAGACCACTGCACTTTCACGACTGGATGGTATTATCGACTCTGTGGTCCGGGACGCTGTATCAGAGAACGATTTAGTGGAACTTGTACGCAGTGAGGGTTGGGCGGGTGCAGTGGGTGAGAAGATAAGCGATGCTGGCTACGCTCAGAAGGAAGTGGAAGAAGTGAGTCGTCCTTTGGTAGTAGGACGTGAAAAGATCACCAGGGCAATGTTGCTGTCTGCTTCGAAACTCACTCCCGAATTCGGCATCGAACTGGTGGATGTTAGGATCAAGCGGATCAATTACGTGGATAGCGTGTTGAAGAAGGTCTTTGAAAGGATGATCTCAGAGCGCAAGCGGATTGCAGCCCAGTATCGCTCGGAGGGCGAAGGCGAGGCGGCGAGAATCAACGGCGAGATGCAAAAAGAGCTTAAACGGATCTCCTCGGAAGCCTTTCGCACAGCACAAGAAATTCGAGGGAAAGCTGATGCCGAGGCCACAAAGATCTATGGCGACGCCTATAACCGGGATCCGGAATTCTATTCCTTTTCCAAGACCTTAGAACTCTACCGTGAGCAGGATAACCAAAAAACTCGCATGATTTTAACAACCGACAGCGATTTCTACAAATATCTTAAAGAAACACCTCGTTAGGAGAACAAGAAGCAAAAAAAAATAAAAAATACGAATTTTTCGTATTGCGATTAGGTGGGATTTGTGTATAGTGGTATGCAGGTCTGCGCGGTTCGTACCGTGTTGCCCCTAACGGTGTTTGTCAAAAACATCGCTGGGGGCTTTTTTTAGGCCCCAGCTTTTCTACAACAATTCAGAATACAAGTCCTCTATATCCTCTATTTCCTCTTGCAAATATGTCTTAATCTTTTTGGTGATTCGAACTTGGATCTGCCGTACTCGTTCGCGACTGATCCCATAAAGATCACCGATTTCCTGCAGAGTAAGCGGTTCTTCGGCCAGTAGTCTGTTGTCGAAGATAAATCGTTCTTTTTCCGGCAGTGTGGTCCTGAAAGAAGCCAATTTTTGCGTGAGGATCTCTTTTCTTTCAAAGTCTGCGAGCTGATCGTCCGCACCGATTTCATCCGAGGGAATGAAAGATTGGTGGTCGCTGTCAGAATCCTCTTTGACGGGAGCGTCCAGAGATACCTCCCAGCTTCCGAGTCTTTGATCCATTTCGATGACTTCAGATTCTTTGACATCCAACCGTTCGGCAAGCAGTTTGGGCGCCGGCTCAAAGCCCATGGACAACAACCGCTCCTTTTCCTTGCGCAAGTTGAAGAAGAGTTTGCGCTGGGCCTGGGTAGTGCCGATTTTGACCAGCTTCCAATTATCCATGATGAACTTGATAATGTAAGCCTTGATCCAGAAAGAGGCATAGTAGGACAGCTTGTAGCCACGGTAAGGGTCAAATTTTTTCACTGCCTGCATTAGACCGATATTGCCCTCCTGGATCAGATCCATAAGATTGCGCATCCAATGGCGCTGGAAGCTGAGGGCGATTTTTACTACCAGCCTCAGGTTTGAAGTAATAAGGCGATAAGCGGCCTCCATATCACCCTTTTCCCGATAGCGAATGGAAAGGCGCTGCTCCTCCTCTCGACTGAGAAGGGGATACCGCTTGATTTCCATAAGGTAGTGTTTTAGCGGATCATATGGGATAAGGGAATCAGAAGGGTAGCTGTCCAGGGGTTCCGTATCGGTTTCTTCGAAATTATATGCGGCAGCCTCTTCTAAAGTCTTCTTTTTTTCTGTTCTCTTTCTTACCTTTTTTGCCATCTTTACCAATAATCCTTGATATTTGGCTACTCTATACAAAGGGCAGCCTATCAGACTGCCAGAACCTTTTAAATTACTTCAGGTGTGTTCTCATGTCAAGCTGGCCCCGCCGCAAAGCGCATGGTGTCAGGAAAACTACGAAATAAGCAGCCGGTATTCTTTCAGGAATTCCAGGAGAATATCTTCCATCCGGGGTTTGCCCATTGGCTGGATTTCGTAAGTTAAGCGCACACATTTCTTGTTCAGCTTGAGAAGACTGGCGAGATCCACAGGGGTTGCAACCAATACCACGTCGGCGGGAGTCTGGTTGATGGTGGCTTCCAGGTCGGCCGTCTGTTCGGGGCCGTAGCCCATGGCTGGCAGCAAATCAGCTATATGGGTGTAGGTGTCAAAGGTTTCGCGAAGGCTGCCACGGGCGAAGGGTTTAGGATTCACTATCTTTGCCGCACCTAGCTCCTGGGCCGCCAGGTAGCCTATCCCATGTGCCATTTCACCATGGGTCAGGGTTGGACCGTCTTCAACCACCAGAACTCGTTTTCCCTTAATCGCTTCGGGGTCATCCACCTTATACGTTGAGGCGGTTTGCACAATCTGGGCCTCCGGGTTCACCTGGTGAACGATTTCGAGGACGCGCTCGACACAGTGGTGCGGCGCACTGTTTACCTTGTTGATGACCAGTACCTGAGCTCTTCGCAAATTGGTTTCTCCAGGATGATAGAGCATGCCGTGGCCTGGCCTAAAAGGATCCAGCAAAACGATTTCCAAATTGGATCGCATGAAAGGGAAGTCATTATTGCCACCATCCCATAAAATGAGCTGGGGCCTTTCTGCTTCGACCCGGATCAATACTTCCCGGTAGTCCACACCTGCAAATACCACTGCATTTCTGGCGATTAGCGGTTCGTACTCTTCTCGCTCCTCGATGGTACACTCTTGGGCGTCCAGATCAGCAGAAGTGGCAAAACGTTGGACTCGTTGACGGGAGAGATCTCCGTAGGCCATGGGGTGACGGATGACCACCGTGCTAATATTCTGTTCTTGCAGCAAGTCACAGAGATGCCTGGTGAGTTGGCTTTTGCCGCAACCGGTACGAACAGCACACACAGATATGACGGGAATGGTGGTTTCCAGCATGGTCCGCTCAGGACCAAGAAGCAGAAAATCAGCTCCGGCTGCCAACGCCACCGAGGCTTGGTGTCCGACCATCTCGTGGGAGATATCGCTGTAGGAAAAGACAACTTCGTCCACTGCATATTTTTTGATGAGCTCGGGCAATCGCTCCTGAGATAAGATCGGTATGCCCTCAGGGTAAAAAGGGCCGGCCAGATCGGCAGGGTAAACCTTCTCCTCAATACCGGGGATCTGTGCGGCAGTAAAAGCAACCACTCTGGTCTCTGAACTCTCGCGATAAACCATATTAAAGTTATGAAAGTCCCGGCCGCCCGCTCCCATAATTATGACACGCTTCTGCCTCTTGTCTCGATTCATTTCTCTTGTCTCCACCCAAGGTGTTTTCTGCTAGACTGGTATAATACTGTAAGAGTCCAAGGGCAGCAATGAGGGATCGTTGGATAGTAGGCACTAGGCACTAGGCACTAGGCGCTAAGCACTAGGCACTGGGCACTAGGCACTAGGCGCTAAACACTAATCACTAGGCGCAGGGCTTAAGGCTCGGTGGGGAAACTTGGGATCTCTGGGCCAGGATTCAAACCTTAGACAAAGCGCTTCAGCGTCTTACTCAACTTGCCTTCAAGGACTAAACGAATCTGAGGGAGGGGAGCGGTTTCTTGCATCGTTTCAAGCGCTGGTTCAACCCAGAGTTTTTCTTCAAGAACAGGCCAAACCACATCTCTGGCAAGAGGGAGGAAGTCTTCTCTGATGCGGTGATGGGCAGAGCTAGGCCAGTGGTGCTCGAGTGCCAGAAAGAAGAGAAACAGCCGCCTGAACAACCGTAGGTCATATTTGGAGATGGTCAGATCATTTTGATGACGACTGATAAGACTCCGGCCCAATTTTTTGAAGCGCCGATAGAGAGGCACCCTGACGGCTACGCGCACTGATTCTTCCAGAAGCGAAATTTCCGCGGCCATGTAGTGATACTGGGCCACGGAGTAATCATTTAATATCAAGTTTTCCTGTAAGGCGGCAGAGAAAAGGGATTTGCTCCAATCCATCACCAAGAGAAATTGTGGTTCTTTTCGCCATTGTCTCAAAAGTTGAATGGGAATTCCTGAACGTTCAGAAATCCAGGCCAAGGTGGCTTTGCCAAGGTAAGCCTGCATCAGCGCTGCCCCATATTGGCCCGTTGGCATGGCGATCTTCCGACCTCGAAGTTTAGGTGGCCGGGACGAGGTAACATATTCTTGCAACCTCTGATGCAGCCATTGCTGGTATAGGAATATTTGGTCCATAATGGTCCGTTGTCTGCTGTCCGTCGTCCGTTGTCGAAAGCAGCATGGCGCACGGAGCTTGGAGTAAATGACAGAGAGATACTTGGCCTGTGCCCTTCGTGGCAAACGAAGTGAGCGTTTTATGCAACTGACCACGGACCACGGACTACTGGCTTTATTTATTGAGCTTAAAATACCAGTGATGGACTGTCAATGGTAGCTAGCCCCCGGGTCTTCTGGTGGAAAGGAAATGGAAATGGAGGTATTACTTCTGGATGTGATTCAAGAAGGGGAGGGTGAAGCAGTCCCCCCTTGTATGCGACTGGCGGTAAGGGCTTACCCTTCAGACGCAAGGGGTTTTGTTTCGCTGACACCGGAATGTGACACAATAGAAGGGTTCGAGCAGGCGGTGGCCGAACTGAAAAGGAGCATGGACAGTATGGTGGAGAGTGCTAGAGACACTTTTCAACAATACGGGGCCCGGCTCAAGGGGGAAAAGGGGATAACGGACTTCCATAGCGCTGAGGAGATTTGGCAATCTTTGGAAGCGTGCGCTTCCTTAGAAGAGATGCAAGAGGTTTTTAATACCCTTGGTCTAAGAAAGCGACAGGAAGTAGCCGATTTTATCTTAACCCAGTTGAATATTTTCAAGGGTGCCGCTTCCACGTTCTCTCAACATTATAACGAGGAGGAATATTTATTGGAATGAGTGCGGTTCAGAGTAGTCCCAAGCTGGACGCAAGTGCTGATACTAGGCACTAAGCACTAGGCACCTAGAAGGGTTCTTTCTAGTTGTTTTTTTGTAGTGCTTACTGCTTAGTGTCTAGTGCCTAGTGGCTACGGCCGCTTCGCTCTCTGCATTCCAAGAAAGATCAGAAGTACCCCATAGAGGCTCAGGCGAAAACTAGGGATAGTGGTCCAAATGAATTCTTGAGCGGCGGAGAGCACTAGGGCCCCGAGCAGGGGTCCCCAGGTGGTTCCCGGCTTAAACAGCAAGCACATGAGCAGCGGGGCAAGAGAGTTCTCAAGACCGAAAGCTTCTGAGGGAATAACAAAGGATATCTCGCGAGCGTGCAGTCCTCCGGCAAGCGCTGCCGGAACCGCGCTGAAGATCAACGCCAGCCTCTTTACCTTACCGCTGTCTATACCCACTGATTCAGCCATACCTTCATCTTCCTGGATTGCACCAAGCTTCAGACCCAACCTAGAACCGCAGAGAAGCCAGTGAAAAATAATCATTGCCAACGTCAGAGTTAGGGAGAGGGAGTAAGTAAGAAACGGACTGGGATTTGGAGGAAGAGAAAGACCGGCGGCGCCACCGGTCCACCATGACAGATTTCTCGCCATCTGGCTTCCTAATAAGAGAAGACCCAGTGTGGCCAGGGCAAATACGGCCCCGCGCAGTCGAAAAAGCGGCAGGCCCAGAAGGGCGGCAGCGGGAAGGGCAACAAATGCCGCCAGCAGAAGGGCCAGCGAAAGCGGTTGACCGTGTTTTAAAGCCATAGCCGTGGCATAAGCACCGAGGCCGAAGAACAGCCCGTGCCCGAGATAGAGGTAACCCAAAAGCCCGCCAACCACGTCATAACTGAGGGCCATTGTTACATACAGTAAGATGGAGAAAAGGAGTATCCTGGCGTAATCGCCCCAGAAGCTAGGGACGAGAAATAGGAATGCGGTGAGGACTAATAGGGAGACGAGTAAGGGAAATACCTGCTTTGGTCGTCTGGCTGTACTCACGGAAATTCTCATAAACCTCTTTATCCCAACACTTTAACTACTGCCGGTGTTCAACTTCCTGACAAATAATCCTTTCGGCCTCCAGCACAGAAAGATGAGTAGCAGACCAATGCTGAGAGCATTGGACCAGTTGGCTCCAAAAGGTGCGGCCAACATGGTCTCCAAGGTGCCAAGTGCCAGCCCACCAGCAAGTGGTCGAGTGAGGGATCCGCTTCCACTTATGGCAACAATAAAAAGCGCTTTCAGAGTGAGCGGGAGACCAATGTGAGGACTTACGGTGAACAGCGTGACGTAAAAAAGGCCCGCCATGGCAGCAAGTCCAGTGGCCATCGCAAAGGTAATGCCAGTAACGCGTGCCAGAGAGATCCCCATCAGAGTGGCACCAGTGGGTTCTTGGGAAAGAGCTCGCAGACGACGACCACTGTCGGTGTAACTGAGCCATAATTGTAGAGCAGCCGAGATAGCCAGCATGAGAGCGAGCACAAATAGTCGGTTTCCAGGGAGATAAAACTGCCGCCATTGGATAGTTGCAAATTGGCTTACGATGCCAGCCATTGACCGATTCCATACGGTTGAGGTCCCTTCCTCGAGTATAAAAGCGAGGCCAAGAGTAATGAGTAACGCCGGGATCAGAAAGTCTTCAGAAGAGCGCTTGAGGGCAGATTGGAGGAGAAAGCGAAAGGCGAGCCAGCCGAAAGCGGCAAACAAAAGCGGTACAATTATGACGCCAATCAGGGTGCCGGCTGGCCACAAACCATGAATGGCTTGATAGGTAAATGCCGCTAGCACAAGAAATGCCCCGTGGGCTAGGTTTAGCAGGCCAAGGACTCCAAAGCAGAGAGCCAACCCCACAGCAACCATGGCATAAATGCCACCCAAAAGTAATCCACTCAATAGCAATTGGATGAAACTGCTGAAGTCCATGATATAGACCCCTTAAAAGGGGTTAGAAAATCCGAAATCCGAGTATCTAAATCGAATAGATTAAGGGATTGGGGAATTTAGGGATTCAGGAATTAAAGAGCTCTGAAGGGCTAATCTGCTATCGATTCCCCAAATCCGCAATCGAAGATCCTTAATCCCTTAATTCCTTAATTACAGCGCCATGCGCTTGGCGCTCTGCGCTTATCGCTGATTCCACGCCGGCGTCGGATAGATATGTTTTGCCGTAGCAACCTCCGGCGGCCAGATGATCTGGTACTTACCCTTTTGGATCTGAGAGGGGTAGGTGTTGATAGTTCCGACGCCGTTTTCTGCAAACCAGACAGGCCCTCCGAGAGTTGTGATCCTCAGGTTCTTCAGGGTCTTCATCAGAGCCTTTGGTTCTATTGTCCCCGCCTGGATAAGTGCTGCTTCCGCGATTTCGAATGCCATCATGTAAGCTGGCGACCAGGGATAGTCGTCCAGATCAATCTTCGCTTCCCTCAGTAGAGACAAGAATCGATCCGGGTCGCTGTATTTCATGCCAGGCTCCCAGTAGGACTGTCCCACTACGTAGTCGGCAGCAGCTCCCAGTGGCTGCTGGAACACGCCACTGTGATGTATGCAATGAAATTCGCGTGGCGAAAGGTTGAGTTCTTTGGCCTGCTTCATGAAGGCCACAGCAAAAGGGATGTTTGAGGATACATAGACAATATCAGGGTTGAGTTTTTTCAGTTTAAGAATGACCGGGGTGAAGTCGCCGGTGTCCGGCGGGAGCACTTCTCCGGCTAACACCTTTAGCCCTGCATTTTCCGCCAGTTGCCTCGAACCTTTATAAACTCCCACTGGATGCAGAGTGTCTTCCACCACAAACCCCACAGAGCGAGCCTTGCCCTGTGCCTGGACCATCTCCCAGTAACGATAGGTGTATCGGGATGCGGCGTCGATAACGCAGACGATCCATTTGAAACCCCGATTGTATACTTTGGGTGAGTTGGCGCAGATGGCAATGAATGGAACCTGGTGCTGTTCTGAGGCTGCGCTGGCTGCAAAGGTTAGGGGACTGCTGTAAGGACCTAAGAGCAGGTTAGCTCCATCCACCGTCACCAACCTTTCGTAATAGCGCCGCGCGGTGGCAGCTTCACTGCGATCATCATAGGTGATAAGCTTCAAAGGTAACTTTCGACCATATTGTTTCAGGTAGATCCCACCCTGACGATTTACCTCATCAACCCAGGCCCGGCAGAGCCGTTGAAAGGGACCTATCTCAGTGGAAAATTTGCCGGAGACTGAGACTGTGACGCCCACCCTAATAACATCTGGCACCTCTGCATCGGACTGTGCAGGTAAAGTGGATGGGACAATAAGTAAGATTATGGCTATCCAGACAAAAAGGGCGCACTTTTTCATGATTCTTACCTCCCCTAACTTTAAAAGCCATCCAGCACGAGTCTGGATGGCTTTCACCTAGAGCATAACTCGATTCCAAAACTTCTTTGAGCCTGAAACTCCGTCAAGCTATAAATTTTTATCCGGTTCTTGTCCCAAATGTCAAGAGTAAAAGGGAGGTGGGAAGGGAATGTTAGATGTGGTATACAATCCAAGAAATTTACGATATTTATGAATAAACATGACCTCTATCCATGGAGACGATGAGTCCACATATCACGGAACTTTATAAGCGTTTTGCTGGAGCTCAGCAAAGGCTGTTGAAGATACAATCATCTGAGTATCAAGGTTCGGTGAATGGGCTTCTAGACCAGATACTATCGCGTTGTCCGCAGGAGATTAAGCCCGCCACACTCCGCCGAACATTACTGGATCCGTATTTCCCCCTGGGAATGTTGGCGCAAACGATTTTTTCAGATGTGGATGGGATGCGTTTTTTCGTCAATAAGAGTCGGCCCGATCTGGAGCCTGTCCTTGCTGCTGAACTTTGCAGATATTCGGAGGCTTTCCTTAGGATCCGCCTGGATATTGAGACGCTTTTTGACCCCATGACGGTCACTTGTATTCCTCTCGACGGGCAGAAACATGAGCTTCCGAAAGATCAATGGTGCACACTTTGCGGGGTTTGCTGCAAGATCGGCGGCGTGCCGCCAGACCCACCGGCGGGCCTCCGTTATCCTGAGCACTGGTACAAATATTTGGCCGGTGGGGCAGTGGACAACCAGCAATTGTGTCCTTTTTTGTTCCAGTACTTTGGTGAGCCGTTTTTTTTCTGTAGCATCCATCACATTAAACCAATGAGCTGCCGATATTTTGGCGAGGAAGAATGTCGCCAACGTATCTCTAGTCGAGGTTTACATCAGCACCAGGAAAATCAGACGTGAAGAGATTTTCATTCATTCATACTGCCGATTTACACCTGGACAGTCCCTTTATTGGGCTGCGCCAGGCAGATGGCACGGTTGCCTCTTTGATCAAGGATGCCACTTTCAGGGCCTTTGATAATTTGGTGGATTTGGCTCTGGCCAACAAAGTCGATTTCCTTCTTGTCGCCGGTGACGTCTACGACGCGGCTGATCGAAGTCTCCGCGCTCAGCTGAAATTTGCCGACGGTCTCAAGAAACTGACCGATTCCGGTATCCGCTGTTTTGTGTGCCATGGCAACCACGATCCGCTGGACGGCTGGTCTGCCTCCCTCAATTGGCCGGAGGGGGTCCACATTTTCGGCTCTCAGCTGGAATCGGTTTCAGTTGATGTGGAAGGGGAGGAAGAGGTGCTTATCCACGGGTTAAGTTATCCAACTTCCCGGATTGAAGATGGTTTTGGCACTGGTTTCCAACGCCGGGGCCAGCAGCCGTTTCAGATCGGCCTGTTTCACTGCAGCGTGGGAAGTGATCCGGCCCATGAGACCTATGCACCACGCACGATGGATGAACTCGTGTCCGCAGACCTGGATTATTGGGCCTTGGGTCATGTTCATACATACCGGGTGTTTAAAGCTGGCCACCCCTTTATTGCCTATCCAGGCAACACTCAGGGTCTGCACATTCGGGAGCAGGGGCCCCGCGGTTGCCTGTTGGTCCAGGTGGATGGTCAAGGAGAAGTTGATGCCAGGTTCGAGCCGGTGGACGCTGTGCGCTGGCTTTCTAACAAACTGCAAATCGATGATCTTGAAACAGAAGGGGATCTTATCGAAACGTTGGAACGGGCCTGTGACGAGATCCGCTATCAAGCTCAGGGACGGCCAACCATAGCGAGACTCACCCTTGCTGGCAGGACCGTTCTACATTCAGTGCTGCTCAGGCCGCAGGTAGTAGAGGACCTAACCGAGCGGTTGCGCGAGACAGGACTCGAAGCCGCGCCACCAGTCTGGGTCGAGCAGATCCAGGCGCAGACCAGTACACCTGTTGATTTGGATTCGAGGAGGAAATCTGCTGATTTTCTCGGCGAAGTACTGCGACTTGTTGAAAACTCTCGCCAACAGCCGGCGCGGCTGCAGGAGATGATTAGTGAGCTTTATAGTGATCGTCGCGGGCGGAGGTTCTTGGAGACTCCTGCGGAAGAAGAGTTACTAGAACTCTTAAATGAAGTCGAGAGCTTGTGTGTGGATGAGCTTGTTGCAGAGGAGAGCGAGTGAGGCTCACGACCATTCATATCGATGGGTTTGGCATATTTAACGACTTCGATGTCTCGGACCTCTCACCAGCATTGAACGTTTTTTTTGGTGATAACGAGTCCGGCAAGACTACCCTGCTTGCCTTCCTGCGCACTATTCTCTTCGGCTTTCCACCTGGACAGCGGCGTGAAAACCTATATCCACCCTTGAAAGGTGGTCGCCACGGTGGCCATGTGACCTTAATGGGCCAGGAGGGAGAGCACTATGTAATATCCCGCCACCACGGACCCAAGAGAGGGCCGGTGACAGTTACTTTGCCTGATGGTGGTCAGGGAGACAAGGAAGTATTGCGTCAGCTGACTGGTGCTGCCACTGAAGATCTTTTTCGTTCGGTCTTTGCCTTCAGCCTCGCGGAATTACAGACTTTTGATTCGCTCAACAGACAGGCGGTGAGAGCTGCGATTTACAGCGCAGGTGCCGGCGTCGGCAAGGTCTCGTTGGCCAAGGTGGAGAAAGGGCTCCAGGCCTCCATCGGCAGAATCTTCAAACCGGAGGGTAGAAACCCTACCATCAACACGCTTTTGAGGGAATTACAGGATATAGATCTAAGCATTGGCCAGCGAGTGGCAGAAATTGAAGGTTACGATGAGCTGCGGGCTGAGATCCATCAGATGGCCGCGGAGGTTGACAGCGCTAGAGATAGTCTCGACAGAAAGAGGCGCAGGCTCGATAGGGTTAGACTTCTGGAAAGAGGTTGGGAAGACTGGATTAGTCTGTGCAGAATCCGCAAGGAAATTTCGGATCTCCCCAAAATTGAGGTGTTTCCAGCAGATGGTGTCACCCGGCTAGAGAAACTGCAGGAGAGAGATCGACTTGTCCAGACCCACAGGGGTGAGTTGGTTCACAAAATTGAACAGGTAGAGAAGGATCTTGATGGACTTGAGGTAAGACCACAATGGCTGTCAGCGGGGGAGCAAATCCATCTGCTGGAGAGGGGACTAGAGCGGTTTTCTGCTGCCAGTGCTGAGCTGACAGAAATCCGTCCTCGCTTGGAAAACCAGCGAAAATCATTGGAGAATGATCTCAAGGGCTTGGGGCCAGATTGGCAAATGGAGAGGTTGGGTCAATTTGACGCCTCCGTCAGTGCCCGGGAAGAGATTCTTCGCTGTCAAGAAAGGCTGGAAAGGGCGCGAGATGCCAAACGGGAGGCAGATCGGAGCTTTGTCCGCCTTACCAGCAGCTTGGAGCAGGCGGAGGTTAGGGAGCGGGAGGCGGAGAAGGCTATTGGCCAGATTCCGGAACCGAAGGAAAAGGACCCCCGTGTTTTGTTGGAGCGACGGCTCGGAATGCGTTCTTTGCGCAACATGATCCAGGCGGGACGAGATTTGCGGCGCGCTTTGGGACACCTGAAAGAACGTCAGGAAGACCTGCGGGATCAGAAAAATGGTTTGAGTGAACAAATGGAAGGGATAGGGACCGCGCCGCTATGGCCTGTGGCGGTGATGGTTCTGTTGTCTGCTGCGGCTGGAGTGGCTGCCGGCTGGTATCGTGACTTGTTTGCCGGCGCAATAGTGGCCGCAGTTGGCTTGCTTGTGAGTGTTGCATTGCTCTGGGTCTCCCTGGGACAAAGGAAAAGACAAAGGCTTCAAAGGGATCTCTTGAAAAAGCAGTTTTTTGAGATCGGAGAAAAATTGGACTCCTTTAGTGGCGAGGAAGCCAGACTGTTGGCTGAGATCAGCGCCAACGGTCAAGAAATAGTCCGACCGGCACAGGCACTGGGACTTGCGCCCCAACCAAGCTTGGAGGAGGTGGACCAGGCTGAGGCTGTGGTAGAGGCTGAACAGGAGGCCCTTCACCTCTGGCAGCCCACACAGCAACGCTACCAGGAGTGCAAGGAGGAAACGCAACGACGCCAGAAGGAATTGGCTGAGGAAGAACAACGGATGAAAAATGCGCAGAAGGAGCTGCAAGAGTCTGAACAGCAGTGGCTAAGCTGGCTGCGCAAGGCAGGCCTGGCCGAGAGTCTCAGCCCCAATGGTGCACTGGAGGTCATGGAAAGGATTCGCTCCCTCCGTCAGCAGGCCGGATCCATGAAAGAGCTCGAAGAGAGGCTCAAGGTGATAGGCAAGTTAGTACAGACCTACCAAGAAGAAGCAAGGTCAATTGCTCAACAGTTGGCAGTAAAAGACGCACCTGTGGAGGATGTTGAGCCGCTGGTTCACAGGCTGGTGGCGGAGCTCGAGCATGAAGAGAAGGTTCAGCGAAGCCGTGAAGCCTTCCAGCGACAGTTTGAGGAATACAGGGCAGAGCGAGAACAAAACGAGGTACATTTGCGGCAGGTTGAGAAGGAACTCAACGATCTGTTCAGAGAAGGGGGAGCCACAGACGAAGCCGAGTTTCGCCAGAGGGCTCATCTCTATGATAGGCGCACGTCAGCAAAGGAAGCTCTGGAGCAACACTTGCGTAACCTGGAGAATCTCGGTGGACGTGGCGAAGACCAGGTCCGGTTCCAGGACGAACTAAAGCGGTGCTCACCAGAAAGATTGCAAGCTGAGAGGGATGAACTCGAGCAAGACGTTCAGGAACTGGAAAAAGAACTCGCATCACTGCAGGAGCAGTTTGGGCGTCTCGACGAACGCAGGGAGCAACTAGAATCAGCCGAGGAACTCTCAGCTTTAAGGCAGCGCCGCAATGGACTCATGGCAGAACTCACTGACGCTGCTCGCCGTTGGAGTGTGCTGACCATTTGCCTTCGTTTTTTGCAGGAGGCTCGTCAGATCTATGAGAAGGATAGAAAGCAACCAGTCCTAAGAGAGTCAGAACAATTCTTTCGGACCATTACGAATAGCCGATATCAGACGATTGTGGCGCCTCACGGTGAAGAGAGCCTTCAGGTTATTGGGGCAAATGGCAGTCGTTACGATCTGGATATACTCAGCCGAGGCACTGCCGAGCAACTCTATCTTTCCCTACGTTTTGGTTATATCCAAGAATTTGGCAGACGTGCACGTCCTTTACCGGTGGTCATGGATGACATTCTGGTCAACTTTGACCCCGCCAGGGCACGTGCCGCCATCACCACCATGCTCGAGCTAGCAGAAAGCAACCAGGTGCTTTTCTTTACCTGCCATCCGGAAACGGTCTCCCTTATCAAGGAGCACGATCCACAGGTAAACATCTTGCGACTGGAGGCTGGAGGGGCAAGTTAGGCCGGTCGCATGCCCGATAGCGTAATAGTTGGCCAAGCAGCCGGCAGCTGCAAACTAGGCACTACGCACTAAGCACTAGGCACCAAATGAAAATGATTTATGCTGTGGGTTGGATTGTTCTTGCATTGGCAAGGGTGAATCGAAAAAAAGTGGAGATCAAACATGAATCGCGGCTAAAAGCCGCTCCTACTGATTGGTTAAAAGCTCAGAAAGTTTGGAGCATTTGAAATTTGAATTTTGGATTTGTTTAGGATTTGGGATTTAGATATTCGGATTTCTATTGGGGTAAACAGAGAAGAGACTTGAATTGACATCGATAGACCATGATAACTCCGGATACGTCTTCGTTTACGGTAGCTTGAAGCGGGGCGAGCCCTTGTATTTCTTAGAGGACATTCAGGAT
Organism: Syntrophobacterales bacterium; assembly: GCA_050124835.1. Classification (GTDB taxonomy): domain Bacteria; phylum Desulfobacterota; class Syntrophobacteria; order BM002; family BM002; genus BM002. The sequence continues at coordinate 26,829 of JASFEM010000015.1, read as the reverse complement.
TTCCGTCTTGAGGTCTTGCCGGCGAAAGTGCGAGGTGGGTTGCTCTATAATCTTGGCCTTTTTCCTGGAATGATCCTGAAGTCCAATGGTGGTGCGGTTATGGGAGAGGTTCACCGTTTCCTCAAGATAGAAACGGTCCTGGGCATCCTTGACCAAGTAGAGGAGTATTACGGGGAAGAGGATCCGCACAACCTCTACCGTCGAGTTAAATACAGAGCTGAACTCCTGGACGGCGGCGGGTCTGTTTCTTGCTGGCTATACGAATATGTGGGACCACTGGAAGGAGCCGAGCTCATTGAAAGTGGCGTGTGGAACGTGTAGGGCTCACGTCCGCTATCTGCAAAGCATAGTTGACACTAGGCACTAGGGACTAAGCACTAAGCACAAGAACTGAAAAACATTATCCAAATTTATTCCTCAACTAAAAGGTAGAAATGCACCAAGACGTCAAGGTTCTCTTTTTGGTGCCTGGTGCCTAGTTTTATTTACGCAAACGACGCCTTGAAGGCTACTATAAAAGGCATAAATACATGACTCAGATTCTCAGTGGGAAGACCACAGAGGGAATCATGGTGGCCACTGACAGCATGGCCACCGCATTCGACCCGGATGGTGAGGAGCGCCAATTCACCATCGATAAGCTGTATTCGATAGGTAGCCATGCCTTTATTGTCAGCGGTGGCATGGGTATCAGCGTTCAATTGAGTATGAGATTTAAGCAATATGCGGAGGAACGGCGACTATTAGGAATTGAGAAGATCGTCTCCGCTGCTGGGCCGTATCTATCCGACCAATACCGGGCAGCCCTGCGCGATGATAGTCGGGTGACCGCAAGAAATGGCGAGTTTGACAGGATTTATTTTGTGGTGGGGGGCTATTCATTTCGATCCCAGGATGAACCCTATCAACTTGCCCTATGGGGCAGTGAAACAAGACAGTTTTCCCTCCAGCGGATACAAATAGGACCCTCTGTGGCGGTTCCAAGAACGATGTCGGGGGAAATGAGATTGTTTCAGATGTGTCAAAGAAACTGTCCCCTTTTAGAACTTATTGAATTCGCACAAAACTTTCTTCAGAAACAAGCTGAGACGAATCCTCAGATCGGACCACCTTTCAGATTTGGGACGGTGACGCCAGGCGGATTTACAAGGCTTAAGCGCCGTGACTGAAGTAGTCCTTCGCAGTGCAAATAGATCTGATGACAGTGATTGTATGGGGTGAAAAGTAGGGTGTGAACGGCCCATTTTTTGCACAGTGAACGGTTCGATTGGTGTTGGAGAGTATGTCTGAGTCTTTCATAGTAAGTGTGAGCGAAGAGGAGATCAAACGAGAGCGCGACAAGGCCAGGGCTCTGCGTAAGACGCGCTGGTGGAAACAGCGGCTGGCACGTGGTACCTGCCACTACTGCGGTGGTCGCTTTTCACCGGATGAGCTGACCATGGATCACATCGTACCTATTATCCGGGGAGGCAAGAGCACCAAGGGCAATGTGGTTTCGGCTTGTAAGGAATGCAACAACAAAAAGAGATATATGCTTCCGGTGGAGTGGGAGGATTATCTGAGAGGTTTCGCCGGAAGTGATGAGGATGACCTTTGACCGCTAGTTGGAGAAGCGAACAATGTTAGCAACCAGAGCGGCTTTTTGTTAATTATTGGTCACGGAGGAAAAGAGCATGAGTATTATGCCCGAGGGTGAGAACATTCGAAAAGCCATCAAGTGGATCTCGGACAAAAAGCAATATGAGCCGGAGGACTGCGGTCCTATTATGGGCATGATAGAGCAGGCAGCCAAGAGATTCGACCTTTCTCCAAAAGATGAAGAATTCCTCTTTCGTTTCTTTACCAGTCCCGAGCAGACCTGACATATCGTCTAATATGACTGGACAATTCATCTCCCATCTGTAGCCGCTAGCTCAAGGGTTAAATTTCCAGCTGAATTTTAGCTTGTAATGCATGGAAATGTGGGTACAATAAAAACGCCATCAGGGCAGCTAATCCCGCAATTATGAAAGCGTTCGGGGGTCGTCTAAGGGCAGGACAGGGGTCTTTGGAACCTCTAATCTAGGTTCGAATCCTAGCCCCCGAGCCAAGTTAGAAAGGGCCTCCCCATTGGGACGGCCCTTTTTTAACTTGGCTCCTGAGTTGCTGAGACGAATCTTGCGTGAGCTTGTCCCGAGTGAAACGAGGGAAATCCTAGCCCCCGAGCCACTCAGATGTAAAACCCTCCATAGTGATTTGGAGGGTTTTTCCTTTGTAGTGGCCGTTTACTTGGAGCATATGCTCCTTAACGTCCTTCCCGAATTTTTTACCCATTTTATACTGTACAACTTTTGGGTAATCTCAACCAGATTTGCTTTGGTCGTAAATTAATTTGCTTAAACCAAATGAATCTCAGGTGCCTTGGGGTATTGACCCAAGTTGTCTCAACATGTAAGCTTCGGCGACGAATACGTTGATTGCTATTTGCAAATGGTGCGAGGGAATGGAATGGGCAAAAAGATCAGGGTAGTGCAATATGGACTAGGACCTATTGGCTGTAAGAGTGTGCAATATCTTGCTGAGAGAGACCATTTTGAACTTGTTGGGGCGGTTGACTCCGACCCACAAAAAGTTGGGGTTGACTTAGGAGAACTGGCAGAATTGAGTGCGGTGCTGGGGTTATCTGTTAGTGATAATTCGGCAAAGCTACTCAAACAAATAGATGCGGATGTTGTGGTGCTCACGACCACGTCTAGCCTGGAGGGGATTCGTCCGCAAATCCTAGAAATTGTCTCCCATGGTAAGAATGTGGTTTCCACCTGCGAGGAACTCATGTATCCGTGGCTGACCAACCCCATAATTGCCAAGGATATAGACTCGGCTGCAAAAGAGCACAACGTTTCCGTATTGTCTACGGGGGTGAACCCGGGATTTCTAATGGATTTCCTGCCTCTGGTCATGACCGGCGTTTGTAGAGACGTGAAACAGGTAACTGTTGAACGGATCCAGGATGCGCAGTTTAGAAGGGTGCCTTTTCAAGAAAAAATCGGTGCTGGGCTCTCTGTGCAGCAATTCGAAGACAAAGTGAAAGCAGGCAATCTGAGACACGTCGGGCTGACTGAATCCATGCACCTCATTGCTGCTGGGGTTGGGTGGAGGCTTGACAGAACGGAGGACGTCGTCGAGCCGGTTATTGCATCTCAGCCAGTGACTACCGGGAATCGCACCATCGAAGCGGGCAAAGCACTTGGGGTAAACCAGATAGGCAGAGGATATACTAACGACAAAGAATTGATCACCCTGGTATTCAGGGCCACAATAGGAGAGCCAGAGCCACGTGACAGGATTCTGATAAGAGGGACTCCAGATATAGATCTGTCCATAAAGGAAGGAATTAACGGAGATACCGCGACTTGTGCCATAATCGTCAATGCGATACCTGTGGTAATTCAGTCCCCGCCCGGGCTCAGGACGATGGCAGATATAAGTCCGATATCATTTTTCAAATGAAATTGAGGAGTTGAGGGACTTACGAATTTAGGAATTAGAACTTTGTAACAAGTATCCTATTTGCTTAATATAAGGTGCTTAATCCCTTAATTCCAAAATTCCCCAATTCCTAAATTGGTGTGAATATGTTTTCAATTCGAGAAATAATCGACATGGCCATCCAGCTTGAGAAAAACGCTGAAACCTTTTATCGTGAGGCGGTTGCAAAGATGTCAACGCCGTCGCTTGAGCCAATTCTCGTTTGTCTGGCGGATGAAGAACGTGACCATGCACAGTGGTTTGAAAAACTGAGAAGAGTGGCAGAGGAGGCAAAAGCAGGTGGCGAAACGGGAGAGATTGGTGGAGAGGCTATAAGAGGTCTGGTAGGCGATCAGAAATTTTCCTTGGCTGAAGTCGATCTTTCAGAGATAGACAGCCCAGAGGAGTTAATAGAATTGGCTATCGAGCATGAGAAAGACACCATTCTCTTTTATCAGATGCTTCAGTCTTTCATAGAGAGTCCTGAGACCATGAAAGAGTTGGATGAAATAATTGCTGAGGAAGATCAACACATTAAACTTTTGATGGCGTGTAAAGTTGATATGGTAAATGGTGAAGGGTGAAGGGTAAACGGTGAACGGTAAGTCGTTAAAACCGTTCAAATCGTTCAAGTCGTTCAAATCGCAGGTCAATAATTTCGCAATTCGAAATCCTGTCCGCTGCAATCTACAATCTAAAATCTTCAATCTGAAATCCCTCAATCGCTCAATCCCTTAATTCCTTGATCCTCAATTATATTCCACTTGACACCTGCTAACCTTGATGTTAACGTGTGCTAACGATTATGTTAGCAATGGCGCAGTGCTAACACATGTGTAAACAGTATATTTAAAGGGGGTTTCAGCGATGGCAAGCAAGACTTTGGGATTCAGGTTGCCAGAGGAAACCTGGAAGAAGCTAGAGGAAGAGGCCCAGAAAAAAGGCATATCCTTGACAGAACTTGCCCGACAAAAAATTATGCTTTCCACAGATTTTGAAGGATCCGTTCAAAAGCTAGTGGATCATTACAGTTCGATGCTGAATGTCTCCAAGCATGAGGTGATTGAAGCCATTTTGACAGACTACATCGCCAGGCAGCAAGCTCACTCAGAAGTTTTGGGGTCCGGAGGGCGGGTGCTGGAGGAATTTGTCTTCACAGAAAAGGGGTTAATGCGGGGACAACAACTATTTGAACAGCGTAAGGCAGCGCATGCGCAAGCGTTCAAAAGAGAGAAAGTCAAGGCCCTGCTTGAGGAAGAGCGTGCGGTTGGCCGCGATAGAATGAGCAAAGAGGATAGGGAGTGGCTGAACGCCAACCTCCACCTTATTCACATGCCCCAAGGCAGTGGATTACCTAAGGCATAGGGCATCCGCCGTCGTTACGCCAAGGCGTAACTATGGCGGACAAGTAGGGCGCAAGGGGAATGCAGCTGGCAGCGGGCAGGCGACAGAATTTCGAATTGCGGATTTCGAATTGCGAAATTATTGCACTGCGACTTGAACGGTTTACCGTTTAACGCTTTGCGTTTACTAACCAAAATGGTCTTTTACTATTTTCTTGGCGAGATCCATGGAGCTGGTAAATGCAGGAGATACCGGATTAAGTATATGAATGGTTTCTCCTTTCTTGGCTACGAGAAAGTCCATCACCAGTTCTTTCTTTTCCCAGTTCACCAACTGAGCCCTTATTCCGACTTTTTCCGCGGGTTCTATATCTCTCGGATCCAGTTCCTTCACGAGTTTTGCGGCATTACTATAGAAGTAGGACGAGAGATATTTTCTCGGTTCCCGCAAGGCCACGTCTCTGAATTCCGGGTTGGAAAAAAAGAGTACGGCGTCCTGGAAAAGAATCTTGAGGGCTTCGCTATCTATGCCTTGCAGTATGCCATAGTTCTCTCGACCGAAAGCGGGGATAGCAGTGGGGCCAAGATACACATCGCCGTGTACGTTTCGGGTGAAGTGGACTCCAAGGAAAGGATTACGAATGTCCGGAACCGGATAGATGTTCCCACGCACCAGATGGGATTTGCTAGCTACCAGCTTTTTGTAGATACCCTTGAAGGGTATCATGCGGAGATTTAACCCTACGCCGAAGTGTCGGGCCACACGATCACAATGCGCCCCAGCTGCGTTGATGAAACGGCTAAAACGGATCTCGCCAAGAGTTGTAAGGGCAGTTGTACTTCCCCTGATCCCCCTAAAACTGCAGTTCAAAAGAAATTCAACTTTGCCTGAATCAGCCAGGTCCTTTTTCAACCTCAAGACAACCTTCTTAGGATCCACCACGGCAGTGTAATGCGAATAAAGAGCATTCTGACAAGTTTTTGCGTTCGGTTCGACCTCTTGGAGTTGGCTTGCATTGATCATCTCTACTTTGGCGCCATTGACAGTTGCACGTCTATGAAGCTCTTCCAGCGTGGGAATTTCAGCCTCGTTTCTGGTGACAATAACTTTACCCGTTTCCAGTAGTGGCAAGCCCTTATCCTTGCAGTATTCCTGCATGAGGAAATTGCCGTTCAGGCATGATTTGGCTTTCAAACTGTCTGGTGCATAGTAGATGCCTGCGTGCAATACGCCACTATTACGACCCGAGGCGTGTTTCCCCAAGTCCTCTTCCTTGTCTATAACGAAAATATTTTCGTGGTCATTTGCAACCAGCTCCCTAGCGATGGTAAGGCCGATGATGCCCCCACCAACAATGAGGATGTCTGCATCAAATCTGGCCATTTCTTAGTCTCCGGATGGTGGAAGGCACTCAGCTGTCAGCTTTCAGCGGTCAGCTTTCAATAAAAACTAAAACTCAGGGTTAGTTGTCTTAATTAGCACTAATAGATCCTTCCGGCAATTGACTTTGTTTCTTTTTCTGATGGCTGATAGCTGACCGCTGACAGCTTACATCCAGTATACTCACGTTGGCAAAAAGCGAAAGAGTCTTCTGGAAAGATGCTTCATTTAATCCAAACTGCTTGATTTACGGCAGATCAATTCCGGTAAGGGGTGATGCTTTTGAAGGGTAAGAAGTGCTGTCTTAGCTGGGCAAACCTGGTTTGCCAGCTAGGAGGTTGATAAACGATCCAGGCGGGAAAGGCGCCAGAGTTCTGCCTCATTTTTCTGGATCTCTCGCTCTTCTTCCACGCTGAGTCTGTCTGCTTTGCGTAGAGCGGCTTTTTTAACAAGTTGAAGCTTCTGACCAATCCTGTTTAGTGCCTCATTTAGACTGTCGCGTCGGTCTTCATCGGATGTTGCAGTTTCGAAGCGGTGCAGGGCGGAAACTGTCAGACGATTCACTTCGCGCCAATCCAGACTCTGTCCCACATCATTCAGTCGGACACTGTACAGACCCGCGTGACAACTTGAAAGAACGCCTATGCGTAACTCTCGCCAGACTTGCGAATTGATCTCCTTTAGGCGGCGATGGATTTCTTCTAGACTGTAGGAGTCATAAGGTTCCGGCGGCGCTGATTTGTCTGACTTGATCCCAAAGATCCGGGATAGCCAAGGTCGTTTCGAGGTGGGCAAGGAAGTTCCTTTAGATTCTGAGAACATTGCTGCATAGCCTTTCTCAGCTACTTCCTCGTTTCTCCAACGTTGGGGTTTCAACAAGAAGGCACAGCTTTCCGCCAAATGGAGCCCCCAAAGCCCACCTGCTGCAAGGCCCAGAAGGCTACCCATATCACCCAAGAGGTAGGAGCCCATGGCTAAACCGCATAGGGAGCAGGCACAGAGTAAGAGGAGACCGCACAGATCTGCTAACACCCGGTACATTTTTATAAAATCTTCGGGAGAACGACACCACATAACATATTGGGATTTAAGCAAAATACGTGCCATTTCTTCGGCCCTAAAAAACCCTATTCACGGGCCGCGGCCACAAGTGGTGGTGGAGTAAGGGTTGATAAGTTAACCTTTTCCTTGCGTTCTTTTTACACCCCTGATAGAAGAAAGGATCTTAGACGGAAATATGGGGGGAGGATGCATGGGAACACTAAGTTTAAAGAATTTTCCGGATGAGATTCACGAGCAGGCCAAATCTCGCGCTGCTTTTGAGGGAATAACCCTCAAAGAGCTCATAGTGCAGGCAGTTAACATGTACCTGGCAAGTCCCATTACCCTTGATGTCCAGGAAGTGATCGTGAAAAAAAAGGACAGTGAAGAAGACTAAGCAATGAAAGATTCAAGGAGCTTTCCGCGCAAAAAAATAGATGGCGAAGTCGAGATCTTCATCAACGGTGGTATTTTTCTGGGAGGTCTCAAAGATATTTCCGAGGGTGGCCTTTCGGTAACCACCTCGACACCTTATGAGGTGGGCTATGAGATGTTCCTTTCAGTCAAACTAGCCGAGGCACTCGAGAGGGTTAATGCATTGGCTGAAGTGGTCTGGGTACACCCTACGGAGGCTACCCTCCACCCGACAGGCATGGGCTTGAAGTTTCTGGCTCTAACTGAAGAGGATTTTTATAAGTTAGAAAAAATCCTCGAGATGGCCTAAAATCTCGCAAAGTGCAAAGCGAAGAGCGAATAGCGTTAAGGTAAAAGGGAGACAATAAGACGTTATTGGTTAGAAGTTATTTCTTAATCCGCATTCCACAATCCGCAATCCACAATCCGCAATCTGCATTGGCTGACTATTACGTTGGCACCTCGACCGGCTCGCGCAATAGTCGTTGAATGGCTTTCGTGGCACTGGCGGCAAGGCGTGGATGAGATCGAGTAAGGCCTTCCAGCTGACGGAGACTGTCTGCCGTGCGGTAAATCAGCATGGCCAGATCGCCTTCATCCAGACCAGAAATCTCACCCAACTCCTCCCAGCTTGCCCCTGAGATCCAGAAATAAATGGCGGCTGCAGGCCAGAAGGGCAAAGGATTTACCAAAAAGCCCTGCTGGCGCAGTCGCCTCCGCAGGGGATGCAGCGCCGAGACCATTGTGGCAAAGGCTTTGCCCAAAGCTGGATAAAGCAGGTTCAACCGTTCAAAGGTGTCAGCATGACTGTCTCGATCGCTGACAAAGGGGGCGATAAGGCCGGCAAGCATTTTGGGGTCATCATGGGGAAAAAGGTTAAGTCGGATAGACTCGGCGATCATCAAAGGTTGGTCAAGACGGAGCTGGGAGGCCCATACTCCATCCTCACTCAGGCGACCCGTCTGGTCTACGTATCCCTCTTGCTGAAGAAAGCGAAAATGGTGATTGAACTCATGCCAAAGGCGATTGCTCATATCATCCAAGCGGTGGCGCAGACCCAAAGCTCTATTGATCTTTTCTTTGAAACGGCTGCGTTTTTTCGGCTCACACTTGCTTAAGTGTAGACATTTACCACATGAAATTGTTGCAATTTCAGTCTGTAAGTCCTCAACCTTAGCCTTCAAATGGTCCCAAATCTCACTTTCCGGAGAGGGTAGGGGATCTTTGACCTCCAAGGGGGCGCAAGAATCAAGGGGAACACTGAGCACCGATTCCAGCCAGAGCGGTGGTGTATCAAACGTGGCAAGATCGATGATGCCATCTAAAACAGAGGCAACCTTTTCGAAGCGGAGCCATCGCTTGCGCAACTTGCCTCGACGCAAGCGCGGTCGTGGCCAGACCCGAATGGCGGTGACACCGTCTAAACCGTTTCGATTTTCCTGACTGAGTGTTACAAAAATCTCTCTCTTTTTGTTGCGAAACAGCCTACCGGGGTTAAGATATGCCTTTTTGAAGAGAGGCTCCCTACTTCTCCGCAATTCCCGGCGGGCTTCTTTGAGCTGCTCCTCCAGTTCACGCTTTCGGGACAGAGTGCGCAAGACCGCATCCAGATCACCACATTCGGTTCCCTTCAGTTCAACATTTATATCCTTTTGTAATTGTTTTATTTTTTTGATTAAATCTTGATGTTCTTCTAAGTTCTGATAGGTGGCAAAGGATCGGGCGAGTAGCTCCTTTATTTCTTCAGGTGAATGAGAAAGCAGCAGATTCAAAACCATGGAGAAGGTGATCTGTATCTGGCTGTCAATGGGCTCGGGCACTGAGTGTAGGAGGTTGAAAATGAGGTGTGGGTCCTGATAGGGACCAGGGAGAACAACTACGAAACCCACTTCATCCATACCCCGGCGTCCTGCTCTGCCAGTCATCTGTAACAAATCCGTGGCGCTGAGAGGAACAAATTCTCGCCCATTAAAGCGATCGCTTTGGGAGAGAACCACGGTGCGAGCCGGAAAATTGACGCCAGCTGCCACAGTGGAGGTGGAGAAAATGGCCTCGAGTCGACCCTCTTTCATCATGGTCTCCACCAGCGCCTTCCATTGAGGAAGTTGACCACCATGATGAGCGGCCACCCTGCCGTTACGGATAGAAGTTAGTTGTCTGTGTCTTTTGAGATATGGATGAGACTCGAGCAGTTGGCGGAGATGTCTATGAAAGCGGCGTCGCTCCGCATCGCTCTCATTGGGGTCCAGACGAGGCAGTGTTGCAAGTAGGGCCTGGTTACAGTCTGCTCTTGATTTCAGGAAAAAGATAGCTGGCAGCAGATTTAGCTGTCGAAGTGCAGAGATAATTTGAGAAAAGTTGGCAACGCCGCGTCGAGGCGTTAGCCCACTACGAGGGCTGCTCTGAAGAAAATGGCGAACCTTGCCTGCCATTTCTCTCCGTTGAATAAGTGGTGTTACCTCGCCGTTGGGAAACATGAAAAGGGGATAAATAGGCACGGGTCGTTCGTGGGCTGCCACAATCTGACAAGGAACTTGGCGGAGCCATTCCAGCCATCCTGCGATTTGGGCAGCATTGGACACTGTGGCGGAGAGGAGTAACAATCGTACTTGCGGAGGCAGATAAATCATTACCTCTTCCCAGACAACACCTCTATCCTCATCTCCCAGATAATGTGCCTCATCAAGGACTACCAGCTGCACACCAAGATCCTCTCCCCGATGCATGGCATCATAAAGCTGATTGCGGAGGATTTCAGTTGTCCCCACGATAATTGGCGCTTGGGGCTTTTCTTTGCGGTCGCCAGTGAGGATTCCAACCTTTTCTTCGCCGAAACGCTGACAAAATTCTGTGTACTTGGAATTGGACAGGGCTTTGAGGGGAGAGGCATACCAACTATGACCTCCATCAGCCAACAACTTTTCCATGGCCTTGAGGGCAATCCAGGTCTTTCCTGAGCCGGTTGATGCGGTGACCAGTACATCGCTTTGCTCCACAGCAGTAACGGCTTCTCGTTGAAAGGGGTCGGGCACAAAGGGCAAAACTTCAGGCACACCGATTCGCTCTAGCAAAGGTTTGAGCTGACGGGAAGCCCGTGGTCTGAACCGGGAAGAAGCCTGCTGACCCCTGCTTCTTTTCTGCCGGCCACGTTTGGGCTTTCGCCGGTGTGGTCTTCGGGTATAACTTTTTCTTTTCATATACTATTTAGTACTTTAAGATTATTAGAGAAATTATATTATACCTAAGATTTATTATTCATTTATTTAGTTATAGAACATCTGGTCCTCAGGGCCAGGTCAGAGTTCAATGGCGCTGCCAGTAAGAGAACACCTTGGAATGTTGGAATGATGGAATGTTGAAACAATGGGTCTAAAGCAGAGCTTTAATAAACAGCTCCATGGTACCAATTATAATAAAATATTTTGTAGTCTTAACCCCATTATTCCAATCTTCCACTGTTCCTAAGCTTTCTCCTGGCTTCTGCCCAATCAACATCGAGCTTACGAAGCCCTCTCCTAAGGACAGAACATAACTAGGTTATCAAAACGAATATTGCATAATAACATAATATGATTATAAAAAAATTGTTATAATTAATATTAAATATTAACTTGGTACAGCGTTTGGATTCCATTTTGCCAGGTTTCTCTTATCTGGTATAGTTGCAAAAATATAAATACTGATTTCCGCGCATGAGAAAACACCTCCACGGGTTCATTCCAATGGATAATTATGGTGACAATAAAGAGTTTCTTCACCTGGGAGGCTCATTGGGCCTTTTGGCCCTGCATGGAGGAGGAATAGAGCCTGGCACTGAGGAAATTGCACGTTTTGTGGCACGGCAAACCGGAGCCAGCCTTTATGTTTATGCTGGCCGGCTCCCTAGTGGTAACCTTGCCCTGCATCGACCAAGCCACGGTATGAAAGTCGAAAGTCGCCCTCTGATCCTGGAATTCCTCAAGCATGTGAACGCAGCCATTTCAATACATGGTCACGGCCGTAGCGAGAAGTGTGCCTATGTGGGAGGTCTTCATAAAACGATGGTACAGCGTTTCATCGAGCTGGTTCCACCAGCTCTTCCACAGTACGAGTGGATTTCCAATCCGGAGCAAATTCCCCCGGGGATAAGGGGTCGAAATCCAAATAATATAGTGAACTTACCTCCAGCTCATGGCATGCAGCTGGAGTTACCGAGAGCACTGAGGCAGACCGAGCCAGCGCCAGACGGGGAAAACTTCGAGCCAGCCGGCGACGCTTTGACCTTGGTACGGCTGCTTGCACGTTTTGTTGACCTGGTAATGGATTAGCATTGCTGGGCTTTCCGCCATCCTGCTTCACGAAGTTTCTGGACTCTTTCGCATCCCCACCTTTTCATTTCAGCCAGGTATTGCTGCATGTTATGGGTGGCAAGTGCGATGATTTCCTGTCGTTCCACCAATCTCTCGTCCAACTCATTAGGGGTAAAACCGTTCCAGCTGGCATAGCCGTGATCGAAAATAAAAGCAGGGCTAAGGCGATTAATGTCAATCCGGGCGCGCTTCAGATAATCCTCGGCAAGGGGCAGATTGAATTCCATGATCCAATCGTTGTCGACAATCATACACTCCACATCAAAGGCTACACTCTTCGAGCACTTTGGGCAGTATAGATTGCTAACCACCATGGGTGGTAAGATATGGTTCTTAAACATTATGTTCGCTTGATTTTGGCCGCAGCTACAGTCTAAGCGATGGTTACTGCACACGCAAATGTCTCCTCTGCCGGGGTCCCATCTAATCTTAACTATTGGATTCTATTCTAAGCTCGGGAGGTAATTATTACAAGAGATGGTTTCAAAGAGTGGGCAAAGGGCACAAGGTTTGAGGTATAAATAATTCAAAAGACAAAAACTGAAAGCAGTCGCTGTTATCCTCTGGCTACTAAATTCTAAGCATTAGATGTAGGGTGGGCACTTTCCACCATGTAGCTTTAGGCAGTTGCCACCAGACAGTGACATTATGAAGACGGTTGAACCGAAGTGAATGCAAAAGATGAGAAAACTTTCCAGGTTATGAACCGGGGACTTCTTCAACTCGGGCGATGGTTACTTCTGCTGGCCAGCATGTGTGGTGGCGCATATCTGTTTTTAGGGGGCAAAAGCACTGGTTTTGGAATTTTACTGTTGCTGATTGGGCTTTGGTTGGTTCTTGATAATCCACTGGAGAGCTTTGAAACGCTAGCGGGTTCCTGCCCATCTTGTGGTCATGAGGTACGAAATCGCCGATGCCCAAGCTTTCGTTGTCCCGAATGTGGGAGTTCGATTATGGTGAGCTCTGACAGCTTCCATCTTAAGGATGACGCAGAAGCCATCGGCCCTGATCCTGGATCTGTGGGTGGACCTGAGGAAATTCGTTCCCCAGCCGAACCGCTTGAGATAAGTCCGGGAGATACCCTGGATCTGCACACCTTTTCGCCTAAAGAAATACCGTCGCTTTTGGATGAATTTATCCGTCTTGCTCAAGAGACTGACATCAAGCACATCAGCATTATTCACGGAAAGGGTACTGGGGCGCTGCGACAACGAGTGCGCGGTTTACTGGCCAAAGATCCGCGCGTCGCTGCTTTCGATGATGCGCCACCCAAGTCCGGTGGATGGGGAGCCACTGTGGTTGAGCTTAGGCCCCGTCAGGAACATGATTAGAATAATGTCAGCCCTAGAGTGATGCAGTGTTCAGCTGGCAGATTGCATCCGCCTTCGCTAGAGCTTCGGCGGACAGGGCGGGCAGCCGGCAGAATTATTGAAGCGACGCGGAGATGCGGTGATTTGGCGATGTAGAACCAGCCATTATTTATTATTCGTCGCCTATTTTGACGCTATGCTCTATGCGCTATGCGAAATAAAGGTTTTTCGATAGCAAAAATGCTTGACGTAAAGACTCATGCGGATGTAGACTGCATATAACTCCCAGAGGCTCACCGGCCGCGGCCGTGGACAGAAACGGTCGCAAGCGTTTGCTACCGCTTCCCTTCGTAAGTAGGTTACTGGCAACGAAAGCGGAATCCTGTGGGTGGGGCTGGTTAAGTCAGTGGGAGCTTTAGAGCGGGGCTTATGCCCCGCTTTTTTTTATTAGCGATCAGCTATCAGCTAACAGAAAAGTAAAAGGGGATGTGAGATGTGGGAGGCGAAATGTGACGGTTTTCCGCATGGCTCACTTTAGAGCCCTATAGTGAGCATCATATGCGCTTATGGCATTTTTGAGGATTCTGTCGAGGATTGGAAAGCCTTCACTTTGAGGAATAATGAGATCTTCGTAACGTCTGTTTCCCTCAGCTAAGAGCACCCGTCTCGTTCTATCAACTCCTGTGAAGCAGTAGTATCTGTCGCAACTTAGGGTAAATGCTCTATTGAACAGTCCCCTTTGATCATCGACCAGTCTTGATATTTTGAAACGGTACAGAATCCATGTAGTTGGCTGATCTTCTGAATCTCCGTCTAAAGTGTATTTTGATCTAATTTTGTCTGGAATGTCCTCCCAGGAGACTTCCACGCCTTTTTCAATTAGGAACTCCAAGCGTCGAGAAGCTGAGATTGAATGGATATCCAACAGGCGAAAGTAGGATATATTAGATATGACACTGGAATTATTTCCAAAAGAAAGATGTTTTACCACGCCATACTGGTCACTATAGAATTGTCCACCTTCAGATTCAATTATTTCAACTAGACAATCAAGTTCAGGGTTATACTCCATCAGAAAATAAGAGCCAAGCTCGCTAGCCTCAATTTTTACAAGATACTGGTAGAATGATTGCCACCATTCCTGAACGGAAATATTATTATACTCGGCCGGCTCTACGCCTGCCTCAGTAAATCTGAGTTCAAAATTGCCCATCCTGCTGGGTTTGGTGGACACATATTTTGAAGAGCAAGAAGAAAATAAAAGGAATGTACTTAGAAGAATTAGATATGTATATCGCATTCTGGAGGGTATCTTCTGTATGCTGCGAGCTGTCGGCCGCCCGCTAGTATTTGTTTATCTCCTGCTTCTTTTGTGGCGCCGCTCGCGGCTTCTCTGCCGCTTGCGATCTTTATCCTTTTTCCTCCTCTCTCTTCTCATTGGATCAGGGTCTCTGGCGGGGTCAAGTAAAAAGGAACCGACCATTTCCGGTATATCTGCTTTGTCAGGTTCAGGGTCTTTCGGTCGGGAGACCTTAGTGGGCTTCGGAGATTCGCGGAGAGGTGGGCCGCTAAGGAAGGGGGGAGGAAGAGTTTTCACCAAATAGAGCAATTCGCCACAAGGAGAAAAGGCATGGCCTTCATCATGGGCCTGAGCCGCATGGATGGTCAAAAGGATCGGTTTGGGATCACGACGTCTACCGATTCGCAAGGCTATTTCCTCCGTTGTAGCCAAAGGGACATAAGGACGTCCTCCAGGCCGGAGCCCATGCTTGAGAATCACGGGATAAGCCTTTCTTTTTGCGGCATAAAAGAGCAATCGAGGCGGGACAGCCGCTGAACTTATCTGTTTTCTCGGTTGTTTGGGTTTGATACAGTTTTGCTCTAGAGTAAAAGCTGGCTCACGGTGAGAGTAGGCCAATTCTTTCAGATGGCCCCGCCGGACGTATTTCCATCCTTCTTCCTCATGCAGGGCCCACATGAGTTCCTTGATGGGAAGGGAGCCGTCGTCGTCCAAAAATAGACCGAATTCGTCGGGACGATGCAGCAGAATATACTCGACAATTTTACCCAGTTCTTTCAGCTGGTATTTTCCCACTGAGCAACCTCAATTTTAAATATACTCCAAAAGTCTTTAATTTTGGGGAGAATTCCAGTCTTTTGTTCTTGACACACTTCCTGGTATTCTCTATGGTACTAGATTATCTGTCAGATAGCCACGACGTCGAGAGTATCCCATGGCTCTTATTTCAGGACAGACTTTCCTCGAAGCCTATTATTTTTACTATTACGGCAGGGAGGAGTCTGTCCGCTAGCCCTGATAAACTGACAGTTCAAGGCCGTGGGCAGACTCAACCTGCCTGCGGCTTTTTTACTTCCGAAGAGGCCGCGAAATGGGAGCGGCTTTTTTTCTTAGATTCTCACTTCAAAGGGTTTGTTGCTGATTGTTAAGTGGACGGCTGCCTTTTGGTGAATCTCGGATATTGGAAAGAGTCAGTAAAGAAAGGAAGGGGGTGACACCTCGCCGGTATTCAGTGACAGAGGCGATGACGCCAATTGATTTAACAGGAGGGAGGTCTATGAAGATCAAAACAAGAGCGATATGGATAGCGCTAGCGCTGGCAGTTTCACTTGTTCTGGTATTTTCCTGCGCTAAAGAAAAAGAGCCGTACAAGGTGGGTGCCGTATTTTCAGTAACCGGCCGCGCTTCATTTCTCGGTGAGCCTGAAAAAAAGACAGCTGAGATGATCGCCGAAGCGATAAACAATGTGGGCGGCATCAACGGGCACCCTCTAGAGCTTGTGCTCTACGATGACGAAAGCGACGAGACCAAGTGTGTACTCGCGGTCAAACGGCTTCTCAAGAAAGACAATGTGCCGGTGATTATTGGCCCCAGCCTCAGTGGCAATACACTCGCTGTAGTGAAAGTTGCAAATGAGTCGAAGGTGCCTCTAGTTTCCTGTGCCGCCAGTGTTAAAATTGTAACCCCGGTGGTAGACCGCAAATGGGTCTTCAAGGTGCCGCAGTCAGATACCCATGCGGTTGAAAAAATCTACGATTATCTCTTGGGAAAAGGGATTAAGAAGATTGCCATAATGAGTGTTTCCACCGGATTCGGCGCAAGTGGTCGAGAGCAACTGCTGGCAATAGCACCGCAAGTGGGTATAGAGATCGTAGCTGATGAGCGTTATGGCCCCAAGGACACGGATCTCACTGCGCAACTCACCCGAATCAGAGGCACTGATGCGCAGGCCATTGTCAACTGGTCTGTGGGCCCCACCCAGGTTTTGGCAGTGAAGAACTGGCGGGATCTAGGAATGACTTCCATGCCGTTCTATCAGAGCCACGGCTTTGGCAGTCGCAAGAACATTGAGCTTGCAGGTGGCGCGGCAGAGGGCGTCATATGTCCCCTGGGCCGGGTTAATATTCCCGACCTGGTTCCGGCTGACCATCCGCAGAAAAAGGTAATCGAAGTTTACAATCAGGCTTACCAGGAAAAATTTAATGAGCCTTTGTCTTCCTTCGGTGGCCATGCCTGGGATGCTCTCAATCTGGTTATGGATGCCATGAAGGCTGTGGGAGCGGATTCAGCCAAGATTAGAGATTACATTGAGACCCGCACAAACTTTGTCGGCCAGCATGGTGTCTTCAACTTCTCGCCTACCGATCATAACGGTCTTACAAAAGAGGCCTTTGAGATGGTAATAGTCAAGAACGGCGACTGGGCTCTGGCTCCCTAGAATCCAGAGCTATTGGTATACCTACGAGAGCCTCCCCGGTCTGAAGCGCTGGGGAGGCTTTCTTCTTGACCTCGACGTAAATCTGAATTAGGTTTCTAACTTCCCTAGGTCAGACACCTCCTCTATATCTTCACCTCGGAGAGCGTGGATTTATTTTAAGATGGAAAAGATCTCTCTTACCGGACAGCTGATTCAATACACCTTCACAGGTATAACGGTGGGAAGCATCTATGCCATGGTGGCCCTGGGTTTCAACATTATCTATAACGTAACAGAAATCATAAATTTCGCTCAGGGTGAGTTCGTTATGCTGGGAGGACTCATTATGGTATTCTTCTCAGCCTTCCTGCAGCTGCCCCTTCCTCTGGCTTTCGTGTTAACCGTCGCAGCGGTTACCGGAGTGGGAGCAATGATGGAAAGGTTTACCATCAATCCGCTCAAGAATGCCACTGTCCTCACCCTGATAATTGTCACCATAGCCGCCTCTATCCTTCTCAAAGGCATAGCCATGTTTGTTTGGGGCAAAGATCCCTATGTTCTTCTGCCCTTTTCTGGTACCAAACCCATATTAATACTCGGAGCAGTCATCCAGTCTCAGACCCTATGGGTTTTAGGGATGATGGCAGTCGTTGTGGTGCTGCTAACTCTGTTTTTTAAGAAAAGCCGCTATGGTAAAGCTATGCTGGCATGCGCGGATGATCCGGAAGCGGCCCGACTGGTGGGTATCAAGGTGAATACCATGATATTGATTTCCTTCGCACTGAGTGCGGCTATTGGTGCGGTTGCCGGTGCCGTTATCACCCCAATCTCGCTCATGGAATATGATCGCGGTGCGCTCCTGGGTTTGAAAGGATTCGGTGCCGCAGTTTTAGGTGGCTTGGGAAGTTTTCACGGGGCAGTTGTGGCCGGTCTTTTTTTGGGAATTATTGAATCCATGTGCGCTGGCTTGATCTCCTCCGGGTACAAGGATGCGGTGGCGCTTATTTTACTGCTCTTGGTCCTTTTCGTCCGCCCTAGCGGCCTCTTTGGTAATGTGGAGGCCAGCAAGATAAAGAAGTTTTAAAAATGTTTAGCCAGTGAGGCCTTTAACCGGCTAAACCGATCAACCTATTTTGGACATGGACAGACAATCTCGAAATAGACTTCTTGGCTTGATTCTTTTCCTTGCCATATTCCCAGTTCTGGTAATGAATGTGCCCGGTATCGGCCACTATCTGGACGTTATGATATTTATCGGGATATACAGCCTGATAAACATAGGGTTGAGCCTGCTCATGGGCTATGCAGGACAGATTTCATTGGGTCATGCGGCTTTCTTTGGACTGGGAGCTTATGCCTCGGGAATACTCTGTGCTAAGCTCGGGCTGTCGCCTTGGCTGGCGATGTTTGCCGGAGCCTTACTGACTGGGGTGGTGGCTTACGCTGTGGGAGTCCCGTCCCTGAAACTTAAGGGACACTACCTGGCCATGGCAACCCTGGGTTTTGGGGTCATTGTCTATATTTTCTTCAATGAGGAAGTAGCCCTCACCGGGGGACCCTCAGGATTTTCTGACATTCCGGGGATAGCGATCTGGGGCTTTGCCTTTGATAACGAACTTCGCTACTACATCCTCGTGTGGTCTCTGGTTCTGCTGGTGCTGATCTTTTCTCTCAACGTGATCCATTCCCGCATAGGCCGCGCCCTGCGCTCCCTGCACGACAGTGAGGTGGCTGCAGACGCCATGGGAGTTGAAACCGCAAAGTACAAGATCATCATCTTCGTCTTGAGTGCGGTATATGCATCGGTTGCCGGAAGTCTCTATACGCACTATGTGGGCTTTCTGAGTCCCAGCTCCTTCGATTTGTTCCTGTCTATAAAACTGGTGATGATGGTGGTGGTGGGCGGCATGCACTCCATTTGGGGAGCGCTGCTTGGCACCTGGCTGCTGACCTTTTTGGGCAATGAATGGCTGCACGTATTTCATGATTTTGACATACTAGTCTATGGCGCTATCCTGCTAGGTATCGTCATGTTTCTCCCTGAAGGACTGGTTGACCTGATGCCGCGGATGGGCGGTATCTGGAAGCGAAGTTGATCTGAAAAGACTGGAACCCTCCCTCTGCTTGAGATGGTTGAATGAATTCGGCAAGTTCCAAAGAATTCCTCCGAGTGGAAAACCTGCAAAAGTCTTTCGGTGGCGTTCGCGCTCTTAAAGGTCTCAGTTTCACCGTGACACCGGGGATCATTAAAGCGGTGATAGGGCCTAACGGAGCGGGTAAGACCACGCTTTTCAATGTGATCACCGGGATCTTCCCTCCCACCGGCGGAACCATATCACTGAATGGGGTGGCTATCAGTGGCCGAAAATCGAAAGAGATAGCACGACTGGGCGTTTCCCGCACCTTTCAAAACGTGGAAGTCTTTGGTCGCATGACGGTTTTGGAAAATGTGATGGTGGGAAGACATATCCAGAGCCGTGCTGGAATCCTGAGTACAGGTTTTAGACTGCTCAGGATGCGGCGGGAAGAGCTACAAATCCATTCGGCCGCCCTGGAATGTCTAGAATTCGTTGGCTTGGGGCATCGAGCCGATGAGTTGGCCGGTAGCCTGCCACTAGGAGAACAGAAACTCCTCGAAGTGGCACGGGCGCTGGCCACCAATCCAAAAATACTGCTGCTGGATGAGCCTGCCGGTGGGCTCAATACCAGGGAAACCGAGGGGCTGGCAGCTCTGATCCAGCGAATCAAAGAGAGTGACATTACCATCGTGCTGGTGGAGCATGACATGAATCTGGTGATGGACATTTCTGACGAGGTTCTTGTCATGAACTTCGGTGAGAAAATTGCGGAGGGGAAGCCTAAACAGGTAAAGAACGATCCCCTTGTGATCGAAGCCTACTTGGGAGAAGAGCTAGATTATTCGAATCTATAGCGCAAAGCACATAGCGCTTCGCTCTGGGCGCGAGGTGCAGGGCGCAAGGTACAAGGAAAATACCAAAACTAGTCACCCTATGCCTTGAGCCTTATGCCCTGTGCCCCTGGAGTCTGACTCTTGACTTCTCGAACGCAACCCAAGATATGTGGAACATGAAGACTAACCATGCTAACCCTAAAAAGTGTACACACATACTATGGCAACATCCACGCCCTGAAAGGAGTATCTCTCCACGTGAACGAGGGGGAGATAGTTACCCTCATAGGTGCTAACGGCGCTGGGAAGACCACGCTTCTAAAAACCATCTCCGGGCTTGTTCAGGCTAGCCGTGGGAGCATCACCTTTGAGGGTCAAGATATTACCAAAATGCCGGCCGAAGAAATCGTTCGCTGCGGGATCTCGCATGTTCCAGAGGGACGTAAGGTTTTCGCCACCCTTAGTTTGCGCGACAACATTGAAATGGGGGGTTTTGTCCGTCGAGATCGGGCAGGCGTACGAGCTGATATGGCACGTTTCCGGGAGAAATTTCCCATTCTGGCAGACCGGTGGCATCAGATGGCGGGGACCCTGAGTGGTGGCGAACAGCAAGTGCTGGCTATCACTCGCGCCCTCATGGCCCGACCCAAGCTATTGATCCTCGATGAGCCCTCCATGGGGCTTTCACCGTTGCTCGTAAGAGAGACCTTTGAAATCATTAACGCTTTGCGTAAGGAAGGCACGACAATTCTGCTCATTGAACAGAACGCCCGAGCCGCTCTCCACACGGCGGACCGTGGCTATGTGCTGGAAATCGGAAAGATCGTTCTCCAAGGAAAATGTCAGATGCTTCTGGAGCACGCAGAAGTCAAACGGGCCTATCTCGGCAAGGGCTACCGAGAAGTTTGGGAAGATTGAAATCTTAAAGTCCGTGGTCCGTCGTCTGTGGTCCGTTGTCTAGAGCCGCATAGCGTTTTGGTAAAAAGTGAAGGGTGAACGGTAAACGGAGTAAAACATGGTTCTGCATCTGTTCACCGTTTACTGTATTACACGCTATGCGCTAAGCGCTCTGCTGCTAGCGGAGCGAGCTCAACGGACAACTGACAACCGACAACGGACCCTCCAACGGAGTGGGAGGCCATGAAAATTTGGGACCAAGAATACGAATGTATGTCGAGGGATGAGCTCACGCAGTTGCAGCTTGAGAGGTTGCAGGCCACGCTCAACCGAGTTTACAAAAACGTGGCTTTTTATCGTAAGAAATTCGATGGGATAAACTTCGAACCAGAAGATCTGGTGGAACTGGATGATTTGGAGAAACTGCCTTTCACCTGCAGCCGAGATCTCAGCGATGCCTACCCCTATGATTTTTTCGCTGTGCCATTGCGTGAGGTCGTGCGGGTCCATTCTTCTTCCGGAACTTCAAAGCCAATTGTGGTGGGATACACCAGGCAGGATCTGAAGCACTGGAGCCAGTTGGTGGCCCGCATTCTAACCGCGGCGGGAGTTACAGCCGACGATGTGGTACAGGTCACTTTGAATTATGGTCTACTGACCGGCGGCTTGGGGCTTCACTACGGAGCTGAGCTCGTCGGTGCCTCAGTCCTTCCCACCTCGGTCGGTCGGACCGAACGGCAGGTTACGATCATGCAGGACTATCGCAGCACAGCTTTGGCAGCGACTCCCTCATATGCTCTTGTTATCGCCGACCGCATGGACACAATGGGTGTTGATGCCAAAACCCTCACTCTCAGGTATGCCATGCTTGCCGGTGAACCATGGACCGAGGCCATGCGTGCGGAGATTGAAGACCGCCTTTACGTTAAGGCAACAGACAATTACGGCCTTAGCGAGATAATGGGACCTGGGGTAGCGGGAGAATGCCTGCACCAGGCAGGCATGCATTTAAGTGAAGACCATTTCATCGCCGAGGTGGTAGATCCGGAAACCGGCAGCCGTTTGGAGGCAGGAGAGAAAGGCGAACTGGTCATAACCACCATTACCAAAGAGGCGTTTCCACTTATTAGATTCCGCACAGGCGATCTCTGTTCTCTGGAGTACACGGACTGCGGATGCGGCCGGACCCTGGCTCGGATGAGTAGGGTGTTTGGCCGCACCGATCAGGTCATCATAGTCAAAGGTATCAACATCATTCCCAGTAGGGTCAGTGACCTATTGGAAGAGATCCATGGAACCCGGCCACCTTGTCAGATGGTTGTTCATCGGGAGGGAAATCTGGATAAGATAACGGTGCTGGTGGAGGTGTCAGAGGAAATCTTCTTTGATAAAATGCGCGAACAGCGGTCTCTGGTGGAGGCTATGCGGGAAAAGGTTGCAGGAGGAATCGGGGTTACTCCGCGGATTGTCCTGGTTGAGTCTGGCTCGATCAATCGAGAAGAAGAGACCGCTCCTGGAGTTGTAGACCGCAGGAAACTGTCACAATAATGAAGTGTCCGTAGTTGTTGGTCCGTTGTCTAGGGTCGCAAAACGCAGAGTGTCGGGCGTTTTGGTAAACAGTGAAGGGTGAACGGTAAACGGAGTAGAACATGCTCTTGCAACTGTTCACCGTTTACCATTTACTGAATTTCACGCTGTGCTCTATGCGCAAAGCTACTATTGACGACGGACAACTGACACTCTGCTGAGAAAGAGGTTGGCAATGCACGAATTGCTGGCTGCCCAACCGGGCAGCAAAAAACTACTTTTAGGAAACGAAGCGATTGTCCGAGGCGCTCTGGAGTCGGGGCTTTCCTTTGCCACCACCTATCCAGGAACGCCTTCTTCCGAGATCGGCGATAATTTTTATCGAATATCTCAGGAAACGGATCTCTATTTCGAGTATTCGGTCAATGAGAAAGTAGCGCTGGAGACCGCGGCTGCAGCCTCTATTTGTGGTTTGCGTACCATGTGCAGCATGAAACACGTGGGCTTGAATGTTGCGGCTGATCCTCTGATGACCTTGGCCTATGTGGGGGTAAAGGGCGGTCTGGTAATAGTGAGCGCTGACGACCCCTCCATGCACTCCAGCCAAAATGAGCAGGACAATCGCCACTACGCTAGGCTCGCCGGAATACCCTTGCTAGAGCCAGCCAATTCCCAGGAGGCCTTGGATATGACCAGGGCCGCTTTTGAGATCTCCGAGTCCTATAAGATTCCAGTACTGTTGCGTACCACTACTCGAATAAATCACAGCCGCACCGTTGTTGAGGTAGGACCGTTGCAGAATTCGAGAGTGAAAGGGAACTTTGAGAAGGATCCCCTAAGCCTGGTACCGGTGCCTATGGTGGCACGTAGGCTCCATATTGAACTACTGAAAAAAATTGAGAAATTGAGAACTGAAGCCAATGAATCGCCGTTCAACACTGCGAAAGGGCAGGGTACCTGGGGAGTTGTAACCAGTGGAGTGAGCCACAACTATGTCATGGATGCCATTCGGGAGTTGAACATTGCCAACCGAGTTCAAGTGCTGAAACTCGGTATGACCTATCCATTTCCAGATGGACTCTGTTTGGACTTCATGAAAGGGGTGGATGAGGTTCTGGTGGTGGAAGAGCTGGAGCCGTTTTTAGAAGATATGCTCAAGGTGACAGCTCAGGAGCAAGGCCTCACAATAAGAATTAAAGGTAAAGGTGATGGCTTATTGCCCCGTTATTTTGAATTCGACCCGGTTCTTGTCAAGTCAGCCACGGCCCGGTTCTTCCAACTGGATTATCAGCCCCCACACGTAGAAATGGGATCAGATCTTCCCCAGCGACCGCCTAATCTTTGCGCGGGTTGTCCGCACAGAGCCAGCTATTATGCGGTGAGGCAGGCGTTAGGCGATGAGGGTGCCATTTACCCATCTGACATCGGCTGTTACACTCTCGGGCTACTGCCGCCGCTCGCGGCTGCCGACTATCTCCTCTGCATGGGATCGAGTGTGTCCAGCGCCGGCGGGTTTTCCAAGGCTCAGGACCAGCCTGTGGTCGCCTTTATTGGCGATTCGACCTTTTTCCATTCAGGTGTTACTGGGCTTATTAATGCTGTCCATAATGACCACAATTTTATCCTGGTGATTTTGGATAACGGCACAACCGCCATGACAGGACAACAGCCACATCCCGGAGTGGAACTCACTGAACAAGGACGTCAACCCCCAAAAGTGGACATTGAGACGTTAGTGCGAGGGTGTGGTGTGGATCAGATAGTTGTGGTGAATCCCCTGCAGGTTGAGAAGACAATAGCGACAATAAAAGAAGCCATGCAAGGCGAACCGGCAGTAAAGGTGGTCATCTCAAAGTCACCCTGCCCGTTGTTTGAAAGGCGTGTCACTGGCAAGAAGCAAAAGGTCGTTTTTAGGGTGACCAACGAGTGCGATATGTGCAGAAGGTGTTTAGATGAGCTTGGATGTCCAGCCTTTACCTACTGTGAGGATGAACAAGAGTGCGCTTTCATTGCAATCGATGAGCACCTATGCAGTGGCTGCAGTGTTTGTAAGCAGATTTGTCACGCAATAAAACCGAAGAAAAAAACTGGGTAACGTCCGTAGTCAGTTGTCAAGAGAAGCATAGCGCATAGCGTGAAATTCAGTAAACGGTAAACAGTTGCAGGACCATGTTCTACTCCGTTTACCGTTCACCCTTTACTGTTTACCAAAACGCTGTGCGCTCTGCGCTATGCTGCTTTTTACAACTGATCGGCTGAAAAAACATCATAGATCGTTAAGAGTTTAGAACCGTTGTCGACAATCAAGGGGATGTTTTATGGATACATGGCGTATTTTCTTTACTGGCGTAGGTGGGCAGGGCACCTTGCTGGCCACCAGGATTCTGGGCGAGGCGGCGATGCTCGCTGATATTCCTGTAGTAGTCAGCGAGATTCACGGTATGGCCCAGCGGGGGGGTGTGGTTGAATCCGCCGTAGTCATGGGCGAGGTGCAGAGCCCGGTTATTTCCGACGGTGAGGTAGACATCCTCCTGGCCTTTGAACCGTTGGAGGCTCTGCGGGCGATGCGCAAGTGTTCGGCACGTAGTCTGGTTATTTGCAACACCAGCCCTGTAGCTCCGTTTAGTGTTTCCAGTGGTAGGGATCAATATCCAGAGGTCTCTGCTATGACACGAACCATCTCAAGTCAAGTAAATAAGCTCATCGCTTATGATGCTAGAGCCCTTGCCCGCGAAGCTGGTTCGGAACTTTCAGTGAATATTGTGATGCTCGGAACCCTAATGCGTCACGCGAAAATGCCCTTTGCTAAAGAGGTGATAGAGACGGTCATAAATACCAGGATAAAAAAGGCCTTTCTGGAAATAAATCTAAAAGCGTACGACCTTGGCTTCCAGGTTGATTAGAAATATTTTGCGGGGCTGCCGAGTCGATTGGATCTTTGCCCTTGTTGCTCAAGGAAACATAGGTATGGCTATTGTGAAACAGAAGATATATATGGCTGTGAGCCTCCTCTTGCTCTGGCTCGTTGTTGCCAACGCAACTTGCGATACCAGTCATACCAGCTTGCGCCAGGAAGACTTGGTCAACTCATATCAACTTGCCCGGTTTCATCTGGAGGAGTGTGAGGATATGGGTGTGGCAAGATTGGAACCGGATATGCTTTATGAGACCGTGCGTCTCAGTGACGATATAGAGGAAATGATAGCCAGGGGCAGTTGGTCACAGGCAGATAAAGCACTTGTGCAGATGGAGCAGAATGTCGCCCTGATGCTTGAGCGGCTGAAGGAATGGGATCCAGATCAAGATGGGTTGAGCAACTATGCTGAATTGATGTTGTACGGGACGTCCTGGAGTGATAGTGACAGCGATGGGGACGGTTATTTTGACGGCAGCGAAGTTCTTCTTTATGAAACGGATCCCTTGGATCACTGTGGTGTTCCACAAAATGTTCCTGTGGAAGCACCGGTGCAACGTCGGTGTCAGGCACTGGAAAAGCTAAAATGAGGCAGCTGGTGGTGCGAGAGAGATTAAAAAGAGGTGACGAATTCTGTAAAATTCTTGTATAATTGAGTAAATACTGGACCTTGCAGCGGGTAGCTGGATAACTAGAAACTCCGCAATTCCGCTGAGGCAAGAGCCTGAGGAATCACTTTTCAGAGTTGGGAAGGGCCATCTAATGAAATGTGCGGCATGCGGTACGCTGAATGATGCTGATGCGCTATATTGCAAGCGATGCGGTGTGAAGATTGGTGGGGCCAATCATTGCCCCGGGTGCGACGCCGAGGTCGAGACGGACGCCCTGTTCTGTTCCAAGTGCGGGACCGAGATTACTTCCAAACAAACAAACACGGGGAAGACCTGTCAGAGTTGCGGTTTTGTCAACATACCTGGAACGAACTACTGCAAGAGATGCAACCAGAAGATAATGTAGTTGATTTTTTTTTGCGAAATAAGGTAATAATCCAATCAAACAGATACACCATACAAGCAACGGCAGTTAACTGAAGCAAGCGCGGTTGCAGGCAAAGGACTGTCAGCCGTATAAAATGTGCCGTTAGCAAGCAGGCTCGTCACCTCGGAGATGGACCATTATGGAGTTCGAACGCACGGTAGAATATCAGGACGGAGAGCTCATCCTAATGGAGGGGGGAGAGAGCGACCGAAATATCTATGTCCTATTGGAAGGACAGGCAAGGGTGACCAAAGAGACTGACAAGGGACAGGTCACTCTCGCTTTGCTCGAAGAGGGGGAGATTTTTGGAGAAGTCTCCTTCCTTGCCCAGAAATATGGCGCCCGCTCTGCATCGATAGCCGCTCGTGGTAATGTAAAAATTGGTATTCTTGACCGTGAAAAGCTGTCAAATGAGTATAAGAATCTTTCACCACTTTTTCAAAAGATCTTAAAGGACCTTGCCGAAAGGTTCAGCGACACT
>JASFEM010000014.1:0-46671 GCA_050124835.1 Syntrophobacterales bacterium | reverse complement strand
CGAGGAAGATTTATTGCTCAGGGAATGCGCCATCTTGAACGAACCAGAGGCAGGTGGGGACGAATCGGAGTAGAGCTAGTTCTGGCAGAGCACAATCGACTAAAAAGCAAGGTGTCTCCGATACAGGTTTTCCAACTGAGGCAGGTCCAGACCGGTCAAAGGGTTGGATAAAGTAGGGTACGGATATGAGTACAGTCAAAATTATCAATGGAAACGAGGCGGCAGCGCTGGGAGCCAAGATTAGCCGGGTACAGGTGGTGGCTGCTTATCCCATAACCCCACAATCCAAGATTCCGGAGACCCTGGTTAAATACGTAGACTCAGGTGAAATGAAAGCCGAGTTTATTCGGGTGGAAAGTGAACATAGCGCCCTGACTGTGTGTATTTCCGCCTCAACTGTGGGAGCACGTGTCTTTACCGCCACTGCGGCAAATGGTCTGGCCTATATGCATGAACAACTGCACTGGGCTGCAGGGGCTCGGCTCCCAATCGTTATGGCGCTGGCCAATCGAGGACTCGGGGCTCCCTGGACCATTTTCAACGATATGCAGGACTCTATTTCCCAACGCGACACCGGCTGGATGCAGGTCTATTGTCGAGACAATCAGGAAATCATCGACAGCATCATCATGGGCTACAAGATCACAGAACAGCTCCACGTGCCCATGATGGTCTGTTTCGACGGATTTGTGCTGTCTCACACGGTCATGCCAGTGGAAATACCGGATCAGGATCAGGTGGATGCATTTTTGCCGCCGTATGTACCACACTTGCAAGTGGACGGCCCTGAGCCCATCAATATCAACCCGGTGATGTTGGCTGACTCACGTGCCAATGCCGAAGGAGTTGAATGTCCGAGCTACATGGGATTTCGCCTGCGGTTGCAGGAGACGCTGGAGAGTGCCGGGGACGTCATACTCAAAGTTGGTCGAGAATTTGGGGAGATTTTTGGCCGAGATTACGGTTGTTTGCTTTGGGAATATCGGACTGATGGCGCTGATATTATTTTGCTCTCTATGGGCTCTCTGGCCAACGAGGCCTCCCTGGCGGTGGACCAGCTTCGCGACAAAGGTTACAAAGCTGGAGTGGTCGCTTTGAGGGTTTTCCGACCTTTCCCGGCAGAACCACTTCGTGCAGCGCTGTCAGATGCCAAACATGTGGTGATTTTTGACAAGAACATCAGTTACGGCAATGAAGGGGCCACCTGCACCGAGACCAAAGCGGCATTATTCGAAGGTGATCAGCGTCCGGTGATCACCAACTACATTGTGGGTCTGGGTGGGAAAAACGTCAGCTTTGCCGACCTGGAAACCGCCACTTTAG
Organism: Syntrophobacterales bacterium; assembly: GCA_050124835.1. Classification (GTDB taxonomy): domain Bacteria; phylum Desulfobacterota; class Syntrophobacteria; order BM002; family BM002; genus BM002. The sequence continues at coordinate 45,348 of JASFEM010000014.1, read as the reverse complement.
AGGCTTTGAACGGGAAAGGTCGAATGAACGGCCCCCATTGGCTGGGAGTTGCAGTATAGTCGGCAATTACGAATTGAGGAATTAAGGAATTGAGGAATTCTAATTCCTAAATCCCTGAATTCCCAAATCCCTCAATTTCTCTGCTACGCTCCCAGCACTGGCCTAGGAGCAAGCCACAGGGAGCCTATTAAGAAAAGGAATTGGGACTATGACCAAGACGGTAATGCAATTGCCCGAAGAGGAATATATCCTGCCCGGTACCCGGGCATGTTCAGGGTGCGGTTTATCTCTCGCCTATCGTCATATCCTCAAGGCTCTGGGAGAGAAAGTTATTTTGACCATACCGGCGTCATGTCTGACTGTGTTGCACGGACTCTATCCATCCACCTCAGTGCGCCTAACCAACATCAACACCGCTTTTGCCACTACAGCTGCTTCGGCTACCGGTATTGCCGCCGGGCTCAAGGCACTGGGTAAGACCGATTACACTGTGGTGGGGATAGCCGGGGATGGTGGTACCTTCGATATTGGCATTCAGGCCCTCAGTGCCGCTGCGGAACGGAATACTGACTTTCTTTATATTTGTTATGACAACGAAGGCTACATGAATACAGGTACCCAACGCTCGAGCGCCACGCCTATGGGAGCTTTTACCACCACCACCCCAGCGACTAAGATCGAGCACAAGAAGGACATTCTGGCCATCATGGAAGCCCACTCCATTCCCTACATGGCCTCGGCATCTCCTGCGTACCCCTTGGATCTCTTCGACAAGGTGGCGAAAGCCAAGACCATCTATGGTACTCGCTTTGTCCATGTTCACATTCCCTGTGCTCCAGGCTGGGGCTTTCCCACCGATGATTTGGTCAAACTGGCAAAGCTAGCAGTGGATACTGGCATGTGGGTTCTCTACGAGGTGGAAGGCAATGTTTTTCGTCTCACTGGACGTAGCCGCAGGATGGCCGGTAGTGGCAAGAAAAAACCGGTTGACCAATACCTCAAGTTGCAGGGTCGTTTCAAGCAGGTGACCCCTGAGCAGGTAGATGATCTGCAAGCTTGGGTTGACAACCGCTGGGAGCGGTATCTGCAGCGTCATGAAGTCTCCAATGAAGCATAGAGCATTGAGTGATACAAAACCTGTCTCACCCTATGCTACGTGCCCCATGTAAGGGTCATTTTGCCTTTCCCCTGCTTATACTAAATCGCGAGACATTCGAAGACCAGACAATGCCAATGTCTTCATTCCATAAGCGATTCATCGCGTTTTGCGAGCTTAATAGCCACCGTCGCGCGCTGGAGTTGGAAACCGGCTCCAGCCTAACCTCTGAAACTCTGAGTCGTTGGCGGGAAACGCTTGATTTGCTCAAAGGCTGCTACCAGCAAATCCGACAGCGTGAGCTAGTTGCAAAGGCTCTGGAAGACCCCTACTTTCCTTTGAGCAAGCTGATGAAACTAAACGTTGAACAGTTTGCCCTAGAGCCCAAGTTTGCTGATTTGACTGAGAATGTGCTGGCAAAAATCTTGGCTGAACATTTACTGAAGTGGACAAAGATATTCGTGTCAATTCGAGAGGACCTAGCCAAGCTTGATCGTAATGGCCAGTTGTTCGGCATGGGGTTTAGAGGCTCTCCCAGTGAAAACCTTCCTGAGGCGGGTTGGTGTAACCATTGTGGGGGCTGTTGTGAGATTCGAGGCGGTCCGCCGGAGTTCACCGGATCTTTTGCAGCACCAGATCACTGGCACGCTTATTTTCGTGGTGATGGTTGCGAACACCAACGCTTCTGCCCGTTTTTGTTCGAGTACTATGCCAGCGGAAAGTTTTTCTGCTCCATCTACCAGGTCAAGCCGAAATGCTGCTGGACTTTTGACCGTGACGAATGCGATTTTCTGCAACGTGATGTGGCCCGTGAACAGGCGGCACGCTAACGCTGGGCCCCTTGAGTGCGGCAGCTATGCCTCAACCATGGCCTTGATGAAATTATCGGCCTCTGCAATGGAAACTTCCATTTCCCTTATCAGGGACGCTATATCTTCCTCAACAGAAACCAGCTCGTCATGTAAGGCTGCGATGGCCTGAGCGTTGAGGTTGTGTTTGAGATACAAAACCTGGTCCTGGAAGGCCGCGAGCACCGGATCCATTTTCGACTCAGCACGCTTCATTGCACCAATGAGTTGGGCGTAATGCTTCCGCGTTTGCACCAATTTGCGCTGGCTTGCCCGGCGCAATTTGTCGTTGGTATACTGCTTCAGTTCGGATTCCCATTCGTCGAACAATGCCTCGGCCACATCTTCAACTGCAACGATCCGATCCCGCACCGCATTCGCTTTCGATTTGCAGTCGTTAAATTCAGCATTGAGTGCTTCATACTTCCTTTCCAATTCACCGCCGCTAAAGTTTACAACACTACTGAATTCTTCTAAGGCCGATTGAAACTGCTCTTTGGCCTCTTCTTGCACATCGCGAGCGTCTTCAACGCGGTCTATAAGTATTTCTCGTTTTTGGTAACCAAGCTTTTCCATTGTTTGATAGTAGACGCTCTGACAACCGGTGGCGAAAAGTAAAACTGTAATCAAATGGGCGGCAAAAAAGGTTTTAAGGATGGCTAAACCCGGCACATCTACCTTTAACGATGATTCGTTCGAACGGCGGCAGCGTGTGGGTGATACTGACATGGCTCTGCAGTCCTTTCCTTGGAACTTTCAGAAGACAACTAACTGGAGTCGAGTCTTTAGTCTTTACAATTTAAATTACTGGTAAAGATTTGAAACCAACTTTACGACGCGGATTCAGGTTCGCTTGGCTCCCCCGAAACCTGACCCCTAATACATATTAGGCCGGCAGAACCGGCCGGAACGTCAAATGGTGTGTTTTACCTTGCCAGTGTCAAGTATATGTCTATCTTGCTCGTTTTCCAACGCGCGGATGTTGTCTGCGAGATCTTTAAGATCATCCTCTTTCCGTTTCAGGTCGGCATCGTTTTGGCAAGGCCTAAGCTCTACCTTGTCGAGTTCCTTTTTTGCTTTCTTGATCTCTCTTTGGATTTTCTTGAGCTTTTTTTTGGTCGCCTTGTCAATCATCTCCCTTTCCTCTACTAGAAACTGAATAATCCATTTGTCGAGCATCAGTAGCCACAATCAAGTCGCAGCAGAGAATACAAATTAGAAGGGCATCCCATCTATTCAAGACGAGATGCCCAGCCCAGCTCAAGTAATTTCCCTTTCAATCCAAATCAAGCTTTTGTTACGTTCTTCGCCACAGGCCCTCGGTCACTCTCTTCTACATCAAAATTTACCTGCTCACCTTCCGTAAGGGATTTGAATCCAGGCATATTGATAGAGGAGTAGTGAACAAATATGTCCTCACCGTCTTCCTGTTGGATGAAACCATAGCCCTTCTTGTCATTAAACCACTTTACGATACCATTTGCCAAAACGCTGACCTCCTTTTGAAAAGATTAACCTAAATGGCCCCCTACCTCAGATCCCGGCTCCAGTAAGGGAAAGAAACCCGTGAAGCGAGATGGATCTGCGTTTATAAACAGGCATTATCAACGGGACTTTAATACAGGGCTTTGACAAAAATCAAGTGAAAAAACGCAATATGGACATGGTACTCAACGGTTGTGGCTCAGAGAACTGGTGCAAGCGGTCAGGGTGAAAAACCGTCATTTAGCTGAGTCAGCGGTTGGAGGTTCTGTTTCGTAGGTCCAGGTATCCAACCCCCCAGAGAGAGTCCTAACCTTTTTGAAGCCATTCATGGCCAGAATGCGGTTGCCCAGATAAGATCTGAGTCCCTGAGCACAATACAAAATGATCTCTTGCTCAGAATCCAGATTCTGCAGCCGTCTGCGCAAAAGATCAATGGGGATATGGACGGCTCCTGGAATGGGACCTATCTCGCTCAATTCCAGCTTGGTACGGACATCTATCAGGGTGAGGGGCTCTCCAGATTGCATTTTTTCTTTAAGTTCCTTGGGGCTAATGGGGTTCCAATCACCCTGATAATAATTCTGACCCACTGCTCCGGCCACGATCACCGGATCCTTAGCGGCTGAATAGGGTGGGGCATAAGCCAGATCCAGATTGAGAAGATCCTCCAGACTCATTTGGTGGTAAATGGCAGTGGCAAAAACGTCAATACGTTTGTCGACCCCCTCTTCGCCAATGACCTGGGCACCTAGGAGACGACCGCTGTTACGCTCGCTAACTGTTTTAATGCTCAAGGGTTTGGATCCTGGAAAGTAGCCGGCATGGTGACCAGGCTGCACGTAGAGAACTAGAGGTGAGAAACCCTCTGCCACCGCCTCACTTTCGGAAAGACCGGTTTTTGCCACCGTGAGGTCGAAGACCTTGACAATGACAGTTCCGGTAAAACCTTTAATCTTAATGCGGCGACCGAGAGCATTAGCGCCGGCGGCTCGCCCCTCCTTGTTTGCAGCCGAGCCCATAGGAGTAAGCACAGGTTTGTTGGTTACCAGGTTCGTGGTTTCAATACAATCACCTGCAGCAAAAATGTCCGGATCACTGGTCTGCATGAACTTATTCACCTTGATCCCACCTGTAATGCCAATCTCTAAACCTGCATCTCGGGCAAGATCCACGTTGGGTCTGATCCCAACGGCAACCAAGACCAGGTCAGCGGGTATCTCTCGATCCTTATCGGTTCTTACTAAAGCTGAGCCGTTATGCATCTCCACCGACTTTAACCCCTCCGAGAGACAAAGGTTGACACCTTTATCGCGCGCATGCCAGCGGACCTTTTCAGCCAATTCCCAATCCAAGAAAGTGAGTAACTGCGGCGCAAGCTCCACCACCGTAGTGTCGAGCCCCTTGAGAGCGAGGTTCTCCATGGCTTCCACACCAATGAGGCCACCGCCGACCACCACGGCTCGACGAGGTTTTTTCTCTTTCAGGTAAGCGAAGATTCGGTCAGTATCCTCCAGGGTCTTGAGGGTATAAACAAAGGGAAGATCAATGCCCGCCACCGGCGGCATTATGGGATGAGAGCCGGGGGCCAAGATCAACCTGTCATAGGTTTCTTCCTCCAACTGTCCGGTATTGAGGTTTTTGGCAACTACTCTCTTTTTAGAGCGATCAATTTGGATTACCTCTGTTGTGGGTCGGGCATCAACACGGAAGCGGTGACGAAAAAACTCGGCGGTGGTAATAAGCAAATCCTCACGGTGTTGGATGACACCGGATAAGTAGTAGGGCAGCCCACAGTTGGCATAGGAGATATCAGGCCCTTTTTCATACATGATAATCTCCACGTCCTCGCTACAGCGCCGTGCCTTGGCCGCTGCCGAGGCACCACCGGCCACGCCACCGACGATGACCAATTTTTTAACTTCCATGTCGATACCTCCGGGAAAAACTCAGGGTTCGGTACTTTCCTGCTTGCCACTCCTCTTGGGATCTTCTTGCGAGCTACTGGCAAATAACCGCGATATCTTAGCATATTCAATTGAAAAAACACAGACTTGCCGGCTAGTCCGGCTTGGCCAGTTGACCAGCCTCCCCAGAGGGACTTACATCGAAATTGCGGAACGGTCAGGCCCGAGCCGAGAGAACTGGCGATGATCCATGAGTTATTTGCCTATGCATTTTGTCGATTTTATGGTATAAGAGCAAATAATTAAAACACTTGGGAGTGTCCATGCCATGAAAGAAGAAAGGCGATTTCCTCGCGCACATATCAATACAACCTATTGTCTGCTGGGAAAGCGCGGTGCGGAAAAAGGAAAGGCGAAGAATATCAGCCCAGTTGGTGTGTTCGTCCGCACCGATATGAGCATGGACGTTGGCGACCGAGTGCATATCAACGTCATTCTACCCCAATATCATGGCTCGGTCGTCTCTCAGGCTGAGGTCGTCTGGGTATGTCCCAAGCAGGAGGCCTGCGGCGAGACTGGCGTGGGGATGAAATGGATAGATCTCAGTCTTTTGGATGTTTTCAGACTAGACAACTTTGTCCGACACAGTCAGGAAGCCTGACTGTGTGAAACCTGAAGACAGCACCGATATTATTTACCACCACCCCTTCCCTTTAATCTAGCGTGCCTTTCCTCCATTTAGAGATTAGACCAGCGTCGCGCCGGATTAATCCCAGTAAATAAATGATTGATGCCGACCTTTATCTCAACAAAATAGATTTTCTCACATACCTTCCCGGCACAGACTGCAGAGAGTGTGGAGAGTCTTTCTGCGCCACCTTTGTGAAACAATTAAAAATGGGCAGACTGACTCCGGCAGCGTGCCCCTTTCTTAGTGAAAACTCGATACGGGCCTTTCAGTTAGCTTTACAAGCCGACCGTATCCTTCCCAAGGTCCCTGCTCTGGACCTTCCTCGGCCCGCCCTGACAGGGTTGATGGAGGTAAATCGTGCTGACGATGGTACCCTGGTACTCGTTTCCGGCAACAGCGAGTTTACCCAAGAGGTACTCAGCGGCATCATGGCGTATACCCTTAGCCCCTTTTGGCTGCTTTTTGTGGATTGTCGTGGGGACACTGTCGATATGGCAATGGTTTACCAATCTTTAAAAGTGGAAAAGATTTCTACCACTTTGGCGGAGACGGTACTGCAGCAGGGGCAGGGGAGGCGAGAAATGATTCTCCCCGGATTTGCCGCCAGCCTAAGGGAGCCACTGGAGCGGCAAACGGGTTGGCTGGTACGGGTGGGCCCGGTGTGTATTGCTGAGCTGCCACTGTTTCTTGGCGACGACTGGAAGATACCGCAAGACTTAGAGCTCGGTTAAATTAAGGAATTGGGATTCTATTCTGGGATTGCCTTGGCGAATGGGATCTATTAGTTAAATTCCTAAATCCCCAAATTACTGAATTGGTTAAGGAATTCATGGTCCCAACGGAACTGAACGAGCGATGTCAGATCAGCCGAAAAGCCAAATAAGCAGGATTGCTCAAGAGTACTTCTCCTTGCTCGCTAGAGCTTTTCCGGTCATGTGCGCCAGTGATGAATTCCACTTTCTGCCTCGTGTCCAGGAAGCGGCACAATGGTTTGACCAAATTGACCAATTGAGTCAGGAAGCAATTGCAGCCGCCGTGGGGTCAGTGCGTGATCTTCAAACGCGCTTAAAAAAGCAGTCCGGGGAAAAAGATTTTGAAGAAGAAATTGATCGGCAACTTCTACTCCACAACATGGATGGCCTGCTTATCGAGCTGGAAGAGATCCAATCCTGGCGTCACAACCCTCTCATCTACCTCAAGATTGGTTGTATTGGGGTGGACCACGCCTTGAACAAGCCTGCCGATAATGCAAAAGAATGTCTGGGTCGCACTGGGGAGCGACTTGCTGGTCTGAAGGGGCTGTTGGCCCAAGCTGGCGAGAATCTGAAAAACATCCCAGGTCCCTACCACCGGGCCGGACTGGCAATGGCTGAGGATGCCCGTGAGTATCTGGAAGAAATTCTTAGATATGCGGACCGAGAGGGTTTCAGAAAGCAACTGGGTTTGCCGTGCCGGGAGGCCCAGGAGGCGCTGGCCGTCCTAACCGAGCGACTGCGTCAAATTGGCCCGGCAGCCACAGAGACGGTAAAACCGGTCGCAGTGGCGGAGTTGGTACAGCGTCATTTCGGTTGCACCAGACCTCTGGATGAGATCTACGCTATCGCTGAGGATGAATGGCAGGACAGCCAGAAAGAAATGGAGCGGCTGCGCCAAACTATCAATCCCAAGCTGGAATGGCAGCAACTATATGAGAGCTATCAACCTGGCAGAGGGGAGGAGTTGGATCTTTTTCAGCTTTATGGGGCGGAAATAACAAGTCTGCGCGATCTCTGCCGGGGACTGCACTTACTGGATGACCACAAGGATCAGGAGGTGACGCTTAGCGAAACCCCAACCTACTTGCGGTCGGTGCGAAGTGCAGCCTCTTATAGTACGCCTTTGACCACTGAACCTCGCGAGCAGGCGTGTTTCTATATTACCAGTACTATTTCACCAAGTAATACGCAAGTGGACAACCTCCGAAGACAACGGCTGCATCGGGAATACAGGTTTCTCTCTGCACACGAAACCTATCCTGGACATCATTTATTGGACAGCATCCGTCGACATCTCGACAACCCGGTGCGACGCCAGGTGGAATCACCTCTTTTTTATGAGGGGTGGGCGTACTATGCTGAATCCATCCTTGGAGAGTCTGGACACGTCCAGGATTCGCTGGAACTCTTGGTGGATTGTAAACGTCGGCTCTGGAGGGCAGCTCGCTGCCTGATCGACGCGGGCTTGGCCCTGCATAGATTCACGACCGAGGCGGCCGCCAGCCTTCTCGTTTCCGTCAATTTTGCCAGGGACGAGGCCGTTGCTCAGGTGGAACGTTTTCAGTTGAATCCTGGTTACCAGCTCTGCTACAGCCTTGGTAAATACGAGATTCTCAACCTGCGGCAGCGCTTTAAACCAAAATTTGGCTGGCAGCGTTTTCATCGCTTGCTCCTGGAAGGAGGCGAAATACCGTTTCATCTGGCTGCTTGGAGATTTGAAAACCTGGCAGAAGATGCTAGAGTAGGTAAAGCTCTCCAGACCAGTTCAGAGGATCAGGAATAGAGACTCAGCCTTCAAGGCGTACATATGCATTTGGATATCAATAAAGGTTTAGATTGAATTAACTTTTAAGTTAAACCCCTCGTCAGAAGGAGGAGATATCGGTGGAAGAGTTTTTTGGCTATCATTCTGAGTGGAATCTTGGCAGTCCTGGAGGTTGGGAGTACCAAAGGATTACACAGGAGCTTGGTAAGCTTGCTTGGCAGAAGTTGCAGCCACATTTGGGCCTGGATTTTGAGCTTGATTTTGATCATCAGTACCTGAACCCGGTCCCAGCCTTTGCTGCCGCCCTGCTTAGAGCTCATAAGCGGCGCAACAACAACGAACCGGCTCATGTTCTTTTGGTGGCCGAACCGGACACCCTAGATACAGTTGTTGAAAACCGAAATTTTGTACAGTACCTAAATAGTTTGCCCGGTATTACGGCGGCACTTTCAGCTCCACAACAGCTTGACTATCACGACGGCCGCCTGTTCCACGACGGCGTCCGAGCAAGTGTGGTATTTATGGATTTCAACAACGACGTGCTTCTGAAAATGGAAAAGGACCATCCCCTTACGGCCCTGCGTCATGCCATTGAAGATGATCTTGTTGTGAATCCACGTGGTATGGAGCCCGCTGGTGCCAAAGGCCTCTTTGAAGCGGTTACCGATACCCTCGGTGGTCAACTACACGAGACCACGGTTAACAGAACCCCATGGACCAGACAGTTGTATGAGCGCGCTACAACCGGTCCAAAGGGTGAGCAGATAACCGATTTGGTGGCGTGGACCAGAGAAAACTGGGACCGACTCGTGCTCAAGCCGGTGCAAGGCTACTCGGGCGAGGGAATCTTTATCGGCTTCAAAAGCGAAAACCCTGACGCGGATCTGCAAGAGGCTCTTGCTGCTGGGAATTACATCGTGCAGGATTTGGTACCACTCCACCTTTGGGCAGAAGAGTCGCCCTGGCTTTTTCGCGAGGAGCAGCGGGTAGGCTTGCAACGGTGGCAGACCGATTTTCGTTGTTTGATCACTGATGCGGGGCTGATCGGCTTCCTCGGCCGTTTTGGTGGTATTCCCACTAATGTGGGGGCAGGAGGTGGAACTCAGGCCCTCGCAATACTGCCGAAAACGGCGCCCGTGGGGGAATTGGCTGCCAGCATCAATGCGGCCATCTGTCGGGTGGGTTACAGCACACTCGAGGAAATTCGTCAGGAGGTGAATGAGCAGGCGGTGGCCATGGGGCACACTTACCTGTTGGGCCCTATCAAAACCGCATGGCGACCACGATTAATCAATGAGGCCCAGGTACAACAACTGCAGGTCTACTGTGAAAACTTGTGGGCGGACGCGGTTCAGTTGACGGAGTGGTGGCGTGCAGGGAAGTTGGACGATTTTGTCCATATTACCTCGGAGGAGGAATCTATTGCAAGGGCAGCTCCCTGGACCGGACAACCCGCACTGATGGCCAGTGACGGGCTTTTTTCCTTTGGTGGCCATCTTGAGGAATAATAGGTATTGTTTCGGATTGCGAATTTGAGACCAACCGCATCTTGTAAGGGTATCTAGTAACTGGAACTTGGCACTTGAAGAGTCAGGCGCCAGCAAGCGTTGGTTGGGCTAGAGATGGAAGATTACGATCGTATATGGTGGCAGCACGTTTTTGATGAGACCTACCTGATTACCGATGCCCGCAGTGTTTGCTGTCCGGAAACCACGGCCGCTGAGGTGGATATGGTTTTGGCCACCCTCGAGCTCAGCCCTGATGATCGTATTCTTGATCTTTGCGGCGGTCAGGGGCGCCATTCGATAGAGCTTAATAGGCGCGGTTTCGGGCACGTCACCGTATTGGACTACTCTGAGGTCTTGTTGCGCGTTGGCGCCGAGGATGCAGCAAAGGTGGGCTGTTCGATCCAATTTTGCCGGGCCGATGCCTGCGATGTGGCACTGACAGACTCCATCTTCGACGTTGTCCTGGTTATGGGTAATTCATTCGGTTACTTTGAGAAGGACAGCCAGAATCAGAAGATCCTACTGGAGATTTATCGGGTACTGAGACCTGGGGGCAGGGTGCTTTTGGACTTAGTTCACTCCGACTATGTTCAGGAGCAATTTAAACCCACCAGCTGGCACGAGGCCAGTGAAGATGTGATAGTTTGCCGGCAGCGCAAGCTCCGCGATGAAGGGATTTTGGTTCGAGAGATGGTGTTGAGTAAGCGGCAAGGTCTCATTAGGGATGTTACCTATTTCGCCCGCCTTTTCCAGGGTCGCGAGTTAGAAGCTTTACTAGTTGACAGCGGCTTCCATCAGATCGACTGCGGAATCACTATGGTCTCCCATCCAAAGGTTGATGATTACGGCCTTCTCACCAAGCGGATGCTGGTGAGCGCAGAGAAGCCTTAATCCAAATCCTGCCAATGTCCGTTGACAGATTATTTCATAGCTCGATATAATCCAGACAGAATGGCTTGCATTGCCCCAAAAGAAGCCACAGGGAGGAGGTGCGATTATGCCTACTTACGAGTATCAGTGCCAGAGCTGCAAGAAAATTTTTGCAGTGGTGATGTCGATAAGTGAATACGAAAAGGGTAAGGTTAAGTGCCCTAAATGTGGTAAGGGGCGGGTAAAGCAGCAAATTACCGAGTTTATGGTCCAAACTTCCAAAAAGAGTTAATGAATCATAAGTCGGCGGTTTCAAGAAAATGCAGCCTTGAAATACCGAATCGATATTCACCTGCAGCTGGGATAATTGGAACCGTATTCCCTGGCAGATTATCATTTCAAGAGTTCTTCCTTCATATTTCGTTTATGGCTGCTGGCTGATCGATGAATGCTTCCCAGAACCCCAGCCTGTTCCAGTAAATGTTCTTGACGGGGAAAAGTGCAAAATGAGCATCCCACTTTTGATAGCGAGCGTACTGGTGGGTATCGTGGTGGTTTGCGTCGGTATCTACCGGGCCTACACCCAAGGTGAGTTCATGCCCATGATTCTGGGCATGCTCATTTTGATGAGCTGTGCAGCTAACTATATCAAACGCAAGGGTAGGGAGGAAGAGCGACGGGACGCGTCAGGGCAAGAAAAACAGGACGAATAGGAGAAATTCATTTTTCAGCTAGCAGCACTCCCCGTAAGTCCAGATAGGTCCTCACGGGTTAATCTGACAGGAGTTTTTCCAGATCTTCCGGTGGCTCATTATCACGGAAGCGCACCTTGCCACCCTCGTCGAGGAGAATAATGACGGGAATGGCAAAAACGGAATAAGCCTCTACCGCTTTATTATCGTGGTCCACCAACATGTGGTAGCTTATTTTGTAGCGTGAACGATACTTCTTGATGTCCTTCAGCGAATCTATTCCACCCACGTTAATCCCCAGCACCTTGACCTGATCCTCATACTTTTGAGCAAAAGCGTTCACCTTGGGTGTTGTTTTCCGGCAGGGTTTACACCAGGTGGCCCAGAAATAGAGCAAGACCGGGCCGTCGGCTATTATCTGGTCAAACCGAACCTTTTTCCCCTCCGTATCCGTGAAGATGAGATCCATGGGGTTAACGCTTCCAAGACTTGCAGCTGAGGGTGACAGGAGAATACAGAGCAGAGCAGAGAACAGAACGAGAAAAATCGGCTCTCCCTTGAAGTTTGCTTTCCAGACCATAACCACTTCCTCCTTGTTGTGACCGTCCGATACTAACGGTAAGTCGGTAAAAAATCAAATGGTCCCTGGAACTTCTCAGATGCTTGAAACCCATGTGTGTCGACCATCATTTCTCAGGCAAAGGGAATGTTGGCTGGACCAGGGGCTGGATTCGTCAAACGGAAAACACTTGGCAATGGAAAATAGATGCGAAAAAAGCTAGAATAAACTATGATCTTAAAGCCAATTTCGAGAGGAGATCATGGAAACGATAGGACGCGTGACGCCCTTACATTATGTGACAGTTGAGTTTCGTCTGCAGGGTGAAAGCGAGGCTGACCGCACCAAAGACACCTCAGGGCAGCACCGTTTTCTCTATGGAGTTGAGTCGTGGATTGACGGGATAGATCAACAACTGGAGGGTCTTAGTGAAGGTGAGGTGTTGAAACTGCTTCTGGAGCCGGACACAGCGGCTCATGTGGCATATCACCTGTTACGCCAAGATGATCAGCAAAAGGCGGATGAACGGGTGGTGCTGGAGCTGAAAATTATCGCGGTGGCAAAGGCTGAGCCCAAGGAGGTTGTCAAGGCATTGGCAGCCTCAGTAAATTGTTGCGATCATTGCGGCGGCCATTAAGCGCAAAGCGCACAGCGCATAGCGAAGATAATTGGTTTTCTCTACGCTCTGCCCTATGCGCTCTGCCCCACTCCCGGCGATGGATCATTTCCAGCCTATCTCTGACCACATTAGTTCCCAAGAGTTGAAAAACCATTCATCTCGTCTTGCCATTTGGGCTTGTATGTATTAAGGTAACACGCCGAAATTGTCCTGTGAGGAGGTTTGCATATGGCAACGGTGGGTATCAGGGTTATCAGTGGCAATAGTAACCCAGAGCTAGCGATGAACATCTGCGACTATCTTGGTATATCACTTTGCCGGGCCAGGATCGATAGTTTCAGCGATGGTGAGACCCTGGTGGAAGTTGGAGAAAGTGTCCGTGGCACGGATGCTTTCGTTATCCAATCCCTTGCCCATCCTGTAAATGACCATCTCATGGAGCTACTGACAATTATTGATGCTCTGAAACGGGCATCTGCACGACGGATCACGGCGGTGATGCCCTATTACGGATACGCCAGGCAGGATCGTAAAAACAAGCCTCGGGTACCCATCACCGCCCGCCTGGTTGCCGACCTGATCACCGCAGTGGGGACTGATCGAGTGCTCACCATGGATCTGCATGCTGGTCAGATTCAGGGCTTTTTCAACATCCCTGTTGACAATCTTTATGCCTCCCCGATTCTTTTGCCGCACATCAGGGAAGAGTTTCGTAATGAACTGGTAATTGTTTCGCCGGACGCAGGGGGCGTACCGCGAGCTCGTGCTTACGCCAGCCGGTTGCAAGCCGGTTTGGCGCTTATTGACAAGCGAAGAGAAGAGGCGAACCAGGCGAAGGCCATGCACCTCATTGGTGAGGTCAAAGACAAGACTGCAATTATTCTCGATGATATGGTAGATACAGCTGGCACTTTGGTGGAAGCGGCCTCCGTCCTTTTGGATAGTGGCGCCAATGGGGTACATGCCTGTTGTACCCATGCCATTCTTTCCGGTCCTGCGCTAGAGAGGCTGGCCCAAAGTCCTTTCGGATCGGTGGTGGTCACCGATACTTTGCCAAAAAAGCCAGAGAGAAAAAATCTCACCAAACTCAAGGTACTCTCCTCGGCGTTACTGTTTGCTGAGGCCATCAAGAGTATCCACAACGAAGATTCCATCAGCCGATTATTCGAGATTCAACACTGATAGTCATCAGCCTAACCATGAGAGACGCCACTTCTGGTCGGACGAGTAGTTGTTCCCTCCAACAGAAAGCATTGCCCTAAGGGTGATGAGGATTTCAGATTGTAGATTGCAGAATGTCATGAGTTGCTCATTAGGGTTGGCGTCAATCTGAAATCTAAAATCTAATATCTGCAATCGCTGAATCGCCATGGCTTCAGGATTTCTCCACTTGTATGCAATCCCGGGCTAAAGGAGATGGATATGAAAAATGGGCTCACCTGTCCGCATTGCGGCGGTTTGGTGCAGACCTATAGGAATCCCCTTCCGACGGTGGATATTATCATCGAACTCGAGGGCAAAGGGATCCTCTTGATCCAGCGGGCCAAGGAGCCTCGAGGTTGGGCATTACCGGGTGGATTTGTGGACTACGGTGAGTCCCTGGAGGCGGCGGCTAGACGCGAGGCTTTGGAAGAGACATCTTTGGCTGTCGAGCTTGTGGGCCAGTTGGGCGCTTACTCTGCGCCCGAACGTGATCCCAGACACCATACGATTACGGTGGTTTTTTTGGCACGAGCCAAAGGTAAACCGAAGGCCAGAGACGATGCATTGGAGGTGGGGGTCTTCACCAAAGAAAGCTTGCCCTCTCCACTAGCTTTCGATCACGCTCAAATCCTAGCTGATTACTTTACCCGGGAGAAAAGAAACTCGTATCGGTCATATTAGACGTGATGATTTGGGGATTTGCGTGTCACGGTTGCATGGTAAAGGAACAATGATCGGTGACCAATGATACTGACATTACTTTCCAAATTTTTCTCGCAGCTTAGACTCCACCACTTCTGGCACCAGGCCGGTCACTTTTCCCCCCGCCTGGACCACCTCTTTGATTATCCTGGATGAGATGTAGATCCAGCGTGCCCCTGTCATCAGGTACAGGGTTTCTGGCTTGCGGCTCAACTTCCGATTCATCAGAGCCATCTGAAACTCGTACTCAAAGTCACTCACGGCCCGTAGTCCCCTGAGAATGGCCACAGCGCCTGTGTGTTGGATGTAATCCACCAGCAATCCTTTGAAACTGTCCACTTGGATACAATGGGAATCAGGGTGATTGGCCAGGCTGGCGCGAATGAGTTCAAGCCGCTCGGCCAATGTAAGCAGCGGTTTTTTTGCTGGATTTTCAGCCACTGCTATGATGATTTTGTCAAAGATCTTTAAGCCTCGATCCAGCAAGTCCAGATGTCCGTTGGTGATCGGATCAAAGGATCCGGCGTAGACAGCCAGTCTTTTGTCTTCCATCTTTATTCATCCCCCCGTCGGTAAAAACTCACAGCCGTATTTCCATAGCGGCGCATAGTCTGGCGCTGCAAACAGCCATAGGTTGTCGTGAGGTTCTCTTCAAAGGCATGCTCGCTTATCACAGTAGCATTCTGGTTAAGGAGCGTACCGGTCCCGAGTTGTTCTAAACAGCGCCGGCTCAATCCCCTTTCGTATGGCGGATCCAAAAATACCAGATCGAAGCGATACCCCTGCCGTATCAGCCCCTTGAGGCCACGGGGCAGATCGAGTCTGTAAACCTTGGCCTGTTGAGGGTTGCCGCAGGCGGCCAGATTGCGGCCAATCAACCTCAAAGCTGCCGGGTGTTGTTCCACCATGACCACAAAGCTGGCACCGCGACTGAGCGCCTCCAATCCCAGGGCACCTGTGCCAGCGAAGAGATCTAAAACCCAGAGATCATCCAAGTCATTACCAACAATATTAAAAATGGCCTCCCGCACGCGCTCCGCTGTGGGTCGCATACGTTTACCTTTTGGGGTCGCCAAGCGCAGTCCCCGATGCTTACCGGCGATGATTCGCAATTTCAACCTCAGGCACGGAAGAGCCAGAGCAGTGCGATACACCAGCAGAAAATTACTGCTAGGCTTAAACAGTCCACTGCTGACAGACGCATATGCTTCAGGGTTTGCTTCTGAGCACTCTGCCCAAAGCCGCGGACAGCCATAGCAGTGGCCAGCTCCTCGGCGCGCCCCATGACATTATAGAGAAGAGGGAGAAAAATACCACGAAATTTTTCTAAACGGTTCCGCCAGGTTCCAGAGCTGAGAACGATACCACGTGCCCTTTGGGCCTCAACAATCCTTTCTGTTTCCTGACCCAGGATGGGTAGAAAGCGAATGCAAAGAAGCATTGCCAGGCAGAGATCAGGTACTGGAATGCGAAGTCGGGTCAGGGGCCCGCCAAACTTTTCCAAAGCACGTAATAGTTCAAGAGGCGAGGTGGTCAGGGTAAGAATGGAAGAAAACAAGATAAAGAGACAGAGTTGGCCGCCAATTCGAAAGGCCTGATATACGCCTTCCTGAGAGATATTCAGGGGCCCCAATTCTAAAGGAATGAGAGGTTGCCCTGAAGTGAAAAACAGCTGCAAGCAGGCGGTAAAAATGAAAAGCCAAGCGAACGGGCGCAGCCCTCGAATAACGGTGAGCAAAGGTAGATGGGCACGGTGGATTAGCCAAAGAGAGGCGATAAAGAAGAGGGCCAAGCCCACAAGTGTATCCAGGGCGAAAAGTGTAACCGCGGTCAGGAGCAGACCGATCAGCTTTACCCGGGGATCGAGTGAGTGAATGGAAGAGGTCGTCGGGTAGTAGTGGCCCAGTGTTAGGTCCTGAAGGAATTTCATTAAAATGATTGCCTAAAATGAAAAAAAACGGTTAACCTGCCTAAAGCAAGGAATAATAGGCAACAGGGGTGTCCCACCCTAGTAGGCTGTAAATGTAGGGGCGGGGACTTCGGCGAACCGTTCGGCTGCTCTTAGCTCGGGCCGAACGGAGGCTCACTCGAAGCCCTCAGTCGAGCCGTTTATCCCCGCCCGCATAATTCCTCCAAGAAGCAAAGCATACCAGCTGGAAGGGCAATACTATAGATATTCCTTAGCCAAAAGCTCTGCAATCTGCACGGTGTTCAGCGCAGCACCTTTACGTATATTGTCGGCGACAATCCAAAGGTCGAGCCCGTTTTCGATGGAACTATCTTCTCGTATCCTCCCCACCAAGGTGTCATTAATGCCAGCCGCCTCCAAGGGCATTGGATAGATCCGCTCATCCGGATTGTCCAAGACCTTTACGCCGGGCGCTCTGAAAAGCAAAACTCTGGCATCTTTGGCCGTTAGCTTACGGCTGGTTTGAATGTTCACTGCTTCCGAGTGACCGTAGAATACCGGGATGCGCACTGTGGTGGCACTTACCCTAATGTTGGGATCCTCCATAATTTTCTGGGTTTCATAGACCATCTTCATCTCTTCTTCGGTGTAGCCGTTTTCGAGGAAGCCGCCGATGTGGGGAAAGCAGTTAAATGCGATCCGATAGGGATAGACCTCAGGGGTCACCTCTTGGAAATTTAGCAGCATTCTTGTCTGGTCCATTAATTCCTGCATGGCAAGCTTGCCCGTGCCTGAAACCGCTTGATAGGTGGAGACCACCACCCGCTCAATTCCCACAGCGTCATAGATGGGCTTGAGTACTACCACCATCTGGATGGTGGAACAGTTTGGGTTGGCGATAATGTTTTTGTTGCGATAGTCGGCCACTGCGTGAGGATTGACTTCTGGGACCACCAACGGCACCTCAGGATCCATACGCCAACCGCTGGAGTTGTCTATTACGATACAACCAGAGTCGGCTGCTGCCGGGGCAAACTGTCGACTGGCAGCTGCACCTGCAGAGAACAAGGCAATGTCCACCCCTTCGAAAGAATCCTCTCGGAGTTCTTCAACCGTGAGGCTTTTGCCACGAAAATCAAGCGTCTTCCCAGCGGAGCGGGATGAGGCCAGCAGCTTGAGCGAAGCAACCGGAAACTTCTGCTCCTCAAGGATCTTAATCATCTCATTGCCCACGGCACCAGTGGCGCCGGCCACTGCTATGTGATATTCGTCTTTCATGGAACTCTACCTTTCATGGGAGTGAAGAGCCGATGGAAACTAACTAGCTCTCCAAAATATACTTAACCACCAGATCACCAACCTGCTGGGTGGTGTGACCCATGCGCCCAGCGTCCATGCTTTCCAGGTCATCTTTTACCACACGTTTTATGGCGTTTTCCACCTGGTGACTACCGTTCTCCTCGCCGATGCTGTCTAGGAGCATGGCCAAGGCGGCAATGGCGGCCAAAGGATTGATGATATTCTTACCGGTGTATTTCGGCGCGGAGCCGCCGATGGGCTCAAACATGGACACCCCGTGTGGGTTTATGTTGCCGCCCGCTGCTATGCCCATTCCCCCCTGGATCATGGCTCCCAGATCTGTGATGATGTCACCGAACATGTTGTCGGTCACAATGACGTCAAACCATTCCGGATTTTTAACCATCCACATACAAAGCGCGTCCACGTGAGCGTAATCCGTTTCGATATCCGTATATTCATGGGCCACCTCATGGAAGGTCCGCTCCCACAGGTCAAAGGCATAGGTGAGCACATTCGTCTTGCCGCACAGGGTAACCTTGTGACGCTTCTGTCGGCGGCAAAGCTCGAAGGCGTAACGGATACAGCGCTCCACGCCTTTGCGTGTATTCACCGATTCCTGGATGGCAACCTCGTCGGGAGTGCCCTTTCTTAAGAAGCCACCACTGCCAACGTAGAGACCTTCGGTATTTTCGCGCACCACTAAACAGTTTATGTCTTCAGGCTTCTTGTCGCGCAGAGGTGTCCAGACTCCCGGATAGAGTACGACGGGGCGCAGATTGATATATTGGTCTAGCGCAAATCTAATGCTCAACAGGATTCCCTGTTCCAAAATTCCAGGCTGAACCTCAGGGTGTCCTATGGCGCCCAAGTAAATGGCGTGCACGGTTTTTAATTCGGTAAGGACCGACCCTGGCAAGGTCTCACCGGTTTTCAGGTAGCGGTCCCCACCCAGATCGTATTCGACCAGATCATAAGAAAAGCCGTTGCGGTCGGCCGCCGCTGCCAAGGCCTTGAGGCCTTCCGCCACAACCTCAGGACCAGTGCCGTCGCCTGGAATCACACCAATTCGATACGAAGCCGCCATCACATCCTCCATTTATCACATTGGTCTTAACCACGGAGACCACAGACCCGCCCGGCTCCGCCTTCAGGCGAGGCGGGTGGATCTGTGAAATTTGTGGTTCATTGCCCCTATGTCTTTATATTGCCGCGGGTCTTCATAACATAAGGGATCAGTCCGCCAGTGGCCAATAGTTCCTGCATGAAAGGCGGAACTGGTTGTGCTTGGTAGGTAAGGTTTCGACTCTTGTTGACAATCACTCCGGTTGACAGATCCAGTTCCAGATGCTCGCCCGTGACAATATCTGCAGAAGCCTCCGGCGACTCCAAAATAGGTAGCCCCATGTTAAAGGCGTTTCGGTAAAATATTCTGGCGAAGCTTGCGGCAATCACGCAGCCGACCCCAGCCGCTTTGATGGCGATGGGTGCATGCTCACGGGAGGAGCCACAGCCAAAATTTCGTTCAGCTACGATTATGTCACCTGCCGAGACCTTGTGGGCGAACTCGGGATCAGCATCCTCCATGCAGTGCTTGGCAAGCTCTTCAGGGTCGGAGGTGTTCAAATAGCGAGCTGGAATAATGGCGTCAGTATCAATATCAGCCCCGAATTTCCAGGCCTTACCAGAGAGTTTCATCTTCACCTCCAAAGGTTGTATAGCACCATCTGCGATTAGGCACTAAACACTAGGCACTAAGCACCGATAGAGTCTTTCCAGGTTATTATTTCTGGTGCTTAGTGCTTACTGCCTAGTTCCTAGTATAGTCAAGCGGTATATACAATACGAACCAGGCGAATTCGTTTTGAGCTCCCACATGGAAAAGGGCCCTTGTTACAACTCTTCCGGCCCGGCAATACGGCCCAGGACGGCAGAAGCAGCGGCTACGGCAGGCGAGGCGAGGTAGACCTCACTTTCCGGGTGGCCCATCCGTCCCACGAAGTTCCGGTTGGTGGTGGCCACGGCCCGCTCACCGGGAGCCAGGATGCCCATGTGGCCGCCAAGGCAGGGACCACATGTTGGTGTGCTGATGGCAGCCTCTGCTTCAAGAAAGATGGTGAACAGACCCTCGTCCATGGCTTGTCGGTAAATAGCCTGGGTTGCGGGGATAATTAAACAACGTACCCCAGGTGCTACCCGACGGCCGGTCAACAACTCTGCGGCCAGGCGCAAATCCTCCAGACGGCCGTTGGTACAGGATCCGATCACCACCTGATGAATGGGTATCTCATCCAAAGATGAAACGGGCCGACTGTTCGCTGGCGAAGGGGGCAGGGCCACCTGCGGCTCAATTTTATTGACGTCGTAAGTGATCACCTGCTCATAGAGAGCGTCGGAATCACTTTCATAAAAACGGTAAGGGCGCTGAGCCCTTTCATCCACGTAGGCTCGGGTAATCTCGTCGGGGGCGATTATGCCATTTTTAGCCCCAGCTTCGATTGCCATGTTGGCCATGGTAAGTCGCTGATCCATGGATAGCTGAGCAATGACAGGACCGGTAAATTCCATGGCCCGATACCGGGCACCATCGACACCGATTTGGCCGATGGTGTAAAGAATAAGATCCTTGCCGGTGACCCAGGGTCGCAAATTACCCTGGTAAACAAATTTGATGGATGCTGGCACCCGGAACCAAATACGACCCGTTATCATTACGGCTGCAAGGTCAGTACTGCCCACGCCGGTGGCAAAGGCACCCAGTCCCCCGTAAGTACAGGTGTGGCTGTCAGCGCCGACGACTACATCTCCAGGCAACACCAGGCCCTGCTCTGGAAGGAGAGCGTGTTCTATGCCCATTCGTCCCACTTCAAAAAAGTTGGTGAGTTTGTGTTCCACAGCAAACTCACGAAGGAGCTGGCACTGGAGGGCCGATTCAATGTCCTTGTTGGGGACAAAATGGTCAGGGACAAAGGCGATTCTTCCAGCATCGTAGACCTCTTTGGCACCTGCCTGGCGGAAACGCTCAATGGCAATGGGCGCAGTAATATCATTGGCCAAGGAGAAGTCGACCGCCACTTCGATGAGTTCTCCTGGTTCTACCTTTTCCAATCCAGCGTGGTCGGCAAGAATCTTTTCGCTAATTGTCATTCCCATGGCATCAAAATGAAAATTTCCCCCTTCCTTCATAAGAGGCAGAAGGGGGAAAATCTGAGGTTAGGTCAAGTGGTCGAAAATTTCCTCTATTTAGTTCCCTTTTTGCTGCTTAACGGTTCCTGGTCACCCGCATCTTCTGAAATAGGCTGCCTCCGGACCAACCCGTGTGCGTAGGCGAATGGACCTGAACTCACATAGACGAGACCCAGGGTAAAGAGCATGATTGCAGGTTGGGCGGCAATCACCGAAAGAAGCAAGATTATCAGGAAGAGCGTCCTAAACGGCATGCGCTGGAACCGATCAAATTCTTTAAAACTGTAGTAAGGAACGCTACTGACCATGAGAAAACCTAAGATATATACCATTGCCAACAATAGGAAATGTTTAGTGGGACCGCTGCCTCCCATTCGATAGAAGAAGAGTACGGTGGTGGCCACCATGGAAGCGGCCCCTGGAATGGGAAGTCCCACAAAATACTTCTTAGGGGCTGAATTAGCCTGCACATTAAAACGTGCTAACCGGAGGGCGCCACAAGCAACAAAGAGGAAGGCGGCAGCCCACCCCAGACGGCCAAAAGGTTCGAGCGCCCAGAGATAAACAAGCACAGCAGGTGCCACACCAAATGCCACCAAATCAGCCAAGGAATCGTACTCCACCCCAAAACGGCTATTGGAACGGGTGAGACGAGCCACTTTACCATCCAGAATGTCGAAAAGACAGGAAACGAGAATAGCAATCGCAGCTGTCCTGAAATCGTGATTGATGGCGGCAACAATTCCATAGAAGCCACAGAACAGATTGGCGGTGGTGAAGAGGTTGGGAAGCAGGTATATCCCACGCTTCATCTGTCGAGGCTTCCGGGTTGGTCGTTTTTGTCTTTTGTTTGGTGATAACATAAAATACTCTCCCCCGCCTTGACGCTTTCCCCCTTGATTACTGCTAGGCGGCTGTCTGGGGGCACGAAGACGTCCAGCCTGGAGCCGAAGCGAATCAAGCCGAAACGCTCGCCCTGTTGAACGTAATCACCTGGCCGCAACCAGCAGTCAATGCGCCGAGCGATCAAGCCGGCGATCTGGACGAAGACGATCTTTTCCCCTCCAGGAATTCGCAAAACAACCGCGTTGTGTTCATTATCCCTGGATGCCTTGTCCAAATTAGCAGAGAAAAACTTGCCCTTTTCGTAGTTAACACTTTCCACCTCGCCGGAAAACGGGATCCGGTTAACGTGGACATTAAAGACAGACATAAAGATGCTAATTTTTAAAGTATCTTTGCTGAGAAACCGATCTTCAAATACTTTTCCTGCGAAAATGATGCGACCATCGGCCGGGGCCAACACCGCGTGGGGAACGCGCGGGATGACCCGCTCAGGATCGCGAAAGAAGTTTATCACTAAAAGCGTTAAAATTAAAGTAAATCCAGTTATTTTAGCCCAGCCCAGAAAACCAAATACGATCAAAAGTGCGCTCAGGCTAATAATATACGGCAAGCCTGCCTTGGCAATGGGCAACCGTTGCATTGAGCACCATTATCAGTTGAACAAGGGACCTGAAGGGAAAGGTTCGACCTTGCCGGTGGATTAGTCCTTCTTCAACCATGGCATCATGGCACGTAGTTTGGCACCCACCTCTTCAATGGGGTGCTCTCCCTCCATGCGGCGCAGGGCATTGAAAACAGGGCGGCCAGCCTGATTTTCGAGGATCCATTCCCGGGCGAATTCGCCGCTCTGCACTTGGTCTAGAATCTCTCGCATGGTCTCTCTGGTCTCTTCAGTAATGATGCGTTTGCCCCGAGAGTAATCGCCATACTCGGCGGTATCGCTCACCGAGTAGCGCATGAAGGAGATGCCTCCCTGGTAGAAGAGATCGACGATGAGCTTTAGCTCGTGGAGGCACTCAAAGTAAGCAATCTCAGGCTGATAGCCAGCCTCAACCAGCGTATCAAATCCGGCCTTGACCAGTTCGGAGACCCCACCGCAAAGAACCGTTTGCTCACCGAAAAGGTCGGTCTCCGTTTCTTCCTTAAAGGTGGTGTGAATCACCCCGGCCCGGGTGGCGCCCAATCCTTTTGCATAGGCGAGGGCTATCTCCAGGGCACGGCCGCTGGCATCCTGGTGAATAGCAACCAAGGATGGCACCCCCGCTCCCTTCTCGTATTCGCTTCGCACCAGATGGCCGGGTCCTTTGGGAGCAATCATCATCACATCCAGATGGGCGGCAGGGCGGATCTGACCAAAGTGAATATTAAAGCCGTGGGAGAAGATCAGAGACTTGCCCTCGGTCATGTGGGGGGCAACTTCTTCCCGGTACAATTTCGCCTGAACGTCATCTTGGGCAAGAATTTGGACCACGTCTGCTAAACTCGAAGCCTCACTTGCTGTGGTGGGCTCGAAGCCGTGCTCCTTCGCTAGGTCATAGTTGGCGGTCCCCTCTAGTTCGGCGATCACCACATCCACGCCGCTGTCCCTCAAATTCTGAGCTTGGGCGTGACCCTGACTGCCGTAACCAATGATTGCCACCTTTTTCCCGTCGAGCACGCCCAGATCGGCATCCGAATCGTAGTAAATTTTCACGGTACCCTCCTCTTTGCTCCAATAGAAAAAAGTAAACTCCGTTAGGAGCGATATTGATGCGGCCTGGCAGCCATTACTGGTCAAGTAATCTTCTGCCAGCTACTAAAGAAAAACGATTAGAAAATCATTTTAAGTGATATTATATGGTTAAAAGTTCCACAGTATAAGATTTTCGTCTATTTAGAACGAATCGCCAATTGCTGCAAAAAGGGTTCCAAATCTTCAGTGTTCACTGAAAGCTGACGTCTGCCGGCTAGATGCTCTCGCCGGAAAATTCATGAAGCAGTGGGGATAAAGAAAACCGCATTCTTCAGCAACCTCGCGCAAAAATTAAATACAATGGCCGGTCAGTAACTGGTGCTTCCCATGTTGCGCTATTTCGGCGCTTTACCCCTTTTTGCTTCGGGCAATGGCGACCTTGCCGGTGCGGACCACCTCGACAATGCCCAGTTGTTTGAGCAGATCAAGAATAGCCTGAATTTTCCCTTCATCACCGGTTACTTCAATTGTGTAGAAAGTAGGACTGACATCAACAACCTTGCCCCTGAAAATATCTACAATACGAAGAACTTCAGCACGGGTAGTAGCCTCAGCCTTCACCTTGATCAGGGCCATTTCCCGGTCCACGAATTTCACTTCGCGAAAATCGATCACCTTGATGACACTCACCAGCTTGTTGAGTTGTTTGACGATCTGTTCCATGATCATCTCGTCACCGGTGGTCACTAAGGTAAGGCGAGAAACTTCCGGATCCAGGGTTTCGGCCACGGTCAGGCACTCGATATTGAAACCCCTACCGCTGAAGAGTCCAGCAACCCGGGAAAGCACACCGGGCTGATTCTCCACCAGAACACCGAGGGTATGCCTCACGACATTTCTCCTTTTACCCACACGTTAAAGAAAACTCGACTCCTCAGGTTGCTCCCGAGGCTTGGCCAGATAATATTTGTCGGTGGTCAGTTGTCCGTTGCGTTAAGTCGCATGGCGCAAAGAGAAAATGACTGTAAGCGGTAAAGGCCAGACGGTGAACAGTTGCAGAACCATCTCCTAATCCGTTTACCGTTCACCGTTTGCTGCTTACCAAACGCGATGCGCTTGGCGCTCTGCGCTTTGCTGCGAACGCAGTGAGCTGACGACTGACGCGGTCTTACACCAGAAGCATTTCCGTCATGGCGGCTCCGGCGGGTACCATGGGATAGACACATTCTTCGGGGTTCACCACAAAGTCCATGATTGTCGGCTTCGGTGAAGCGAATGCTTCTCGGATCACCGCCTCCACCTCATCAGGTTTGCTGGCCCTTAGACCAAGAGCACCGTATGCTTCTGCGAGCTTGACAAAATCGGGTGCGATTTTGAGACAAGTGCCACAGTAGTTCTTTTCATAAAAGAGTTGCTGCCACTGGCGAACCATCCCTAGATATTGATTGTTGAGTATTGCCACCTTCACAGGCAGATTGTTCTCCACGGCAGTAGTTAATTCCTGGATGCACATCTGGATACTACCGTCTCCGGCGATATCAATTACCAGTCGGTCTGGAAAAGCGGCTTGAGCACCGATTGCTGCCGGAAGGCCGTAACCCATCGTTCCTAAACCACCCGAGGTAAGCAGAGTCCGAGGCTCCAAAAAGTGGTAGTACTGGGCAGCCCACATCTGGTTCTGACCAACTTCAGTGGTGACGATGGCCTTACCCTTGCTCAGCTCGTAAAGTTTTTCCACCACGTACTGAGGCTTGATAACAGTATCCGTCTGTTGATAGGCCAATGGATAGGTCTCCTTCCACTTCTGAATCTGATCCAACCAAGGTTTCCTGGTTTTTTTCAGGTCGGCTATGGGGTTCTGCTTGACCAGGTGGAGGAGCTTTTTAAGAGCAGCCTTACAGTCACCAACAATGGGTATGTCCACCTTAACATTCTTGCTAATGGAGGTTGGATCTATGTCAATATGGATAATCTTGGCACTTGGCGCGAACTCATCGAGCTTGCCGGTTACGCGATCGTCGAAGCGCGCACCGATGGCAATAAGCAGATCTGTATTAGCCACCGCCATGTTGGCCCGGAAGGTGCCGTGCATTCCCAACATCCCGAGCCACAATTCATGGGGAGCCGGAAATCCCCCCAGGCCCATAAGTGTTGTGGTTACCGGACACTTGAGTTTTTCTCCCAATTGCTTGAGTTCTTTGGCCGCACTGGATGCAATGACCCCACCACCGGCGTAGATACACGGCTTTTTAGCCCTGGCAATGGCAGCATAGGCTCTTTTAATCTGGCCCATATGGGCCTCGACAGTGGGCTTGTAACCCTTCAAGGTAATGTTCTTGGGGTACTTGAACTCTGTCTTTGCAGCGACAACATCTTTGGGCAGATCCACCAGCACCGGTCCAGGGCGGCCGGAACGCGCTAAATAGAAGGCCTCACGCATAATCCTGGCAAGATCACGGACGTCCTTAACCAAATAATTGTGTTTGGTGCAGGGGCGGGAGATGCCGACGATGTCTGCCTCTTGAAAAGCGTCGTTACCGATGAGCGCAGTGGGCACCTGACCCGTGAAAACAACAATTGGAATAGAATCCATATAGGCGGTGGCAATACCAGTAACCGTATTGGTGGCTCCGGGGCCGGAGGTCACAAGACACACGCCAACGCGCCCGGTGGCCCGGGCATAGCCGTCAGCCATGTGGGTAGCTCCCTGCTCATGGCGGACGAGGATATGGCGGATGTTGTGCTTGGGCATCTCGTCATAAATGTCGATAACCGCTCCTCCAGGTAAACCAAAAATGACGTCCACCTTCTCTGCTTTCAGACATTCAAAGAATATTTGGGCTCCTGTTAATTTCATGATTCACCTCTGTCTAGACTTGGCCAAAATGGCCTCGATCTTGTCTCGGCCAGCCAGTTTTAATTTCTGGATCCGCTTCTTCTCCAGTGCTTCTTCTGTAGTCAGATAAGGGCGCTGATTAAACTGCTCAAGCTGCTCCTCATAGCGGCGATGCTCTTCAATGTGTTTTCTGAGCTCTTCGTTTTGGGGAAGAAGGCGAGCGATAAGTTCCTCATCCCATTTTTCCATATCTTATCCCCTTGGAGCACCCAGGATCTATGGCAAGAGTCCGATGCTAATGATGTGAAGTGGTTAGAAGGGATATCCGATTATGTTTATGCAATCTGGATTGTTTTGTCAATAACCATGTGGCCATTGGAGATTTTACATTGGAAATTGCAGGAGGCGCATCGGGGATTTTCTATTTGGTCATCCGGTTGAGCTCAGCTTCTGAAGGTCTGACGTAGAGGGGAGTACAGCTGGAAACATCTTCATGTTTACCAGAACGGAGCATTCGCAATGCCAACCAGGCCACCGAGCTTGCCTGGACCATGTTGAGATGGGGAGGTGGCTGCAACAGTCGGTCACCGAGCTCCCTTTTCAAGTAGTCTCCGTAGCGCAGGAGCGCGTCACCCACCAACACGGTTGTTTCTGTGATGAGGTCAACTAGTTTCTTGGGCTTTATCGCCATATAGGGAGTAAACCTTTCCGGAGGATTATCATAGTGCTGACGATAAAGTGCGGTGTATAGTTCACCCTTGCGAGCATCCAAAACCGGGCAGACAGGATGATGCACCAGGGAAACGCTTGCCGCCAGTGCATCCAAGGTCGGAACACCAGCTAACGGTTTGCCAGTGGCCCATGCGAGCCCTTTGATGATACTTAGTCCAATGCGTAAGCCGGTGAAACTTCCAGGGCCCAAACTAACTGCGAACGCATCTAGGTTCTCAAGGCTCCAGCCGGAATCCCCAAGAATCCGATCAATACCAGGCAACAGTCTCTGATTGTGAGTTGTACTGATGTTGAGAATATGCTGGGCTTTGAGCTGCTCGCCCTCAACCAGAGCGATACTCCCAACCGAAGTGGAGGTGTCAATGGCGAGAATGTTCACTGATCAGTCGAATCCTTTGTGCTATCGATACTTGGTTGTTATTCGGACCGAATGGGCAATACGGAAAAAACCGAAAATTCGAAATTCGAAGCACGAAGCACGAAACAAATCCAAAATTCGAAGGCTCAAATGCACCAAACAGTTTAGCTCTAGTCTTCAAATGAGATTGTTTTGGTCATTTGAATTTTGGAAATTTGAGAATTGTTTCGGATTTCGAAATTAGGATTTCGGATTTAACCACAAATTCCAATGGATCCCGGCTTAACGAATTCGCTAACCCCTCGCTGTATATCTTACGGTAGTCCCTGCCCAGGGTAAACCAGACGATAGATGTCATTGTAAAAGACAAATACCATCAAAACGATGAGCAGGAAGAGGCCGACCTGCTGGGCCATCTCACGCTTTTTGATGCTTAGCGGCTTTCCCATTACCCCCTCAAACAGAAAGAAGAGAAGATGGCCACCATCCAGCACTGGAATGGGAAGCAGATTTAGGATACCCAAGTTGATGCTGAGCAGAGCCAAGAAAGAGAGAAAGGCGATTGGCCCTGCCTTGGCCACCTGACCGGACATCTGGGCTATGCCAATAGGGCCAGCGAGAGTCCTGGGAGAAATGGCGCCCATGATCAGCTTGCCGAGAACAACGAAGGTGAGCTCTATCATACTGCCGGTGTAGGTGACTGCATAGTAAACAGCCCGGAAGGGATTGACCGCTTCCACAACTACGTTGTTGGAGGCAACAATGCCGATGAGTGGTCGGCTGACCTCCTCACCCAGTATGGTGCGCGTCTGCTTAATCTCAGGAGTGATTTGCACCGTGAATTCACGATCTCCTCGTTGCACCCGAATCTCTATGGGCCTGCCGTCACTGTCTTGGATTAATTCGGAAAGCTGGCTCCATTCCTGAACCGGGACGCCTTCTACTGCTAAGACCCTGTCGTCAGCCTGCAACCCGGCGGCAGCTGCCGGCGACTCAGGGGTTACGGAGCCAATGTCTGTGGTGGTCTTGGTCAGACCAAACAGGGCGAAAATCAGAGCATAGATGAAAACGGCGAGCAGTAAATTAGAACCAGGGCCAGATGCAACGATGGCGATCCGTCGACGCAGCGGTTGGTGAGAGAAAGAGACAGGATGTAGCTCCTTCGGAATCTCCTCCTCTGCAGATTCCCCCAGCATCTTGACATAGCCGCCGAGGGGAAACGCTGAAATGCGGTAGTCGGTATCTCCTACTTTTTTGCCGAGCAAGCGCGGGCCGAAACCCAAGGAGAAACGCTCCACTTTGACCTTAAAAAGTTTGGCGGCCAAAAAATGACCGAACTCATGAATAAAGATGAGTATTCCCAGCGACACCACAAAAGATGTCACGGTTCGAGTAAGTGACCAGATTGCTTCCAAGACGTATCAACTCCTAAAGTTGGTGATTGTGTATTACAAACAAAACTAAAACCTAATTATAACGCGGGCACAACTCCATTGACAACTGAGGGGTCGAGTTTCTAAGTGCACAATTCGCGCCAACGACCAATGCATTTAACATTTCACCTCTGTCATTTCTCGTTGAAGAGTGATTCAGGGAGTACTGTAACTGCATCGTCGCAATGAGACATGTCAGCCGATGGCTTCCTCAGTTCGCCGCCGGGCCCAACCGTCGGCCTCGAGAATCGTTTCCAATTCAGCCGCAGAGACCTGTTTGTACTCCTGTATGGTTTGGTCAACCAGCTCAGCTATTCTTTTAAAGGGGATGCGGTTATCCAGAAATGCCTGCACCGCCACCTCATTGGCGGCATTGAGAATGGCCGGGACGGCTCCCCCCGCCTTGCATGCAGCAAAGGCCAGGCCCAGACATGGGAAGCGGCTGAAATCGGGTTCAAAAAAAGTGAGGGTTTGCAGGGCGAAAAGATCCAAGGAAGGAAAGTCCAGCTGGAGACGCTCCGGGTACGCAAGAGCATAAGCTATGGGGGTCCGCATGTCCGGGATACCCATTTGGGCGATTACCGATCCGTCCACGTACTCGACCATTGAATGAACGATACTCTGAGGATGGATGTGAACATCAATTTTCTCTACGGGTACATCGAACAGCCACTTGGCTTCAATGACCTCCAAGCCCTTGTTCATAAGGGTGGCTGAGTCGATGGTGATTTTGGGTCCCATGTCCCAGTTGGGATGAGCTAGGGCCTGAGCTGGAGTTACCGATTCGAGTTCCTCAGCAGACATGTTCATGAAAGGCCCCCCTGAGGCAGTAAGCAGAATACGTTTGAGATCTTCTCGTCGGTGCCCCTCCAGGGCCTGGAAGATGGCGTTGTGCTCGCTGTCCACCGGAAGTAGTGTTACCCGATGGTGACGGACCTCCTCCATGACTATGGCGCCCGCCATCACCAGGGTTTCTTTGTTGGCGAGGGCCACGTCCTTCCCGGCCCGAATGGCACTTAGAGTGGGAATTAGACCTGCTGCCCCCACCATGGCCGAAAGCACCATGTCTGCATCGCCGCAACTGGCGACTTTCTGGTAACCTTCTGGGCCGGCAAGCACCTCAACACGGGTTGACGTTTCAAGGCGACTGACCAGATCCTTGGCCAACTGCTGATCAAAAACGGCTGCAAGTTGCGGCCGAAAACGGTGAATTTGCTCGGCGAGCAGATCAATGTTTCTTCCTGCTGCCAGTGCGACTACCTGGAAGCGATCTGGGAATTGCTCGATTACCTTTAAAGAGCTTCGGCCGATGGATCCCGTGGAGCCGAGAATGGCAATTCTTTTCAAGGCAAATTTCTCCTTCCTTTTTGGAAATGAGAGGCGGGTAAACGGACCCATGTTAGGCAAAAAAGATCAGCCCGTAATACGTTAAAGGAAAAGCAAAGATCAGGCTATCAAGCCGATCCAGCAGACCACCGTGGCCTGGAAGCAGGCCGCTTGAGTCTTTAACCTGGCTGACCCTCTTGAGCATGGATTCCACCAAGTCGCCCGTCTGGCCAACCAGGGCCAAACCAGTTGCCAGGACCAACAAAAAAACCACGGTTATTCCGGCAGATGCAAACATTAATTTCCCGGATATCACCGCGATGATCAGAGAGCTGAACAGCCCGCCAAAAGCACCTTCGACAGTTTTTCCCGGGCTGACAGCAGGCCAGAGTTTGTGGCGTCCCCAGCGATAGCCAGTGTAATAGGCCCCTGTATCCCCCGCGAAGACGACAAAAAGAACAAAAAAGATCCAGCGACGCCCGAATGGCAGTAGAAAGAGAAGCAACACGTGGCTCAGCAAAAAGGGAATGTAAAGCTGGGTGAAGACTGCTGCCCCAAGAGAGTGAGACACGGCTTCTTTCTTGGCGTAGAGCAGCAGATGTGCTGACAGTGTAATAAAGAGCACTGTGGCGGTGGCTCCGGTCAAACCGAGACCCCCTTTCCAGTAGGTGGCCAGCGGCAAAGTGAGTCCCACACTCAAAGTCACTACCCGCAGCCAAGGTCTGGATTCGGCAAGCAGCAAGCGAGACAACTCCAGCAGGCCACCAGCGCTGACCAGCAGTATCAAGACCAGCAGGAGCCAGAAAGGACCAAGCCCTATAATGGCCCCTAGTAATGGGAGCGCCACTGCAGCGGTTAGCCAGCGTTGTAAGTGGAACTTGTCAATAGGTTTTTTTTCCATGCCTTCGCCTCGGTCTAGGAAAGAGGAGGGGCCTTATCCAGAGACATAAAAAAGTCACCATATTATGAAATGACTTTCGCATCAAGCTTGTTTTCTGATCTGGGGGGAATCTCAGACGGCTAATTTCCAGTGGGAGTAGATTTCGAGCCGAGAATCGCCGGCATCCTCGCTGAAATATGTTCCGGCTAAAAAGGCGCGACCACAGGTTTTTTTGCTCCTCAATTCTGTTCGACTGGTTTTAACGCTGAAGGTACATTTGAGGGATCCACATGGAGAGCATGGGAATGTATGTTACCAGCAAGAGCACCAGGATCGCGGCCAGCAAGAATGGAATCATAGCACGACTGATTTTTTCCAGGGAGATGCCGGCGATGCCGCTACTGACAAAAAGGCAAACGCCCAGGGGCGGGGTGGTGAGACCGATCACTAGATTGAGAACCATGATGGCACCAAAGTGAATCGGATCAAGGCCGATCTGTTTCGCCAGTGGCAGGAGAACTGGGGTCAGGATGATGAGTGAAGCGGTGGTTTCCATAAATGTGCCAACCAGCAAGAGAAAAAGGTTGATCATAATCAGTATCAACCAGCGGCTGCTGACGGTGGCGGTTAGTATGGTTATAACCTTTTGGGGCATCTGCAGGGCGGCCACCAACCAACCAAAAACGGCGGCATTAGCTATGATAAACATGATCACCGCGGTGATTACCAGGCTTTCTTTTATCAGCTCCGGCAGCTGGCGCAAGTTGAGTTCGCCATAAACGAAACGGCCCACCACAAAAGCATAGAGTACAGAGATGGCCGCCGCTTCGGTGGGGGTAAAGATCCCGGCAAGAATGCCGCCTAGAATGAAAGCTGGCATGAATAAGGCAAGGAGGGCATCCTTACCCCCACTAAGAAGTTGGCGCCAACCAACAGCTTTTCTGGTTTCGGAAAAGCCACTCGTTTGTCGATCACCGCTGAAATAGGCAACGGCCATAAGGGCCAGGCCAATGAGCAGGCCTGGGATGATCCCAGCGAGAAAGAGGGCGCCTATGGATTGTTCAGCGGAGACCCCATAGATGATCATTGGTATGCTGGGTGGGATGATTGGGCCCATGGTGGAGGATGCGGCGGTGATGGCTGCAGAAAAATCGAGTTCATATCCTTCCTCTGCCATGGCCGGAATGAGAACCGACCCAATGGCAGAGGTGTCTGCCACTGCTGCCCCGGTGACACCTGCGAAGAACATGCTCGCCACCACATTGACAAGGGCAAGACCGCTACGCACGTGACCGACGAGAAGGTTGGCGAAATCAACCAGCCGTCGGGTGATGCCTCCGGCATTCATCAAAGCGCCAGCCAGAACGAAAAAGGGGACTGCCAATAGCGGGAAGGAGTCGGTTCCCTGGAACATCATGTGCGGCAGCAGCAACAAAGGTATATCTCCGAGCTGTAGCAATCCTGCCAGGGCACTGATACCTATGCAAAAGGCAATGGGAGTTCCCAAAAGCAGCAGCACGGTAAAGCTGGTAGCAATGGTAATCACCCGGTTCTCCCTGGTTCTAAAGCAGGCCCGGTACGCAGTAGAGTGACCAGCTGTTCCGCGGCGTGCACCAACATGAACAGACAGCCGGTCGGAATTGCGCTGTATATGACGCCCATGGGTACCCCCATGGCCGGTGAGTGCTGCTTCAAATTGAAAATAGAGAGCTGAACACCTTTCACCGTCGCAATGGTAAGAAAACCCATGATGGTGAAAAGGGTAAAGATCCGCACCATTTTCCGCGATTTGGGAGACAACTTGTCCACCACAGCCTCAAGCGCCATGTGAGCTCTTTTCTTGAGGGCAATGGAACCACCTAAAAAGGTAATCCAAACCAGACCATAGCGGGAAAGTTCCTCGGACCACACCAACGAAGCCCCCAGGAAATAGCGGCAGACAACTTGGAGAGTCACAACCAGTGTCATGGTCAACAGAATGACACTGCAGAGCACCTCAGCGATCCTATTCAACCAATGACTCGTGCGAGATAACATGGGTAACCTCATCAAAAAACTAAGTAATTAGAAAATGCAGGGATTCAAGGACTGAACCACTGGGTGGCAGCACTGATCCCTTTAAATCCCTCAATCCTTAAAAACGGTGATTGTCTTTACTCCGCTCGAGTACTTGAGGGCTGAGCCATTCCCTCCGCTTACGCTCGGCCTGCGGGGTTTGTGGGGCTGAGGTCCTTTGGATCGGAGGTCACGGCAGCCCGAGCTGCGGATGTTGCCAGCTTCTGCAGATTCATGCAGGCGGGTCTACGCATTTTAGCTGGCGAAAGCTGACAACATACGCCGCTGCGGGAATATCCCAGCCCTCAAGCCCCATCTGTGCTGAGTTAACTAAGTAGGCGATTAGCTAAATTCAGACTCACGGGGTTTCCAAGATTTCTTGGATGAGGGTTTCGCCGAATCTGGATTGGTATTTCTGATAGACTGGTGCCATGGCCCTACGGAAAAAGCTTCGATCCGGAAGGGTCACCCGCATGCCGAGGCCCTCAAGTTTTTTCAGTGTCTCAGCTTCATTTTTGCGAATGATTTCTTTTTCGAAGCGGCCAGCAGTTTGAGCAGCCTCCAAAAACGTTTTCTGCTCTGATGGCGTAAGTTTCTCGAACGTTTTCTGGTTCATGAGCAGAAGGGCTGGCGAATAAAAATGGGCCGTGAGGGCCAAGTATTTCTGGAGATCGTAAATGCCGTGGGTGTAGATGATGTTGATGGGATTCTCTTGGCCGTCGATGGTTCCTTGCTTCAGGGCGGTAAGTGCTTCTCCCCAGGCCATTGGCGTAGGGTTGGCGCCGAGAAGTCGAAATGATTCCAAGTGAACCTCATTTTCCATGGTGCGAATGATGAGGCCACGACAGTCTTCAGGATTGAAGACCGGTCGGCGGTTGTTGGTGAGATTGCGAAAGCCATTCTCCCAGAATGCAAGCCCCTTTATACCAGCCTTCTCCAAACTGGCCAAAAGGGACTGGCCAATGGGGCCTTCGAAGACATGGTCCACGTGCTTGGTATCTCGGAAAAGAAAGGGCAGATCCACCACCAGCATCTGGGGCACGAACCCGCCAAGCGGGCCGGTGGAAGTCACCACCAGATCGATGGTGCCAATCTGCAATTGCTCCACCAGGGAGCGTTCACTGCCGAGCTGTTTGTTAGGAAATATACGAATGTCAAACCGATCACCCAGTCGCTCGGATAGGACCTGAACAAATTTTTCAGAACCCAGGTGGTAAGGTGCGGTGGTGCTCACCGCATGGGCAAGCTTAAGCGTCCGGGTGGCTGCCTTGGCTGTTTGGATCCACAGGGCCAAACAGCAAATGGTCAACCCCACTATAATCCGCTTCATCTGCTAAACCTCCTTTTGTTTTTGTTCTCCGGTTTTGCCAAAACGGCGCTCCCGTCGCTGGTAGTCGACGAGCGCCTCCATTAACTGCTCTTCTCGGAATTCCGGCCAATACACCGGGCTGACATAGAGTTCGGTGTAGGCCATTTGCCAGAGAAGAAAGTTGCTAATCCTCTGTTCACCGCTGGTGCGGATGAGCAAGTCCGGGTCGGGCATGTTTGCCGTGAAGAGATAGCTAGAAAAGATAGCTTCATTTATGTCACCTGGTTCCAGTTCCTTAGTCAAACAAGCAGCCGCCACCTTCTGCGTCGCACGAACGATTTCGCTGCGGCCGCTGTAGCTAAGGGCCAAATTAAGGATCATCTCGTGGTTGCTTGCTGTTTTGTCCATGGTTGACTGCAGCAGACGATAGACAGCCTTGGGCAGTTCGGTAATATCTCCGAGTGCGTTGAGGCGTATGCTGTGCTCCATCATCTCATCGAGTTCAGATTTGAGATAGGTGCTGAGAAGCCGCCAAAGGGCCTGGACTTCACGACTGGGTCTTTGCCAGTTTTCTTTTGAAAAGGCATAAAGCGTAAGGATCGGGATGCCAATTCTGCGGCAGGCCCGAACAATGACCCGCACTGACTCCGCTCCGGCACGATGACCTTCGATGCGGCTTAGTTTGCGCTGTTGTGCCCATCGACCATTGCCATCCATAATAATGGCCACATGCTGGGGTAGCTTCTCTGGCGTTAGCTTTTCCGTGGTTGGCTGCCCGGAAATTGTATTCTTGTCAGATATGTTGGGGACAGTAACCATTTGTCATCAGTCAATGGTGATTTGTTATTCCTCAATAAGGTCAACCGCAAAAGGCAACTTTCTCATTGTACTATAGGGTAGGGCGATCTGGCCAGGCAACCCATTCTTTAAATCTCAAGAATTTCCTTTTCTTTGGCCGAGCATATTTCTTCCACTTGGGAGATAAACCGGTCAGTTGTCTTCTGGACTTCCTCCTGTGATCGAAACAGTTCATCCTCGGTGATATCCTTCTCTTTCTTGAGGTCTTTCAGCATCTCGTTGGCATCCCTCCGGATGTTCCGAACTGCTACCTTGTTCTCTTCAGCCATTTTTCTCGCAACCTTGACCAGTTCTTTTCTCCGTTCCTCGGTGAGAGGCGGAATTGAAATACGGATTACCTTACCATCATTCATGGGGGTGAGGCCCAATTCAGATTTCAGGATCGCCTTTTCTATGTCCTCCAGCGCCGTTTTATCCCATGGCTGGACAACAATGAGACGAGGTTCCGGCACTGCGAGTGAGGCCATCTGATTGAGAGGGGTTGGCGTATCATAGTAAGAGACTCGAATTCCATCTAACAAAGAAATGGAAGCTCTGCCCGTGCGCAGCCTAC
Organism: Syntrophobacterales bacterium; assembly: GCA_050124835.1. Classification (GTDB taxonomy): domain Bacteria; phylum Desulfobacterota; class Syntrophobacteria; order BM002; family BM002; genus BM002. The sequence continues at coordinate 9,399 of JASFEM010000014.1, read as the reverse complement.
TGTATTCTCGCTTGAGGGCTTCCACCGACTTTCCCATGCGCTCCTCGAGGTCTTCGAATATTTCTTCAACCATTTTCCTCTCCCTCCACAATCGTACCAACCGGTTCACCCATAACGACTCTTTTAATGTAACCACGCTTCGTGAGGTTAAAGACAATAACAGGCATATCATTGTCCATGGCTAACGATATTGCGGTGGAATCCATGACCTTGAGTTGTTTCTGCAAAACTTCAAGATAGGTAAGTCGTTCAATTTTCTTGACACCCGGGGTCTTCAACGGGTCGGCGGGGTAGACGCCATCAACCTTGGTGGCCTTGAGAAGAACGTCGGCGTGTATCTCCATGGCTCGCAATGCGGCAGCAGTATCCGTTGTGAAATAAGGGTTGCCGGTTCCAGCTGCAAAGATGACGATGCGTCCTTTTTCCAGATGCCGAACAGCTCGCCGACGAATATAGGGCTCTGCCACCTCTCTCATGGTAATGGCAGACTGTACCCGGGTTTGTGCTCCCATTCTCTCCAAGGCATCCTGTAAGGCCAGAGCATTGATGGCGGTGGCCAACATTCCCATGTAGTCCGCCGAAGCTCTGTCCATGCCGTAGGAGGAAGCGGCCAAGCCACGAAAGATGTTACCCCCGCCTATAACCAAGGCTATCTCGACACCGAGACGGTCCACCTCAAATATATCCTCGGCCACACGGGAGATCACTTCGGGCACTATCCCGAAGGAGGCATCTCCCATCAGAGCCTCGCCGCTGATTTTTAGAAGGATACGCTTGTATTTCACTTCAGACATGGTTGATCATTCACTGCAATTTGTGGTTTTTATGTTGCGGGCGTAGATTCAAGAACTGCTCGTTTCAAGCTGTACGCGGCTAGAAACTCGAAATCCTTGCCCGGTGGAATCCTGCCTGAGGCAGGTTGGCAGAGCGGAATTCCCCAGGGCAAGCACCTAAGAAATAGGAGAATTAAGGAATTTGAATTCAATTTTGGAATTGCCTCTGAGAAGGGCATCTTTTAATTGAATCCCTAAATTCCTAAATTGGTTTCGGATTTCGATATTAGAATCTGATGAGAGCTTTCACTAGCCAGTCGTATCTTCACCCAACTGGTACCGGGTAAAACGTCTTACCAGTATATTTTCTCCAGTTTTGGCGCGCAATTCATTGAGAAGGTCGTCGATGGTTACGTCTGTGTCACGTACGTATGATTGTTCGAGGAGGCAAACCTCCTGGTAGAATTTGTTAAGCTTGCCCTCAATGATCTTATCGATAATTTTTTCAGGCTTTCCAGAATCTAAGGCCTGGGCCCTGTAGACACCCTGTTCTCGCTCTAGCAACTCAGGAGCGAGATCCTCGCGGTCGATGGCCAGAGGGTTAGTTGCAGCGATGTGCATGGCAAGGTTTTTGACAAAGTCAGAAAAGGGGTCACTCTTGGCCGTGAAGTCGGTTTCACAGTTTACTTCCACCATGACGCCTATCTTGCCGCCTGCGTGGATATAAGAATGGACCAGACCTTCACTAGCAACCCGCCCCGCCCGCTTACGAGCGACGGCCAGACCTTTCTGCCTCAGGTAATCCACAGCTTTTTCCATGTCGCCCTGGGTTTCCTGGAGCGCCGCCTTACAGTCCATAATCCCAGCGTTGGTTTTTTCCCGTAAATCTTTTACCATTGCCGAAGTGATTTGCAATTTGAACCTCCTTAACTCTCACTCATTCCTGCACGGGGTTGACAATCTCGATTTCAGGTCCACCTTCTTCAGCAGCAGCAGTTCCGATGAGCGCAGCTTCGGCTTCAGCGTCAGTCACCGCCTTATCTGCGGCAGCCTGCAGTTGCTCTTCTCGTTTTTGCTTACCTTCCAGACAAGCATCTGCAATCTTGGCAGAAAAGAGACGGATGGAGCGAATGGCGTCGTCATTTCCTGGAATGATGTAGTCTATTGGATCGGGGTCACAATTGGAGTCCACGATGGCAACTATGGGTATTCGCAATTTGTTGGCTTCGGCTACTGCTATACTTTCACGCCTTGGATCAACCACGAAAAGAGCGCCCGGCAGTCGCTCCATGTCCTCAATTCCCCCTAAGTTCCTATCCAGTTTCATCATCTCCCGCTCCATCTGAAGTATCTCTTTTTTGGGGAACTTGCTGATGCTGCCATCTTCTTTCATGGCTTTGAGCTGTTTGAGCCGGTCTATACTTTTCTTGATGGTCTGGAAATTGGTGAGCATGCCGCCGAGCCAACGGTGGGTAACCCGAAACATGCCGCAACGCTCTGATTCCTCAACAATGGAGTCCACAGCCTGTTTCTTGGTGCCGACAAATAGCACCGAATCTCCTGCTGCCACCGTTTCAATAATGAATTGATAGGCAGTGTTAAACATGCGCAACGTTTTTTGCAGATCGATGATGTAGATACCGTTGCGGGCGCCGAAGATGTAAGGTCTCATCTTCGGGTTCCAGCGGCGGGTCTGGTGGCCAAAATGAACACCAGATTCGAGAAGTTGTTTCATGGTAATGACTGGCATTCTTTCCTCCCTCTGGTTTTTCCTCCATCCCCATACAATGGCTAGCCACCCCGCCAACCGGGGCACCAAAGGAGCGAGGGGATGTGTGATTTTTATTTCACATTTCAAAGGTGAGGGCAGCGAACCGCTTCTCGCCTTTGGGTAAACCGGTATTTCCTATCATACTTGCTCCCAACTTTCAAGGATAAAAGCGAGTTAAAGCCAGCGGGCAGTAAGCAGCGGATTGCCAGTTCGCTTCGCGTCATTCAGCTGCGCTGTCATTCGGCTACCATCCTTAGTGACCGCAGATGGATTGTAAACTTCATTATCAATTGAGCCAATCAAGCAACGACATGATGACAAGAGGACCCTGTTCAGGATTGAACGAGCCAGCCGGCCTGACTGATAATACCACCACTCTTGGGTCCACAAGTGAAGAGGAGATCCAAAACAGAGAGATTGGCAATGAAATCGCCCCAGAGTTGGGGATAGATGGGAGGTTCGTACTTGTAATATATTACCTGGATGCCATGGTGATGGAAGAGGGCTTCATCAAGGTACTTGTGAGAGGAAGCCAGGGTCAGATACTTGCTGGCTCCCACCGCCTGACAGATAGATACCAGTCGCTGGGAACCCTTGGCGTCAATGGCAAACCTAGAACTATGCAGGAAAGGGTGCTCCACTCCCAGAGAGATCCGCAGATAATCCAGAATGGTGAGGCTCAGTTCCAGGAGTCCGCGCCAACTCTTGTTGTAAATCTCTCGGAAAAATTGGATGTGTTCGCCCCAGTAGGGAGCATTTTTGTAAGCGTGATCCAAGCTGGAAAAATGTTTTTTTTGCCAATCTTCCTCGTTACAGATCTCGACCCGGTCAATTCTTTGCAAGCTTCGTCCACGCTTCCACACCGGTACCGTGAGCCATAGTTCCCCTTGGTCATTTTTAAGTCGGTTCCGGTTAACCCAACTTCCTCCCAGGGGAAACTGGACGTCATCCAGCAGCACCATCTGCTCGGCCTGCATGGCCTTATAAAAAAGTCCGGGCCAGGGCATAAAGTTTGGCTGATGGCAGGCGATCATCATAACAAGTCAAGCTTTCAGTGGTCAGCGATCAGCCGTCAGTTTTGCCCCAAGGATAGGATCATGGAAAAAACCCGGGAGAAAATCTAGCTAAGGAGGTATTTGCAACCTGTTACCATGAGCTGAAAGCTGACGGCTGAAGGCTTCGTTAACTTCTGTAATCGGCGTTAATCTTGACGTAATCGAGACTTAAATCACAGGTATAGACTGTTTCCTCAGCGTCTCCCTGACAAAGATCGATGGTAATGGAAAATTTTGGCTGGCTCAGAATCCGGCTGGCCTCCTTCTCCGCATCTTCGCTAACCAAGCGGCCATTCTCCACTAGTTTCACTTCTCCAAAAAATAGCTGCACCCGACTGGGATCAAAGTCGATCTTCGCTCGGCCAAGTGCAGCAAGAATGCGGCCCCAGTTGGCGTCCTCGCCGTAAAAAGCGGTTTTTACCAGGGGCGAGTTGGCAACAGTACGGGCGCCACTAAGCGCATCAAGCGGACTGGATGCTCCCCTTACCTTGATTTCAACGAACTTGGTTGCACCTTCACCGTCTGCAACTATTTTCTTTGCCAGCTCCAGCAGAACCTCACGCAAGGCCAACCGCAAGCGTTCGCCATCAGGTGAGTTGAGGTTCTCAATGGGGCGGTTGGCCGCAAGGCCGTTTGCCAGGACGAACAGAGTGTCGTTGGTACTGGTGTCGCCGTCCACAGTAATCCGGTTGAAGGTACGCTGCGTTTCTTCTCGAACCAAGGTTTGCAGGGCTCCAGGGGTAATGGCTGCATCAGTGACCACGAAGGAGAGCAATGTTGCCATATCCGGACAGATCATTCCGGCACCTTTTGCGATGCCAAGTAGGGTGAAAGACCGCTCCTGCAGTCGGCTTCTTACAATGTGGAGTTTGGGTTTAGTGTCCGTTGTCATGATGGCGCGCGCCGCATCCAGCCAGCCGTTGGGCCGTAGCACATTGGCTAGTTTGGGAAGATAATCGGCCAGCGGCTCATTGGGTAACTCCATACCAATCACCCCAGTTGAGGCCACTAAAACCTCCTCGACGGAGCAGCCTACGGCGTCAGCTGTGATTTGAGCGGTGGCTTGGGCTCGTTGCAAGCCAACTTCACCGGTACAAGCATTTGCGATGCCGCTATTGGCCACAATTGCACGGGCTGTGTTCTTGGTCAGATGTGACCGGCTGAGAATCACCGGAGCCGCCTGCACCTTGTTGGTGGTGAAAACCCCGGCAGCAGTGGCTGGGATTTCACTCACAATGAGCGCCAGATCGGTCCGTCCCTGATAGCGAATTCCAGCAGCTATAGCGCCTGCTTTGAATCCGGGAACGGTGAACTCTTCAGGAGGAGGTAGTTGGTCAGTTGTCATTGGTCATCTTTCAAAAAAGTTAAAGTGCGCGCTGTCCGAGGGGCTAAAGTGGCTGGGCGTCTCTCGACTAGGTACTAAGACTGGTCACCTGAGAGGAATAGTCTTTGGTGCTAGTCCCTACTGCCTACTGCGCAGAGCGCAAAGCGCACTGCGCTTACCTTCCACAGCACCTCTTGTATTTCTTGCCGCTACCGCAAGGACAGGGTTGATTGCGGCCAATCTTGGCTTTTCGTTTGGCCGGCTGCGGCTTTGAACCACCGCCAGAACCGCCGTGACTGAAGTACATGGGCTGCTGCTGGGCCTCTTCTAGTTGTTCGGTTTCCTCCCTGGTTGCCACCTGAACTCTATAGAGAATCTGGATGATTTCACCTTTGATCTGGTCTATCATCTCCTGGAACATATCGAGCCCTTCGCGCTTGTATTCGATAAGCGGATTTTGTTGGGCATAGCCGCGCAGACCGATACCTTCCTTGAGTTGATCCATGGCGAGAAGGTGCTCGCGCCACCTCTGATCCACTGTCTGGAGCATGATCAATCGCTCCATGTCTCGCGTGATTTCAGGGCCCCATTCTTTTTCTTTCTGGAAGTAGGTTTTACGAGCCTTTGCCAAGAGGAATTCGTAAATGGATTCTGGACTAAGGTCATCATCAGTCGTTTCTCCGAGAGTAACTGGTATGGAGAACTTGTTCAGAAAACCTTCCTCCAAGCCTCGCAGGTCCCACTCTTCCGGTGGGGAATCTTCGAGGATGTGACTATCCACCAAGTCATTTACGATATCTTCGATCATGTCCAGGATAACCGGTTGGAGATCTTCCTCCTCTAGGGCTTGTCTACGCTGCTCATAGATGATCTCCCGCTGTTGGTTCATAACATCATCATATTCGAGCAGTTGCTTGCGAATGTTAAAGTTTTGCGCTTCCACCTTTCTCTGCGCGTTTTCGATTGCCTTGGTAATAAGAGAGTGTTCGATGGGGTGCCCTTCTTCCATTCCGACCCGATCCATTAAGTTGGCGATGCGCTCGGCTGCGAAGATCCTCATAAGGTCATCCTCAAGAGAGAGATAGAAGCGAGAGGAGCCCGGATCCCCCTGCCGACCAGCACGGCCGCGGAGCTGATTGTCAATGCGTCGGGCCTCGTGACGCTCCGTACCGATAATGTGGAGGCCGCCCATCTCCACCACTCCCTGACCCAAAACTATGTCAGTGCCCCGCCCCGCCATGTTGGTTGAAATGGTCACTGCACCCCGTTGGCCGGCTTTGGCAACAATTTCCGCCTCCTTTTCATGGTTCTTGGCGTTGAGCACTGCATGTTTAACGCCCTCTTTTGCCAGCATTTTGCTCAACCGCTCGGACTTTTCGATGGAGACGGTACCAACTAGAACCGGCCTTTCCATCCGGTCCAGCTCTTTAATCTCCTCCACCACTGCTCGATACTTTTCGCGTTCGGTCTTATAGATTACATCAGAGTTGTCAGCTCTGATCATGTTCTTGTTGGTCGGAATGAGCACAACTTCCAGGTCGTAGATCTTGGCAAACTCTGCTGCTTCAGTATCGGCGGTACCTGTCATGCCGGCGAGCTTCTCATACATGCGGAAATAGTTCTGAAAAGTGATGGTTGCAAGCGTCTGATTTTCCTGCTCTACTCGAACCCCCTCTTTGGCTTCCAGGGCTTGGTGTAAACCGTCACTATAACGGCGACCGGGCATGAGGCGACCGGTAAACTCATCTACTATGACGATCTGGCCATCCTTGACCACATAGTCCACGTCTTTGCCAAACAGGGCATAGGCCTTGAGCAACTGGTTGATCACGTGGTTGCGGGTGAGCTTTTGCTCATACTCGCTACTAATTCGATGTTTGCGTTCCGCCTTTTCTTCCGGTGAGAGGGTGGGGTCTTCGTTGATCCGGTGTATTTCCATGTCCAGCTCGGGCAGAACAAAGTATTGGGGATCGTTCTTGGCAATAATGTCCTTACCGCGCTCGGTGGGATAGACATTGCGCTCCCGCTCTTCCACGACGTAAAAGAGGGTTTCATCCACTTCGGAAAGGCGCTTGGCCAAGGAATAATCCTGCTCCACATTCTTAAGGAGTTTGCGCATTTTCCCCTCTTCCAACATTTCCATAACCTGAGGATGCTTGGGAGCCGCACGGTGGGCCCGGAGAAGCATTTCACTCCCTTCATACTCCTGGTCCACCTCCAGAAGTTTTCTGGCCTCCTGGATTAGTTGGATAGCCAGCTTCTGTTGTCGCTGAAAGAGATTGGCCACTGGCGCTCGCAGCTTTTCGTAGTCTTTAATGGAATATTCTACCGGACCTGAGATGATCAGTGGCGTACGGGCTTCGTCAATGAGGATGCTGTCTACCTCGTCAACGATGGCGAAATTGAGCTCGCGCTGAACACATTCGTTGCGGTTGAACTTCATGTTATCCCGCAAGTAGTCGAAGCCGAATTCGTTGTTGGTGCCATAAGTTACATCGGCAGCATAACCACTCTGCCGCTCCTGATCATTGAGCTGAGGAAGTATTACCCCCACGGACAGCCCGAGAAACTTGTAAATGGCGCCCATCCATTCCGCATCACGGCGGGCAAGGTAGTCGTTGACCGTGACCACATGAACGCCGCGGCCGTTCAGGGCATTGAGATATACCGGCATGGTCGCGGCCAGAGTCTTCCCTTCACCGGTTTTCATCTCCGAAATCTTGCCCTGGTGTAGGACGATTCCACCAATTATTTGAACGTCAAAAGGTCGCATCCCCAGGGTGCGAATGGAGGCCTCCCGGACCACGGCAAATGCCTCCGGTAGTAGCTCATCCAGGGTAGCCCCCTGATCCAACCTTTCACGGAAACGTGCGGTAGCACCGGCAAGCTCTGCGTCAGACCAGGAACGAACCTTCGATTCCAACACATTCACCTGATCTACAATTGGGGCCAGCCGCCTGAGTTCACGCTCATTCTTACTGCCAAAAATCTTTCTTATTGGGTTAGCCATTGCAAGCATGAGTAATTCTCGCCTCAAAAAACCCGAGCCGGGTGTCGGGTAAAGGTTTAGGTTTCGATTATCATGGCAGTTTCATCGCATTCTGGAAATTTTACGCATTTTAGGCAATCCGCCCAGATCTTGTGGGGGAGAGTTGCCTTGTCCACTTCCCGGAAGCCGAGTCTCTGAAAGAACTCCACCTGGTAGGTGAGAACGAAGATGCGGTGCAATCCCAGGGTAACCGCCTCAGAAATACAAGCTTCCACCAGTCTCTTGCCAATGCCTTGGCGGCGATAGGGTTCCCTTACAACCAGTGAGCGAATCTCGGCGAGCTCCTCCCAGCAAACGTGCATGCTGCAGGTGCCGATGATCTCTGGCTGCTCGTCATCCACATAGACAAAGATATCCCGGAGGTTGTCATAGAGTTCGCTGAGGGAGCGGGGCAGCAAATCACCTTGCTGGGCTTGGCTGGCCAGCATTTTTTGAACTTCGCGAACATCTCCGATTCTTGCTTTTCTAATCAAGCCTGACATTTCGATTTTAGCCTAGGCGGTAATGATAGTCACTGCTTTCTCAACCACCCGTCGCCATCCCCCGACTGTTGAAGCGTTGCGGATCACCGGTTTCGCTTGGTGTTGAGTCCGTACTTGGAGATCAACCTGGAGAGGTAAGTCCGTTGGATACCCAAGATCTTTGCCGTATCCTTGACGCTGCCGCCTTGATGATCCAGGTTGCGCTGGAGGAAGTCTCGTTTGAAGGAGTCTAGCGCCTCCTTTAAACTGCACCCCAGGAGTTCTTGGGCAGTATCTCCAGAAGGTGCCGCGCTGAAGGGAAGGTCCTCAGGTCTCACAACATGCTCGCCGCCACCCATCACCACTGCACGCTCGATGGCGTTTTCGAGTTCGCGAACATTGCCGGGCCAGTGATAGTTTTGCATCACCTCTAGGGTGTTAGGGTCGAAAGCTAAATTGGCCGCGCCCCTGATGGATCTATACTTGTCCAAGAAATGTTGGGCCAAGACGAGGATATCGTCCCTCCGTTCCCTGAGTGGTGGGATGTAGATATGCACCACATTGAGGCGGTAGTAAAGGTCCTCACGGAATGTTCCCCGTTTGACCTCTTCGAAGAGATTTTTGTTGGTGGCGGCAATGACTCGTATATCTACTTGCATAGGGCTGGGAGAACCCACTCGATTGAATGTACCTTCCTGAATAACCCGCAGCAGTTTGACCTGCATGGAAGGGCTCATTTCGGCAACCTCGTCCATGAAGAGGGTTCCGCCGTCGGCAATTTCGAGAACTCCGGTTTTTCGCGAGATGGCCCCGGTGAATGAACCCTTCTCGTGCCCGAAAAGTTCAGATTCTAAAAGGGTGTCGGTGAAAGCTGCGCAGTTAACCACCATGAGCTTTTTCTTACGCCGCGGCCCTATCTTGTGAATCAGGCGGGCCACGAGTTCTTTGCCTGTGCCGCTTTCGCCG
>JASFEM010000013.1:0-47185 GCA_050124835.1 Syntrophobacterales bacterium | reverse complement strand
ATGGTTGAGTCGCGCTACCCAGGCCCCAGTTATGCCTTCCTGATTAGCCAGCGACAGGAAAAAGAGGAACTTCTACGGCATCCTGATCTGGAACGAGAACTCCAGGAGGTCTTAAAAGAAAAACTGCCGCCTGAGGAGAAAAATTTACGACTCGGTGCCATTTCTGAATCATTTGGTAGTTACCTCCAAGAATCATTACAGCTGTCTACCTTGGATTATGCCAGCAGGGAAAAGGTTCGCCAGCACATTTCTGCCGTAGGTCTCGATCAGGACGCCAACGCCTACGCGAGAATGCTGCTCGCTGAACTTTCCTTTTGTGACCGCCACGGTCAGAAACGCTCCAGCGAGGTGTGCGAGGAGGGCTGCCATTATACCGGCTACCTTTGCCACCGACTGCGCAATTGTGCTTCCAACCGGTTACCTGTCTCTCTGGCCAACTACGCGAAAGCGCTGGCCTGGTTTACCGATGCGGGTGAAGTGGGAATTGAAGAGATCCGTGCTGTTGGCCCCTACTGCCTGGCCCATCGGGCTCAGTGGACCGACACGCACCTCTCTCTGCTGCAGAAAGACCGTCGCAATGACCCTCTGCAAATCCACCTGGCCCGTCAGGCCATAAGCGAAGTTTACCAGCGCTACAGTGAGCAGGCTGAACGCGTCAAGGCGGCACTGGCCAACGCTTATCGTATCTTCCAAGGGGAAGTTCTGGAGCCACTGGCCGGTGATCACCCCATTTATGCAGAGATCCGAAAGGATCTGAATCTGGAGGAGTAAGTGTTTAACCCTTTTGAAGACTTTAAGGATTTTCTGTCTAAGGCCAAAAACCTGCCTTTGGATCGACTGGCAGCGGCCCATGATCAGATCATGGCCGATCTGGCAGCAGGCTATGGCAAATTAGTGGAGCAGGAGCTCAAGAGCCTTGTCTGGTTTGTGGAGCACAATCGTGTGATCGAAGCATACAAGACTGCCACAGAGGTAATTAAGGAAGTAAGCTACGACGCTCATAGCATCGAGGATTTCTGTTACGTGTTGGATAGCGGCACTGACATACCTTACCTTATTTCAGGACCAGCCGGGATTTACATTGCTGCACTCTGCAATAACGCAGATGAAGACGCCATCGTACTCAGGCTCGGCGAGATGAAACGGACCCTACACTTTCTTGGTTATCGTCTCCCCTACGGCAAATCCTTGCGCCTTGAGGGTGATGCGGGAAATTTCACTGGCTCCGCTCTCCAGGGTGGCGAGATTACTGTAGCCGGCTCCACAGGCGACTGGACCGGCGCCGGGATGACGGAGGGCAAGATTTCAATTCACAAACATTGCGGTCGCAACACCGGTGAATGGATGCAGGGCGGCGAAATCTGGGTGGGCAGCCGCATCCGTGGCCTGGGCAGAGTTGCTTCCGGCCAGATCTATCAAGCTGGAGAGCCAGTGGGCCCGGCGTAGTAAAAGGAAAACTAGGCACTAAGCACTAGGCACTGAACTTCACTATTGAGTCATTACGCTACGCTGTCGCTTATAGTCATCGATTGTGGCGACCTGATGACCTACTGACGGCGAAGCCGAATTACTTAATGACCTTATCACGACGATGACCAATAGTAACGAGCATCAAGAAAGTCCAGAACATTTGGAAGAACTGCAGAACCTCCTGCAGCGACTCTGGCCGGAGGTTCGCCGTCGGCATCTCTATCCTGAACTACCCATGCCCAGGTTTGACAAAAGCGTTTCACCCGTCGGCATGGAAATCCGTAACAAACAGATTATTCTCAATGTTGACTACATTGAGGCAATGGCGCAGTTGCTACCAGTGGAAACCATCTTGGAAGCACTGCTGGATCACGGAGTCAGCCATTATACCTGCTGCCCCTGGGATCTTGCTACTCATCTGCGCCTTTATGCCCGCGCCAAGAAAATCCTTGGCGACAATGACCTCGCCCGTACAGCCGCCGACCTCTTCATGGACGTTGTGGCCGACACCCATGCGGTTAGGGAAAGGCAGAGCGCCCTGCCTCAGCTTTATCGGAGTGGCTCGCGCACGCCATTGGAAGAAGTCATCTTCTCCCTGTATGAGGAGATTTGGGGAGTAGACTTGGGTGGCAAAGGAGACCAAGATGCAGTGAAAAGACTCGTTGCCATTCCCTATCTGGACAAGCGCAGGTGGCTGGCCAGCCTGACGCGTTTCATCCGCGGCATCCGTCCCCTGCTTGAAGAGGCCAAGAGCAGTTCCCCGGATGAGCAGACTCGAATGGGCAGACATGGCTTTCAGCAGTATGCTCCAGAAGAGATCGAACAAGCCTTGCGCGAATTTGCCAGGGATGCAGATTCTCCCGAGGAGTTCGCCGAGGTTCTCGAGTATTTACAAAACGAGATTGAGTCCCCTTTCGATAAAAGCGGCGAGGATATGGGGCACGGCGCTGGAAGCCCTGTTGAGGCCAATCGGCTCTATTATATGAAATTGGCGGAAAACTACGCCCTGCCCCTTCGCAAAATGCCGTTGAAGGATTCCGGTCACCTCCATCCCCACTCCCATCGCCCTTGGGAGGTCTGCCAACCATTCCAAGACCTTGATCCATGGTCAAGTTTCGGTAAGTATCTTCCCGGTATCACCCAAATTTGGGAAAGACGAGAAGGACTGATATACGGCAAAAAAGAGAAAACACCCAATTGTCTTGTAATTATAGACTCTTCCGGCAGCATGGTGGATCCCCGCAGCCAGTTATCGTATGCGGTTCTTGGCGGTGGCTGTGCGGCTGATGCCTATTTGCGCCACGATGCCAGTGTGGCGGTCTACAACTTCAGTGACGCCCCAGCCGGTGGCAGGGAATATCTATCTTTCACCCGCAGTCGACCACTCATCTACAAGGTCCTCTGTAGATATTTTGGCGGTGGGACCGCTCTAGATGTTGACGAAGTCACCAGCGTCGCTCTGGAGGATGACCCAGATATATTCCTGATCACCGACATGCAAATCACCAATCTGGATCAAACCGTCTCCCGGTTTTCGCGACTTAAAAACAGAGTGACCGCAGTCCATGTTGGCAAGAAGAGCGGCGCCCTGAGGTTCATCAAAGCATCGGTGAAAAATAAGAACATCTCAGTATTCGGCGTAAACGACACGAATGATATCCCGCGGATCGTACTCGGCAGCGTTCGAAACTATCTAGCACTAGAATAGCAAGTTATGGATGTATGATCTGAGGTGTGGGATGTGGGATTGCGGATTGCGGATTGCGGATTGCGGATTTAAAATCAGAGGTTTTGTCCAGGTGACTAGCATCCTGGATCCAGCATTTCATCTCGAGCGGCTAGCATCCAGCGATCAGCATCTAGTATCGAGTTTCCATGAAAGTTGCCTTTATTTCCGATATACATTCAAATATTGAAGCCCTGAAAGCCGTACTTGACGCCATCGACCAGGAAGATATATCACTAATAATCAATCTTGGTGATTTGGTTGGCTACAACGCCAGCCCAGTGGAGTGCGTTGATTTAGTACAGGGTCGGCAAATCATCAGTATCCAAGGCAATCATGACCGGGCTGCCACGGAAATGAAATACGCCGAGAGCTTCAATATTTTGGCTTACCAGGCGATGAAGTGGTCCGCCAACAAACTGGCTCCAGCTCACAAGCGGTTTCTTAAGAAACTTGAGCACACCCGGGTTATTTGGGATCGCTATCTCGTATTTCACGGTGCCCCCGGCAATCCTGATGCTTACCTTTTCTACCTCTTCCAGGCAAAAAAGGCATTCAACTATATGCGCAAGCGAACGGTCGGAGTGCGAATTGGATTTTTCGGCCACACTCACAAACGTGCTGTGTGGCAGCGTGACGTTCGAGGGAAAGTCTCCAGCCTGAAAATTTCCGAAGAAAATATCCTGTTGGATCCAGAACAGATGTACCTGATCAATCCGGGTAGTGTGGGCCAACCACGGGAGCACAACTGGAAAGCATCATATCTTATATTCTCCAACGAACCGGAGATGATTCAGTTTAAGTCCGTTTCCTACGATCTGCACTCGGCTCAAGCAAGGATCCGCAATGCCAAGCTACCTGAGTACCTAGCGGAAAGGCTGGAAACTGGTGTATGATGCGTACACGCTTGTAAGTCCAGGGGGGAAGCTACGATGAAAGATTACAAGAAAGAATGCAAGCTAAAGGACGGCAGTATTGTTCTCCTGCGGCCCCTGGTGGCCGAGGATAAAGAGGCGCTTATCAACTTTTTCCAATCGCTTCCTGAAGATCTGCGCCTTTACCTACGCCATGATGTAACCGATGTTCAAATCATAGAATCCTGGACCAAGAATATCGACTACAGTCGAGCTTTCCCCATCATCGCCCTAGACGGTGAACGCATTGTCGGTGATGTGTCCTTGCACCGCATACCCTACGGCTGGAAGCACCACATCGGCACCGTTCGTGTGGCGGTGGACCCGAAATACCACCATAAGGGACTCGGCACTTTACTGATTCACGAGATCGTTGAATTGGCTGCGGAATTTGGTCTTGAGAAGCTGTGGGCTGAGCTGCCGCTCGATTTTCCGGAAGCCCTCTCGGTTTTCAGGAAGGCTGGGTTTTCTAGTAAGGCGGTGATCGAGGGATTGGTGAAAGACCTTCACGGACGCAGCACAGATGTGATAATCATGGTATGTGATATCGGTACTCAGTATGGTTTTTAAAGGATTTGAAGCTCCTCATCCAAACTCGCACTCCGGTGTAATTACCTCGTTTAAACATAACTGACCATCAACTGAGTAACATCGGAATGGCGGCATCAGTGCTCTCCCTTTTTTTTCGGTGCCCGCAGAGAAAGTTGGAAAATTCCAACAAAACAAATTGCAATAATTCCCACAAGACCCATCCGACGGACACCCTCCAAACTGCTCGAACCAGTTAAATAACGGATCAGCACGTATCTGGGATCTAATTCAACAGATTTATTGAAATCGGCATCGGATTGCTCCTCGTGCCCAAGCTGTCGGTGTGCTTTGGCCCGGGTAGCATAGGCTCTCGCCGTTGTTCGCTCATCACCTCGCAGACTGATGGCCTTGCTGGAGTCGAAGACTGCTTCTTCTGCCATTCCTTTTACCCGGAAAGCCTCTGCCCGATAGCCGTAGGCGCTCGCCGCTTTTGGGTCAAGCTCTATGGCACGGCTTAAGTTGCTGATCGCTAGCTCTGTTTCTCCCGCTTTCAAATGAGCCGACCCCCGCATAAGATAGGCCTCAAACCCTTCAGGCTTCAGCTCAATGATTTTGCTATAATCCCGAATGGCCTTGACGTAGCGCCTCTGAAAATAATAGTGAATCGCTCTTTTTTCGTAGGCCTCCACCAGATTTGGGTTTACTTCTAAAGCCTTGGTGAAGTACTCAATTCTCTTGTTTGCCAGGGAGCTTTCCAGACCGCGTTTGTAGAAATACATAGCGTCTTGCGCCCAGGCAGCAGAGGTGGCCATCACCATATATGCAACTGTTGCAATTATTATTTTTTTCATTGGCCCAGACTCCTTCCGGCACCACAAAAGTTCTTTCTCTTCACTCGCCCCGTGAACTGGCCATTTAATGTCGCTGGGTGCCAATGTCAAGTTAAGCAATTTCCCTGCCAGATTTTTTTCACTGATTTTTGGTTTTCGAGCTGGAAATAACCTGGCGATATTAGACAAGACTAGGACAATCCGGGCCAAGAGATTTGGGGACTAACCTTCCGTGGTGTGAGGTGGTAATGCAGCAAGTGTGTGATTGATTTAGTTGGTGTTACCGAAATCGGGAAATTTCTTCAGCAGTACCTGCTTCAAGGTGGTGGCGTCAGCAAAGCGTTCCTTTGGATCTTTCCTGAGACATTTCAGGATAATACTTTCCAGTTCCTCTGGTATGGAGGGTTCGATATCTCGGGGGGATTCAGGTTCTCTGGTGAGAATCAAATCCATCAACGCCTTCTCGTTATCGTCGTAGAAAGGCAGGATTTCCGTGTAAAGGAGGTAGATGATTACGCCCAGGGCCCAGACATCGCTGGCTATCTGGCTCTCACCCATGATTTGCTCTGGGGCCATGTATGGCCTGGACCCCACCATGGTGCTGCTTATGTCGTTATCTTTCAGCTCTTTGGCAACGCCGTAATCTAGAAGTTTTAGGGTGCCATCCTGACGAATGAGGATGTTCTCCGGTTTGATGTCCCGGTGCACAATTCGGTGACGGTGGGCATGGGCTGTTATATCAATCAACTGGTAGAGGATTCTTTGTTTTTCAGTCTCTTCCAGAGAGCGCTGCATGAGCTCTTTTAGCGAATCTCCCTCCACAAATTCTTGCACCAACACAACCCTACCCCGGTGCTCCACAACATCAACAATTTTAATTCCATTGGGGTGGCCCTCCAACCGTCGACAAATTTCCGCTTCTCTACGAAAACTGCCGTTTAATTTCTTGCTCATAGGAATTTTGGCGACATAATACGGAGCGCGGCCTTCCCTTTCAACATCACGCACTTTCCACACTTCCCCAAAACTGCCCAATCCCAACCGCTCAACTTTTTCATATCGTTGCGCTATCAGTTCGCTCATCTTTATCAGAGAAAAAAAATCAGCGCCGAAAGGAAGCACTTTGGAACCAAAAAGCTTTAAGAACCTGCCAACGAATCGTTTCGCCTCTGGACGATCCGGCACAAACTCAGCGACTCCTGTCTGGTGGGAAATGTCTATGTTGTAGCCCTCGTAACCGATGACACTGCCTTTTTCATCAAGAACCGCCTGGCCATTGAGCAAGATGGTAACCTTCTGGCCGTCCTTTCGTTTTAAGTTCAGCTTGAAATTCTTGACAAAGCCCTGGCTTTCAATCATTTCCCGAAAGCGCTCGCGATCTTTCAGGTCCCAGTAGAGGTCTTTCTTGATGTCTATACCAAGGAGTTCATCTCTGCTGTCGTAACCCAGGATCTTGACCAGATTCTCATTCACATCCAGGAATTTTCCTTCTCGCGTGCTCAGGAACAACCCATATTCTTCACCATCGAAAAATTGGTGGTATCTCGCGAGCACCTCGCGGTGGCGCCTTTCTTTTTGACGAATCCGGGCCAATACCCCGACCCTGCGCAGCAAAAAGTCTTTGCCGGCAGTCTTCAGCAGGTAGTCCTCTGCTCCCATCTGCAACCCCTGGGCCGCGTGCTCCTCATCGAATTTTTCCAATAGAAGGAGGACCGGTATATCTTTGGTGGTACCTCTTTTCTTCAGACGCTGGAGGATCTGAAGCCCGTTAAGGCTGGCACTTTGGATCCCCAGGAGCACAACCTCAGGTTGGAGTTCATGGGCCTGGGTTACCGCCTCATGGCTGTCCCTTGCCACAGCCACCTGGTATCCCGCAGTGTCCAAGATCTGTCTTAGCTCCTGGACGTCCGGTTCGTGAGTATCGATGATCAAGGCACGACGGTTTACCATAGAGCCATTTTCCATCATGGGTCGAATGGTGTTATGGATGCGCGACTTTGTAAGGGAGGAAACCCTTACCCCAAGATTGGGGGTTTATTTCAACAATTGACAGTAAAACCATTTTAGCATAAGTTTCGAAAAAATAGCGCGGATGCCAAATTTTGGCCCCCTCAATTCATTAAATCTGACTATCAACGGTCCTATGTCTGGTCCAACAACGGCTCGAGCGAGTAGGAAGCAGGGTAAAAATTGAAGGTAATCATAGATCACAAGAGAAAGGGTGACAAGCTGATAGTTAACCACGGCCAATTGCAGCAATATCTGGAGCAAAAACTCCATGACCTTACCAATTCCATGAGCAATACGATTACTGCACTCATAATACTCAGCATAATGGTTCTCATCCAGACCTTTAAAGCATCTGACATTTACCTCTACGGACTCATCCTGATACCCTTGATAGCCCGTGGATTCGTCTATAACAGAATATCGAAAAGCTTGCAGAAGAGGTTTGAAGAACTACTCACCCTTTAAACCAGCTTATTTCCGTTGATTTAGACCGTTGAAACGGTTCCCCCCATCCAAATCGGAGGAGTTATGCTGTATGTACTGACTCTGACCGGGGAAGAGATTATCTACGCTTCTTTGGCAATTCTCCTGATCGTAACTATTGGTTGCGGCTTTACCCGTTTCTTTGCCCTGAGCTTCGCCAATCCTCCGCCGGAGGAAGGTGTGCAGTTTGATTACAACGCCTTCAATCCCTTAACCAACCTTGACATTCTTGGCATCATTGTCTTTTTCGCCGGAGGATTCGGCTGGGGCAGGCAAATCGACGACCAGCAGATCAGATTCAAGAAACAAAAGCTCGGGTGGCTTATCTTATCGCTTATTGCTCCCTTCACCAGTCTTGTCCTAGCTCTAACTGTGGCCTTTGTCAAGGACACATTCTGGACAGACCGCGTTGTCCAAACTGTCATCGAGGTAAGCGTCATGGTGACCGCCTACCACCTCCTGCCCATTCCTCCCCTCGCTAGCTCGAGGCTGATCTACCTGTTGGTACCCCGGGCCCAAGAGCGCGTCTGGAGCCTTTTTTGCAAGGCTGGACCCTTCATCATCCTGGCAATGGTCTTATTTGACCGTTGTTCGGGAATACCGTTTTTGAGTGACACATTCAATCCCATTGTTGACGCCCTAGGCAGGTTTGCAGCGTATCACTAGAAGCAAGAATTCAGGAGTCAGGAGTCAGGAACCAATACTCCAGCACTCCAGTAAAAAAAGGCGGGAAGGATAAATCCTTCCCGCCTTTTTTTACTAATGGTTAATATTAATCGATCACGCTCCTGCCTTGTGCGGTCTCTTGGTCACCAGGGCGATGATGATTGCTAGGATTAGCAGACCTCCGGCAACGTAGAAAGCGTTGTCATAGTGACCGGTCACGTCCCTGATGTAGCCACCCAGCTTAGGCATGAACGCTCCCAGACCCCAACCGATAAACACCAGGCCGTAGTTGAAGCCCAGGTTCTTGGGGCCGTAGAAGTCAAGTGTGTATGATGGCATCAAAGCGAGACCACCACCGTACACCCAGTAAGCAATCATGCAGAACAAGAAGGCCAGGAACAGATTCTTGGCGTTGATGACCGTGGGCAGCGCAAACATGCAAATAGCAGCCGCTGCGGCATTGACCATGTAGGCCTTGTCCCTGCCGATGATGTCAGAGTACTTGCCGGTGCCTACGCGGCCGAGAGCGTTCAACGCTCCACCGGCGGACACCAGAATGAACCCAGAAGCCAGCATCGGCTTGATGAACTTGGCGGCGTGGCCGATGATGAGAAGACCCGCCTGGGTGTTCAAGCAGAAGAGAAGAATCAGCGCATAGAACTGCCAAGTCTTGACCATGTCTCCCGCAACCCAGTCCACCGTAGTCGACGTCCCCTTCGCCTGCTGGGCCTGAATCCACGCCTCCGGCGGTTTGGGTCCTTCGTACCCCGGCTCGGGCCATTTCAACAGCAGTCCACAGAAAAAGATGACGATCAGGTAGGCGACACCCAGTACCGTAAACGAGGCAGACAGGGACTGGTTTATGATCATCCACTTGACCAGTGGAGCCACGTAAAAGGCCGCACCTCCGTAACCTGCCACCGTAAGACCCAAAAAGAACCCCCTCTGGTGTGGGCCCAACCATTTGCCGCTGGCGGGCACCGGAGCGGCATAGGCAACGCCCATGGCAATACCGCCGCCTACGCCAAATCCCCAGAGAATGCCTGCGTAGGATTTAGCGGTACCGGCGATGATCATACCGATACCCATAGCGATGGCGCCGATGGTAGCGGAGGCTGTGGGACCATATTTATCTTGGATCTTTCCGCCCGGGATCATGAGCAGGGCGAAAACCAGAATACACATGGACTTGGGGTTGGAGGCCTGCTCAGCGGTGAGTGCTCCGGGCCAACCGTGGGCCACCATGTAGGCCTCGTCGGTGAGGTACTTGAGCCATACTGACCAGGCGTACAAACAACCCAGACAGAGGTTGATGGTCGTTCCAGCGAGAACAGTGACCCACGCTCTTCCGGGAAGCTTGTCAACGGGTTGGTTATAGCCTTTGGCATACTTTCCAATACCAATAGTCATAATGCTTCCTCCTCATAATATTTTTAGTCCACTTTCATCTCTGGTACGATCCCTCTGAGAACCTTCTCGAGACCAACAGCCCTCTCGCCCTCTGTCTGACAGCGACCCTGAAGCTTCTCGAACCAAATTGGTTGAAGCCAGGAATCAAGAACATATTCTGGTAAGGCAAAAACCGGCATCTGGAAGAATTGCTCTTGTTTTCGAAGCTTCCAGGATGCATTGTCACTGCCCCACAAGCCGATCGGGCTTGCTGCATCCGGAGGCTATCTTCCAGTGCCTGGCAAATCCGACTCGATGCTGAATTCGCCGCTAACAAGATTTCATGATTACGTTGATCAGACTGCTCTAAGCTGCGAGATCATTTCACTGTCACTCGAGAGAATAATATGTAGCGTCTCAGAGGTAACGATACCAGTCGACCGGCAACCCTTCAAAGAGTTGCCTGTTCTCAACGGACTCTTTTATCACCTCCTTCCAATCTAGTTAGATGTGTATAACAATGGCGCGTGACCGCGCTTGCGCCCAGGTCAGGTTTAGGATATCCGACTGAATTGGTGTGTCATTATCCTTGAGCACTCTGGCTGGACCTATAGAGAAGATTACTTTACGATTCGAATCTGTCGCAATGACTGTAATGAATTCAGGATGAGAATTTTTAACAAGGGCGCGTATTGACTCTATATTTCACAAAGACCCTACAAAGTCAAGGGGAAAAACCTTTGTTTTCAGCTTGTTCACTTTTTAACAATTCCCATTATATTCACTGTAATTCTAGCTCTAAGGGCCCTGTTTTCTGCCTGAAACGCGTCATTCAATCCAGTGCAGACCTGTTTTCTTGCAATCAGGATGATTACTTCTGCTCCAGATGCAAATGCTGGATGCCCGGCTTGAGGAAGAAAGTGCTTTCCTGCACCTTTTTGCTCAGAGTTGAATAGGTAATCATCCACTTTTCCTCCACATCCAGAGCATCCAGACTCTTTACGGCTTTTAACTCAACCACCGGACCGATGGCAAATGCACACATCACAGCATGGGTGGCGTCAACTCCGATAAGATCAACAAAACCGTCGCTAAAACGAGGCGGCTTGAAACTTGGAACTGGCCATAGATCTGCGGCTTTGACCATGGCATACAGAAAACACCTGATTGTCTGGTGAACCACAGCCCCGTGTCGAAAGGGCTGGGGAATCCTGGCTATCTCCTCCTCCAGTGCCGCCTTGAGATTGCTTTTGAGGGACTCCATACCGTATCCTCCTTAAACTTCACATGAATCCTTGCGCGGAGCTACACTTTCTCAAGGTTCAACCAGTTGCTTGCTGACCGCCCTTTTATCCAGCTTTGATCTTCATCGGATAGAGCCGCCATGGACATTTCTTCAAAATATCGATCCGGTGTTATGAGCGGATAAT
The DNA here is from genome assembly GCA_050124835.1 of Syntrophobacterales bacterium. Lineage (GTDB taxonomy): Bacteria > Desulfobacterota > Syntrophobacteria > BM002 > BM002 > BM002. The sequence goes on along the minus strand of JASFEM010000013.1, from coordinate 35,736 downwards.
CGCTGCCAAAGAGAATTCGCTGTGCACCCACTATTTTTACTGCAACAGCATAAATTTCGGGATCATAGAGGAATGGGGACGCAGCAGTGTCGTAAGCAACCTGGGAGAGAACCTGTTTCGTATCTTTTTTCAACAACTCGTACATGAAGAGTCCGCCGCCCCAGTGAGCCAAAATAAATCGATTATCAGGAAAGTTTCGAATTAGCTCATAGAGAGCCTTTAGCTGTATCTCAGCCTTGCCGGGGTAATGGTGTCCCACTGGTTCATTGGCATGAAGCATCAGCGGCACCTGGTAGGTGCGGCAGCAAGATGCAATTGGCGCCAGGGTTTCCGTAACCGCTGCATTCAATTCCTCAGTATAAAAGGCTAACTCCCCTACTCCATACATACCGCCGGCCAGACAGCGCTCCACCTCTTCTATGGCCTGGGGAGCCTGTGGATTGACGCAGACAAACGGCAGTAGACGCTCTGCAAATCGACTGGATACTTCCCCCACATAGTCATTGTGCCTCCGCATGAGTTCGGGATCACTCCAGGGAAAACCAAAGACAACACTTCGATCAACTCCGGACCGGTCCATCGCCTCAATTAAAGCGGCGGCTCCTGCGAGCTTTGCTTTGGGTGAACCGTAGAGAAGTCGAAAAGCTGGCTCTACTTCAATGAAAGGATCACGGTCTTGTCTAACAAAAGGGGGGAAAATATGCGTGTGTGAGTCGATGATCATTTTGGGAGTATCGCCACCCCTCACGCCGAATGCCAGAAGAGATAATCCCGCCAAGATTCGGGCGTATTTCTAATTCTCAGAGTTATCATTAACATTGGGTGCCAGCTCGGTCTTTTTGCTTTGCGAATCAAATGCATCTTTGCCTGCGTCGGAGTACGCCCGCCTTTCCTCTTATTGCAAGGCAAGCAGCAAGTGACAATGTTCTCCCAGGCTGTTTTGCCACCCATGGATTTAGGTATCACATGGTCGTAGGTCAGGTCACAGGGATCCATCTTCTTACCGCAGTACTGGCACTTGTACTTGTCGCGAATGTAAATGTTTTGCCGGGAAAAACGGATGGTATGATTTCGAAAGCGAACAAGATGCAGGAGTCTGACTACAGCAGGCAACCTGATAGCGAGGGTGACCGATCTCACCTCCCTCTCATAGGTTTCCAGCACCTCAACCTTTCCGAGGGTAAGGAGAGTAACAGCCCTTTTCCAGGAAATTACACGAAGTGGTTCGTAGGTCGCGTTGAGCAGGAGAACATTTTCCATAGATCAGCCCGTCAAAGATCGATATAACACGAAAAATGACACCTAGTGCAGTCTTCCTGCCTTTATAGCGCTCAAGCAAGAACAAAAGGAAGTCATGAGATCAAACCGCAATGCGTCGGCGACCGTTGGAATACGGTGTTTTGGTCTGGAGGAAAAAGGAATCACAATTAACTATCCAACTGCTGCGGCATGGGAATTTTTACGAAAGGAACGCCCTCCTCCTCGAGCATTTTTTCTTCTCCTTCCGTAGTGACCCCCCTAATATTACGCTCCTCGGTCTGGCCGTGGTGAACCTTCAAGGCTTCTCGGGCGAAACTATGGCCCACGTCTTCGAAATTTTCCTGGACGTAATCACATAATTTTCGCCATGCCTGGAAAGTGCTCTCCAACTCCCGAGTTGCCGCACCCTTTTTCTGTATAGACACAGGAGACAGAACTCTTTCTATACAAATATCGTCGCAGTAAGGGCAGGCGACTTGTCCTTGAGCCAGCTGACACTCCAGATCGTCGCCACTATCGAACCAGCCCTCAAATCTATGGTTGTTGGCGCACCGCAGATCATAGATGATCATGGTTAGGTCAAGTCTCTCTCAGTTGACAGGAATGCCAAGTGGTATGCCGTATCCACCTGGTGGGGTGGACTTTACCACAACATGGGCGAAAAGATCAACTTCATTGAACCTTTCGCATTTCTCATTTTTCATCTCGCATCGCACATCCCAAATCCCAAATACAAAATCATTTGTCAAGATATCAATCCTGGTAGTATGCTGTCCTAGACTACTCTTGGGGGAACGATGAACGAGCGACTAACAAAGACTCTTGTGGACTGTGTCAAGGAGGCTGGCGCCATTCTTCTGGATTACCACACCAGGTTAAAAACTTTACATGTGCAGTCCAAGGGCAGCTTCGATTTCGTAACTGAGGCAGATCTGGCAGCACAAGAGGCAATTATCCGGCTAATCCGAAGTCGCCATCCGGAACATGACATCCTGGCAGAAGAAGACAGAACAATTCCCGGCCAGAGCGTGACCCGCTGGCTGGTGGACCCATTGGACGGAACCACCAACTTCATCCATGGCTTCCCAGTTTTTGCGGTAAGCGTCGCTTTGGAGCATAAGGGTACAATGGTCTTGGCTGCGGTTTATGATCCTTGTCGAAATGAGCTTTTTTTTGCTCAGAAGGGTCAAGGCGCAACCCTCAACGGACACCCCATAGAGGTTTCCACTCGCCAGAAGCCAAATGAAGCACTGGTGGCCACCGCTTTTCCCTGGAGAGAAAAATCTATTTTGTCCCTCTATCTCAAGGGATTCACTCAGGTGTTCACACGAGTGAGCGATATCCGCCGGAGTGGGGCAGCCGCTCTGGATCTTGCCTATGTGGCCTGCGGTCGCTGCGAAGGATACTGGGAGCTCGGCCTCAGTCCCTGGGACATTGCTGCAGGGCACCTATTGGTGAAGGAAGCGGGTGGATCTATCTCGGATTTCACCGGAGGTGGAGACCACATCTGGACAGGAGATGTGGTTGCCGGCAATCAGGCTCTACACGAATTTTTGCTGAAGATTATTAAAGAGACAATAGGTGGTAACGTCTCGGCGTAAGCGCTTAATGCTCTGCGCAATAAGCACTAGGCACTAGGCACTGTGCACCAGGCGTAGCGTATTGATACGGTGACGCGGTGACGCGGCGATAGTATTTCTCATTTCGCATTTAACATTGCAGATCGAGGCGGTGGAACTTATAACAATGTTTCAAAAGAATGGTAAATGAAAAATGCGAAATTACCACTGACTAAATTTGGAGACACAGCAATGATCGATTTGCCAGAAGGACTCTACGAAGTTGACCAAGCTTATCTAGTCGACGCTGACACGAAAAAGACCCGATTGACACTGCGAAATGCTACTTTCGAAGTCTGGTTGGACAAAAAGGGACAAAAACAACTGAGGGGCAGAGCTCTTATTAGAAACCTGGACTTTGCCGAAATGCTCGCTGATACTGAAAATGTAGATCTAGCTCTTTGCTTCTTCGAGGATTACTTCCTCTGGCTAAGGGATCCCGTAATTCAGGTCGGTAAAGTATTCGAGCCGCGCACAGAATCCTCACTCATATTTAGCATTGGTAAAAGCATCTCGCAAATCTCCCAGGAGCAGTTCGCGGAACTCACGGGCGTGGGTAAGTAGACAGTAGACAGTAGATAGTAGGCAGTAGGACGTTTTGCCCAGCAGGCAGCGGGCAGCTAGCAGCCGGCAGCTCTAAAACGCTGTACACTCAACCACTTACTACAATTGACAGCGGAGTGTAATAACGCTCAACGCGCCCTGAATCTCCAAATCTGCAATCTACAATCCCAAATCCGCAATCCCAAATCCGCAATCCGAAATCTACAATCCACAATCCACAATCCCCCCTCACCCATCTTCCCCTGAAAATAGCTCCCTAGCAGCTTCATCAAATATCTGTAATGTCTCCTCGCCCCAAAGGCAAAACACCACTTGTTTCAGAGTTAACTCCTCGGCTTTCAAGCTTTCAGCCACAGTTGAAAGCATGATCCTGGCGCATCGGTCTTTAGGAAATCCGAATATCCCGGTGCTAATGGCTGGGAAAGCAATGCTCGCCAACCCTTTTTCATGGGCAAGTTTCAAGCTGTTCCGGGTGGCATCCGCCAGTTTCAGGTCCTCATCACCCTCCCCCATTCGGGGACCAACTGCATGGATTACGTATCTAGCCGTGAGATTGCCACCTGTAGTTATTGCTGCCCCTCCCACCGGAGCACCACCTATCCGGTTACACTCTTCCTGGATACTAGGACCTCCTTTGGTGCGTATGGCGCCAGCTACACCTGCTCCCAGAACCAAGTCCTTGTTGGCAGCGTTGACGATGGCATCCGTATCCATCTCGGTGATATCGCCGTGCAACAGAACTATTTGCTTATCCTTGATGGACCACTGCATGACATCCTCCCCAGTCTCTAGTCAACCGATTGGTTTAGCCGGTCTAGCCTGTTTATCTCTATATTAGTTTCCAACCTATACTCTGCTTCCAATCATACTCCTTATTCGGGAAAAGAAAACCTGGTTCTTCCCCGCATGGCGGAATCATCGATGGGCCAGGTTTTCTGGCTCTAATGAATCGTACGACTTAACACACAACGGGCTGGACTGTCTTTCAGAGGGGAAATAGGACTCTTGCCATAAAGGTTACCACTAAGGAAAGAGTAAGCAACGTTCCAACAACAACCATAAGGGCTTGCCCCAGACTAGTTCTATGAACAATGCTCAACCCCAAAGCAGATAGGTAGATTTCGTAAAATTGAAAGAGGAGAATAACAAAAACAGCCGGAATCCAGGCAAACAGGTTAACCGCACTGGCATAGCACACCACCCTGAACGTAGCCTCGTAGGAACCGCTTTTACGTAATAACTTAGTAAAAAGCAGATTCAAAATCGCGGCGCTCACAAATGGCATGGTCATAGCCGCTAGCATCATAAGGAGGATCCAAGGAGAAATAGTCTTGGATGCGGCTACGGTCAGGCTGAGAGAGAGTAGAAAAGCAAACACCGTGCAAAACAGGAAAAAGACGTAGGGACCCAGAAGTCCGCCTTCCACCGGCATAGCTGGAAAAAACCTGCGCGGACTCAGAAGTACTGCCTTGGCGGTTGAGAGAAATCCCCTGATGAGCCCTGTCCCGCTGGCCTCAGGTTGCACAGATTCTGGGCCCTCGGAGTTGTCAGATCCATACTCTTCCATAATGCACCAAGTAATGGTAGAGGTCTCTTTTCAGATTGTACTGAAAAGGGGTTAGGCTAAGCCGCCTAACCCCCTGAATTGTCTGGAGGCGGCACCCGGATTCGAACCGGGGAATAACGGTTTTGCAGACCGTTGCCTTAGCCACTTGGCCATGCCGCCTTTTCAATTATTACTAACAGTTAGGTGATTGACTGTCAAGATCTTTTGCCGTGGAAAGAGACTCCGTATGACTCGAGGCTGTCCTATGATACGGCCCGCTGCCGACTGCCTGCTGCAAACTGAAATGGGGATATTCCCTGTTGATCTAATCGTACCTGCCGTGCTATAAGTTGGTTCATAATTTGCCCTGAGCGGGAGTAGCTCAACTGGCAGAGCATCAGCCTTCCAAGCTGAGGGTTGCGGGTTCGAAACCCGTCTCCCGCTCCAATGAAAACACGGACTTAGATGAACAGTCTAAGTCCTTTTTATTTAGCCACAGAAAGCCTGCCTCTGGGTCAGATCAAAGAGGAATGGCAGATTGTAGATTGTAGATTTCAGATTGCGGATTTGTAAAGGCTAGAGCATGGAGCACAGGGCACAGAGCGAAGGATTTCTGAATTTGCCACATGCTCGGTTATATTGTTTCCTGAGTCCTTATTTAACCGATGAAAATTTTATGGTAAAATACTTGACCAGTTCATTGTGCAAATCTGCTTCCGGCACAAGTTACTTCGACTCTTAACCCTGCTTTAAAGAAAACAATAAGAGCTCAAAACATGTCTGCTTTTCGCGAAAGAAGGCGATACTCCAGAGCTGATGTAAAGTGGCCGGTGACTTTCTTGGCTGCCAAAGACAAAACTGGGGGAGAGACAGAAAATGTCAGTCCCTCTGGCGCGCTTGTCTCATGCAAAGACGTACCACCCCTTAAAGAAAATCTTCGCATCGTTATTAAGGCCCCCGGCCACCAGCCAATAAATGTTAGCGGTAAGGTGGTCAGGTCTACGACTCTCACCCCTAGCGAAGATAGTCCTTCTTACGGAGTGGGCATTCAGTTCACCCAAATTTCCGAGAACGACCTCCGTTTTCTTCGCAGCCTGGTACAGAACCGTTACGTTAAAATTGATCGACGCCGGTTGTAAAGAAATGGAAAGCCTCCCTTAGAGTCGAAACAGTCACCGTGGCAACAAGCCATGGACAACCGCTCCGCCTAAAACCTTTTGGCCTCTCCCTGGTCATCATCACTTAGGAAGTCTAACGAAATTATATTCCCTCCTCTCGCATCATCATTCTGCAATCTACAATCACAAATCTACAATCTACAATCTGCCTTCGTCGCAACATAATGTTTTCTCTTGCCCTCTGAGCAGACCTCCATTATGCTGACCTAGTCTGTTCCCAAGGACCCGGCGCACGTTATCCACATGGAGCAGAATAATGTTTCGTGAACGCTAGTCATTCTGCCGCTAGAAAAGGAGGGGCACCATGGCTGACAAGGTATTGGTAGTTGATGATGAGCAGGAAATAAGAGACTTACTAGACAGCTTCCTAACAGCCCAAGGATATGAAGTAATTTTGGCCTCAGATGGAACAGAAGCCATAGAGCTAGCGGTAACGGAAAATCCGCAGGCGATCATATTGGACATAAAGATGCCCGGGATCGATGGGATAGAGGTCTGCAAGAGACTAAAAGAGAAAGAAGAAACCAGGCTTATACCAGTGATCATGATAACCGGGTTCGAAGATAACAAAATAGAAGCCCTGGAGATGGGAGCTGACGACTTTGTAAACAAGCCTTTTGATATGGCTGAACTCTCCATCCGGGTAAAGTCGGTTCTTCAAATTCGGCACCTTACCAATGAACTGGAAAGGGCTGTGGCATATATAGAGGAACTGCAAAAAGATCTCCCCAAGCTTTAGCAGAAGCTGATCCAGAGACTGACTTCTCAATGGATCAAAACTATGTAGAGGTCAGAGACATAGTGTAATCTCAGTGCCAAAGCGGACGCAAGAGGCGAAAATGAACCTAGATAATCGGTTATATGCCAGATCAAAAGTCGAGTGGCCTGTTACGGTGATTACTTCCAAAGGTACCATGGAAGGAGAAACGAGAGACGTCAGCACCCTTGGCGCCTTCATTAGCTGCCACGAGCCACTGCAACCCAAAGAGAGCCTTCTGTTGAGTGTTGAGCTCCCTACCGGCTCACCCCTGCAGGTTTTTGCCGAAGTTATCTGGTCAACCATCTCCAGCTCTGAAAACCAAGGAAGACCCCACGGGATGGGTGTTCGCTTTAAATGGTAACCACATAGCACACACCTATACTGGAGAGACTGGCCATGTCCTTGCTTCAAAAGGTGGGAGAGAAAGCGTTTTTAAAGAAAGCCCGGGAAATAACTGGTTCTCAACCACTTTATTCCTGGCTGGGTGTCCAGCTTGTATCGGTAAGCGAGGGAACTTGTGAGATGCAGCTCCCGCTCAGAAAAGAGTTTATGAATGATCGGGATACATTGCAGGGAACAGTCCTCTTTGCGCTTCTAGACGCGGCCACTTTCGTGGCTTCCCGCACCCTGGTTAAGAGAAGGGGTGAAGTTGATTTTCATCAGGAGATGAAAATTAACTTTATCAAGGCAGTACGTGAGGTTAACCAGACCATCAGGGCAAAGGGGATTGCATTGCATCGAGGGCGCTCCAGTGCCGTGGTCGAAGGCGAGGTTTACGATGAGACTGGCGAACTCGCTGCCAAGGCTCTGGGAACCATAGCAATCCTGCGCCCAAGAATATCCGAAAACAAGTAGTACAGATAGACTCGAAGAATAATTCTTGACTTCCTTGGACGGGCAATGTTAAAAGACGCAATTGTCCTTAAGTTTGGGCAATATTTTATTTTATAATCTAGCTTGTTACCTGGGAGGATAAGCAAAGGAGGAATTTAATTGGCCACCCATAAGTCTGCTATTAAACGAGCCAAACAAAGCGAAGGACGCCGACTGCGTAATAAAGCCGTGAAAACTAGAGTGAAGAGTGTAATAAGAGAGGTGCGAGCCGCCCTTGAGAAGAAATCTGTGGAGGAAGCACAGGCAGCCCTTCAAAAGGCTATCCCTGTTATTGACCAGGCCGCATCCAAAGGTACGTTACATCACCGTACTGCGGCGCGGAAGATTTCACGTCTGAGTAAAAGGGTCCACGCCCTTAGTGTGGAGCAGCAATAGGGGCGGTTGTCAGTTGCTCAAATCGCTCAAACCGTTCAAATCGTAAAAACCGTTAATTTGTCTTTCTTCAAAATTCCTCGAATATATCTTGGTGGATTTTTTCGGCCAGCCAGACAGCTATCCTCTGGATAGCCTCGCGCTGCAATCTGTTCGTAGTCAGGGCATCTCCCGTCTCAACATACTCCTCGTAATAGCTCAAGGACCTGTTCTGCCAAAGAATCTCTTCAGTATCGATATCTGTCAGGGTTAAAGAGAGAGTGACAGTCACGCGAGTCGTAAGCGTCGTCTTGGCAGCTCGGCGGGAGGAAACGGAGGTCGAAATCCTGGCAACACTACCGCCGAGAACCGCGTCCGCCTCTTTCCGGGACTTTACCTCCAATCTTTTCCAGCGAATAAATTCATTGATTATGGCATTGGTAAAGATTGTCTCAAGTCCGGCTTCGGCGGTCCTGTTTTGTAGATTATCAACGGCAATGCTGTTTATATTTCCCGGGGCCTGGCCACCGGTCCCGGCAAAGTGGTACCCGCAACCCGCGACACTCAAGATAAGGACAGAACTAACAACTAGGGCCAAGTAAAGCCTCAGCAGTCCGAAAATCCGAAAAGATGAAACGAAACGGGGACGCGGGGAAACGGCGACGCGGGGAAAAATAAAAACTTCTATGATTTTTCCAGCCTGATTCATTAATGTCTCTTCGAAAAGAATTCTCTAATGTTTAATGGACCTCTCCGTGTCTCCGTCTCATCGCGTCGCCGCGTCTTTCTCTCACCGTGTCTCCGTCTCTCCGGCTCGTCGTGCACTCGCGCTGAGCTAAACCACCACATTCACCAGCCGACCGGGTACCACGACTACTTTACGAACCGGTTGGCCGCCTATGAATGTTTTTATCCGCTCATCAGTCAGGGCAGCTTCCTGGATCTCCTCATTGCTGGCGCTGGGTGACACATAGATACGATTGCGTAGCTTGCCGTTCACTTGAACCACAATGAGCTGTTTCTCTTCCTCTATTGCCTCCTCGTCCCATTGAGGCCATTGCTCTTCAACAACACTGCTCTCATGCCCCAAGACCTCCCACATCTCGTCTGCAATGTGTGGGATCATTGGAGAGATCAGGACCAACGCCGTCTCCACTGCCAGCCGCAGGACGGGAATAGCCTCAGGGCCATGGTTATCATCCGAGCGAAATTGATAGATGGCATTCACCAGCTCCATCACCGCACTGATGGCTGTATTGAAATGAAAACGCTGGTCAATATCCTCGGTAACTTTCTTGATGGTCTGATGGGTTTTTCGGCGCAAAGCCCTCAACTCGCCCTCCAGAGGATCACTGCCATCATAGGAGGTAACTCCCCGAAGGGCTTGGCGCTCTTCATATACCAGGCGCCAGAGTCGGTTGAGAAAGCGGGCACTGCCCTCCACTCCCCGGTCGCTCCACTCCAAGTCCCTTTCAGGTGGGGATGCGAAAAGGCAAAAAAGTCTCACTGTATCAGCCCCGTAACGCTCTACCAGGTCTCCAGGATCAACCACGTTGCCCTTGGATTTGGACATCTTTTCCTTCCTGCCAATCTCTGCCACGGTGCCGCACTTGCGACACTGGTAAACCTCTGGGTTCTTCTCATCGGTATCTTCTGGAGCCAGCCAGCCGTGCTCTGGACAACGCAGCGTCTCCTTGCAGACCATTCCTTGAGTTAGCAGATTGGTAAAAGGCTCGTCCTGACCTACTATCCCCATATCTCTCAGCACCTTGGTGAAAAACCGCGAGTAGAGCAAGTGGAGTACAGCGTGTTCAATGCCGCCTATGTACTGATCTACTGGCATCCAGTAGTCGTTTCTGGCTCTGTCCAATGGTCCCTTCTGGTAATCTGGACAAGTATACCGCATGAAATACCACGAAGACTCTACGAATGTGTCCATGGTGTCCACTTCCCGCCTGGCGTCGCCGTTACATTTGGGGCAGGTGGTTTCCACGAATTCTTTGAGAGTTGGCAGTGGTGTACCACCACTGGCCGTGAGACTGGCATCCAAAGGCAAGACTACCGGTAATTCATCTTCAGGCACGGGCACGATGCCGCATTCATCGCAGTAAATCATCGGGATGGGAGCGCCCCAATAACGCTGTCTGGAGATGAGCCAATCGCGCAGCCTGTAATGTATTGAAGCTTCGCCCAAACCTGTGGATTCCAGGTACTGGTTAATGGCCTTCCTGGCCGCAGCACTCCCCATTCCGCTGAATTCTCCCGAATTGGTCAAAACCCCATCTTCCTCATACGCCTCTTCCATGCCGTCCACGTCCAGTTCAGCTCCGAGAGGGTTGACCACGACCTTCAACGGCAGGCCGTAGGTATTGGCGAACTCAAAATCCCGTTGATCATGGGTTGGCACTGCCATCACTGCGCCTGTGCCGTATTCCATCAATACGAAGTTGGCCACATAAATGGGCATACGCTCAGCCGTCATGGGATTGCGACAATAGGCTCCGGTGAACACCCCTTCCTTCTCAAAGAATTCAGAAGTCCTTTCGCTACGCTGGATACGTTTAGTCCTCTCAATGAATTCCTTGACGGCGGCCTCCTCTGACTTCCCTTGACAGAGTTCCAGGGACAGTGGGTGCTCCACTGCAAGACTCATGAAGGTTGCACCGTAAACGGTGTCCTGGCGTGTGGTAAACACCTGGATGTGCTCCTCCGAATCCTCCATAGGAAAATTGATCAACGCCCCTTCGCTCTTTCCAATCCAGTTGCGCTGCATGATGAGAACTCGCTCCGGCCATCCCGGCATGCGGTCACAGTATTCCAACAGTTCATCCGCATAGTCAGTGATTTTGAGAAACCACTGTGACATCTCTTTCTGTTCCACCGTTTCACTGCAGCGCCAACACAGTCCAGCCTCCACCTGTTCGTTGGCGAGTACTGTTTGGCAGGTTGCGCACCAGTTTACGTAAGCCTTTTCGCGATAGGCCAGACCTCGTTCATACATTTTGAGGAACAGTAGCTGTTCCCAGCGATAATAGGAGACATCACAGGTGGCTAATTCCCGGGTCCAATCGTAGCTGAAACCCATCTGTTTCAGTTGTTCCTTCATCTGGGTGATGTTAGTGTAGGTCCAAGTGGCTGGATGGCTTTTGGCCTTGATTGCAGCATTTTCCGCCGGCATGCCGAACGCATCCCAGCCCATGGGGTGAATCACATTGAAACCGCGCATTTTTTTATAGCGAGCTACCACATCCCCGATCGTATAGTTTCGCACGTGCCCCATGTGAATGCGTCCTGAGGGATAGGGAAACATCTCCAGCAGATAATACTTGGGTTTACTCTCATCTTCGCTTACTTCGAAAATGCGCCCTTTCTCCCAGACGCTCTGCCATTTGGGTTCAATATCGCTTGGATTGTACCTGGACTGCATTATCCCTCCTGCACGTTTATCCAATAGGCACTAAAGAATTTGCTGATTCACATTTCGCGTTTGTCATTTTACCTTGTGACGCAATGATTGGATGAATTTCAACTCACACAAGACAAATAGCAAATGTTAGATGCGATATAAGAAATGAGCTATGCAAAACGAAATAATTCTTAGTGCGAGGTCCCTAGCAGGCTGCTGGTCGAAATGACTGCTTACCCCCCGGTTTCTCCTGCCTGTTCAAATGTGGGATCGTTAGTTGGAGGAGTTTTACGTCTACCACTCTGTTCCAGGTGCAAACGGATTCCGTCGAGTATGCCGTTGATGAAGGAGCCGGAATCTTCTGAGCCAAACTTCTTACCGAGATCCACCGCCTCATTGATGGAAACTTTTGCAGGAATATCCGGACGGTTCAGTAGCTCAAATACCGCCAACCGTAAAATATTGCGATCCACTATGGACATGCGTTCCAGCCGCCAATGCTCTGAGAATCTCTTGATCAGCCCGTCAATTTCCACTCGATGCAAATCTACTCCCCTGACCAGTTCAATGGCAAAGTCTTTGATGCTATCGGTGACCTCGAAGTGCTCGCAAAATACTCCCAGCGCTTTATTAATATCAACCCGGGCCATATCAGCCTGGTAGAGCACCTGGACGGCCATTTCTCGGGAACGACGTCGACTACCCATATTCTTGTTCTCTATGGTGGTGGGCTTTGAGCACCCTAAATCTTGCAAAACACCTAGACGCTGAGGTGCGGCGTTAAGAAATCCGAAATTCGAATATCGAAATCCTAAACAATTCTCAAATTTTCAAAATCCAAATGTCCAAAACCGCAAATTGATGAATAAGATCCTGTTTTGAACATTGGGAAATTTGTATTTAGAATTTGTTTCGTGCTTCGGATTTAGAATTTCGAATTTAGTTGCAGTTTCCTCAGCATGTAGCTTTTTGACTGCATACCGAAAGACCTGCGGCGGCATCAGGCTAAATGATTATCTCAGTTGGCCCATAAGATTAGCCATCTCGATGGCTGCCTGAGCTGCTTCAAAGCCTTTGTTACCCGCTTTTGTACCCGCCCGTTCAATGGCCTGTTCCAAGCTGTCCGTAGTTAGCACCCCGAAGGTGATGGGCACACCATACTCCAGACCTACTGCCGCGATTCCCTTGGAGACCTCAGCCGCAACATATTCGAAGTGAGGTGTAGAACCGCGAATAACAGCTCCAAGACAAACAATGGCGTCGTATGGCTTACCATCCGCCAAGCTTTTACAGACGAGAGGAATCTCCCAGGCGCCGGGCACCTTAATCACCTCGATGTCCGATTCCTTAGCGCCGCTTCTGAGCAGCGCGTCCAGTGCTCCCCCCAAAAGTCGATCGCAGATGAAATCATTGAAGCGACTGACCACGACGGCAAATTTTAGCCCTTTTGCCTCGAGTTTCCCCTCCACTGTTTTCGGCATGCTAACCTCCCGTTCTCCATTGCAGATTGCAGATTGTAGATTGTAGATTGTGTAATCTTATTAGTTCTCAGCTTCAACTTACATCAATCTGAAATCTGAAATCCGAAATCTGAAATCTCAGTAATTCTCCTTCTCCTTATGCTGGGTCAGGTCCATGAGGTGGCCCATCTTTGAACATTTGGTTCTTAGATAGTCAAGGTTACAGGGGTTGGGCTGAATCTCGATGGGTACCCGTTCGGTGATGGTGATACCGTAACCTTCCAGTCCAACGATCTTCGTGGGATTATTGGTCATAAGCCGCATCTTTCTGACCCCAAGGTCCACCAAGATTTGAGCCCCTATCCCGTATTCTCTTAGATCAGCTTTGAATCCCAAGGCTTCGTTAGCCTCCACCGTATCTTTACCTTGATCCTGGAGAGCATATGACTTGAGTTTGTTGGCGAGACCTATGCCGCGACCTTCCTGGTTGGTTATGTAAAGGACAACCCCCTTACCTTCATCGCTAACCATCTCCATGGCACGATGCAACTGGTCGCCACAATCACAGCGAAGCGAGCCCAAACTGTCTCCGGTGAGGCATTCTGAGTGGACGCGGACCAATATCTCTTCATCCGGGTGGAGCTCACCCTTCACCAGGGCAATGTGCTGGCTGGGATCGATGTCGTTTGTATAGACAATGGCCTGAAATTCACCACCATGAATTGTGGGCAGCATGGTGACTGCTGCACGGTCAACAAAGCTCTCGTGGCGCATTCTGTACTCGATAATATCTGCAATAGTAACGATCTTGAGCCCGTGCTCCTTGGCAAATATTTCCAAGTCAGGCATTCTCGCCATGGTGCCATCGTCTTTCATAACCTCGCAAATGACTCCGGCAGGCTTCAATCCTGCTAACCTGGCTAGATCAACCGAACCCTCAGTCTGTCCGGTACGCACCAATACACCGCCCTTTCGAGCCCGAAGGGGAAAGACATGTCCCGGACTCACCAGATCCTCTGGTCTTGCGCCGGGGTCCACCGCAGTCAGAATGGTAGTTGCCCGATCAGCAGCAGAGATTCCGGTGGTGACCCCAAGTCTAGCCTCGATTGAAACGGTGAAGGCTGTCCCGAACCTAGACTCATTGTTTGAAACCATCATGGGTAGTTGAAGTTCCTCAACCTTTTCCTCTGTCAAGGAAAGACAGATCAATCCTCTTCCATACCTTGCCATAAAGTTTATGGCCTCTGGGGTCGCCTTTTCGGCAGCCATGCAGAGATCACCCTCGTTCTCCCGGTCCTCATCATCCACCAGGATAACCATCTTCCCGTCCCTGATCTCTTCCAGGGCCTCAGCAATTTTTGCGGTTGGCATTTCTTTTACTCCAGTTCTTTCAGTTTCGCCGGTTAAGCCGGTTTCCCGGCTTCATTTTGCGACCAAGAGGTCGTCTCTACGGCGAAATGGCCAGTGTGACTTGTATTTTCCAATGACTTTTGACAATTGACCTTCCTTACAGAAATCCGTGCTTCTCTAAGAAATCACGATCCATGCCGTCGGCTTTTGGAGAACTGCCTTCCCTCATGTTGCGCAGGAATTTCTCCACGTATTTGCCGATTAGATCAACCTCGATATTCACCTCGTCTCCCACCCGCCAGCTCCCTATGGTGGTCCACCGGGCGGTATGTGGCACTATGTTAACATCAAAAGACCTTTCATCGCATCGATTTACTGTGAGACTTACGCCGTTGATCGCCACCGAACCTTTTTCGATGAAGTAGCGGCCCAATTCACCTGGAACCTCAAATTCGAAAACCAGTGATTCACCCCTTTTCTTCCGTGCGGCCACCCTGGCCCTGCCATCCACGTGGCCATTTACCAAATGTCCGCCTAGACGGTCGCCTAGCTTAAGAGCCCGTTCCAGGTTCACCTCATCCCCGGCCCCCCTCTGGCCGAGAGTGGTGCGTTCTAGGGTCTCCTGGGAGACGTCCACTGTAAACGTTCTTCCCTCCCAAGAAACCACAGTAAGGCAGGCGCCGTCAACCGAGACACTCTCACCAGTGTTCAGCTCCTCCAGATCAAAGGAAGCCTGAATACTGAGACGCATGTCTTTACCACGCGGCTCCACTTTCACCAACTTGCCAGTTCCCTCAATCAGGCCGGTGAACATAAGTCAACTCCAGTGTAAGGCTAAAGGCGCAGGGCTCAAGGCGTAAGGAATTATCTATTCAAGTTTTCTCCTTGCGCCTTGTGCCTTGTACCTTGGACGATTGCTCGCCCAGTATGTCCGGACTATCCTAACTTTTGGCTAGAAGCGTTGACTGTTCCAAGTAAGCCTCCACCATTATATCATCATCGAAGCGGCGAAGCCGTATATGCTTCAAAGAAGAGGCTTCGGCCACGGTCTCAGAGCCAATACCACCTACCATGGGAACAGCCCTACTACCACCAATGATTTTTGGCGCAAAGAAAAGATAAACCTTATCCACAAGATTGTCATAAAAAAAACCACCGTGCACCTCGGCTCCACCCTCTACAAGAACACTGATGATATCACGTTTTCCCAACCGATCCAGGAGTGCAGGCAGAGATACTCGGCCGCGCTCTAGTGGCAATGGCAAGATTTCCACGCCTCTCTCTTCCAGGGCAGCCCTTCTTTTCTTATAAGGTTTTGGCCCGGTTGCCACAATCGTTGGCGCTTCGTCGGTCTGCTCCACTACCAGGCTGTCCAGAGGTATTCGTAGGTGGGTATCCAGAATGATCCGGAGGGGATTTTTCCACTTCCTACCGGGGAGTCGCGTGGTGAGGCCGGGATTGTCCGCAATAACGGTCCCAACTCCCACCAAGATGGCGTCCGCCGCATGGCGCAATCGATGGACAAAGCGCCGCGAACGCTCATTTGAGATCCAACGGGAATCGCCGCGGTGACTGGCAATCTTGCCGTCCAAACTTGCGGCCACTTTGGCGACCACCATAGGCAAACCGGTGGTCACATGTTTGATGAACGCTTCATTAAGCCGGGTGCACTTCTCCCCGAGAACACCCACTTCTACCCGGACACCCCGAGATTTGAGTAAATCAACTCCCCCACCACTGACTCGAGGATTGGGATCGTTGCACCCCACCACTACCCGATCCACCCCACTGCGCAAAATCGCTTCTGTGCAGGGCGGGGTGCGGCCCTGATGATTGCATGGCTCGAGAGTCACATACAGAGTGGCCCCAACCGCCCGCGCGCCAGCATCTTGCAGGGCATGAATCTCGGCGTGCGGGGTGCCTGCTTTGCGATGATATCCCTTACCAACCACCCGGCCGCGCTTGACCACTACGGCACCTACCATGGGATTGGGTGAGGTGTACCCCACACCGCGGGCCGCCAATCGCAGGGCGGATCGCATGAACTGTTCATCTTTTCTTGCCAAAGAACGTTGGTCTGTCACCGCAGCCTTAACCAAACTCCTCTTCCAAAAGTTTCTGCAGGTCTTGGAGATCCTGGATCTGCCGGTGCACAATGGAGTAGCGAATATAAGCCGCCGGATGAAGCTCCAGCAAAGCAGCTGCCACTAGATCTCCCAGAACCTGACTTCGAAGTTTGCGCCGCCGGCTCTCCTGAATTCGGCTTTCGATCAGCCCCACCATCCTATTAAGGTGCCCCTCCGCCACCGGAAGTTTCGTGCAAGACTGTTTAACGGAGGCCAGCATTTTATCCCTGTCGAAAGCCTCAAGACGGCCATCTCTCTTAACCACTAGGGGAAGATTTTCCTCCAGCCGTTCGAAAGTGGTGAACCGCCGGTCACACTCGACGCATTGTCGTCGCCGTCGAATGTGATTGTTATCCTTTCCTGGGCGAGAGTCGAGCACCCTAGTCTTAAGGTTACCACAGAATTGGCACCTCATCACTCACCTCCGTCAGGGGGTTGCCAACTAACTAATTCGATTCCGGCCTCCTTAAGCATCTGGTCGGAGAGTTCATCAGCATAGCCCTCTTCATAATAGACAGCAACAATACTCGCATTGATGATCATCTTGGCACAGATGGAACAAGGCCTGGTGGTACAATAAAGGGTGGCGCCCTGAATTGGTATGCCGTGACGGGCCGCTTGGATGATAACATTCTGCTCTGCGTGTAAACCCCGGCAGAGTTCGTGCCGTTGGCCTGACGGTATGTTGTTCTGCTCACGCATGCAGCCGACATCGAGACAATGTGGCAGGCCAGAAGGGGCGCCGTTGTAACCGGTTGCAAGGATCCGCTTGTCTTTTACCAGAATGGCTCCTACACGGCGACGGTTGCAGGTGGACCGCTGAGCCACCAGGTTGGTTATTTCCATAAAATAGGCTTCCCAACTAGGCCGCGCCATGCCTCAAGCCGCCTCCATCTCGTATACGGGTTTGTGTAAAGGGAACTGCGAACAGAAATCGCCAACCTGCTGGCTCAGTTGCTCCAGCACGGCAGCATCATCACCAACTTCGAGGGCCTGATGGATAAACTTGGCTATTACAGCCATATCATTCTCTTTCATGCCCCGCGTGGTCACCGCCGGAGTCCCGATTCGGATACCACTTGTTACAGCAGGCTTTTCCGGATCGAATGGAATGCTGTTCTTGTTTACCGTGATCCAAGCCTTGTCCAAGATGAGCTCGGCTTGCGCTCCCGTAAGTCCCTTCCCTCGCAGGTCAACGAGTAGTATGTGATTATCGGTTCCTCCGGAGACTAGACGAAAGCCTCTGTCCAACAACTCCGTTGCCAGCCGTTTGGCATTAACCACAATTTGTTTTTGGTAAGAGCGGAACTCGGCAGTAAGAGCCTCCTTGAAAGCCACGGCTTTGGCAGCGATCACGTGCATGAGTGGCCCACCCTGTACACCGGGAAAGATCTGCTTGTTGAGTTTGTCGGCGTGGCCCTCTCTGGCGAGTATCAGACCTCCCCTGGGTCCCCTGAGGGTCTTGTGGGTGGTGGAGGTCACAAAGTCGCTGTGTGGAATGGGACTTGGATGGACTCCAGCAGCCACCAAACCAGCAATGTGTGCCATATCCACCATCAAATCGGCGCCAATCTCTTCGCAGACGCTTTGAAAAAAAGCAAAGTTTATCGCCCGGGGATAGCTGCTTGCCCCGGCGATGACCAGCTTGGGTCGGTGCTCCTTTGCCAGTCGTTCAAGCGCCTCCATGTCTATGGTTTCGGTCTGACGATCCACCCCGTAGGATATCACTTTGAAAAGGCGGCCGGAAAAATTCACGGGACTGCCGTGCGTCAGATGGCCCCCATGGCGCAGGTCCATACCCATAATGGTGTCACCCGGCTGTAGGATCGAGAAAAAAACTGCCATGTTTGCCTGTGAACCGGAATGCGGTTGAACGTTGGCATATTCGGCAGCAAACAACTCTTTCGCCCGCTCAATCGCTAGACTTTCCGCTGTATCCACAAATTCGCAGCCACCATAATATCGGTGGCCGGGATAGCCCTCCGCATATTTGTTGGTCAGGACGCTGGCCTGTGCTTGCCTGACTGCCGGACTGGCAAAATTTTCCGAGGCAATGAGTTCCAGCCTCTGTAGCTGCCTTTGCTCCTCCAACCGGATGCATTCAGCAATCTGTGGGTCGATTCTCTCCAGATCTATCATGTTCTTACCATCTTCAAGCGTAATTCAACCTTAGTGAACCCGGTCTGCGGGTAACCGGTTAGTGAGGATAGCCAAAAGATGTAAAAATGTCCAACGTTAAATGTTCGCTGAGATGTGGGATGGGTGATGTGAGATGGTAGATTTAAGATTTTAGATTGCAGATTTGAGAAGGCATGGGGCATGGGAAGGTAATTGCGAATTTCGGATTTGAGATGTGAAATGCAAAATGGTAAATGGTAAATAATTAGATTTCATCCAGCTGCGCTACCCTGCGCTGGTGGCGGCCTCCATCAAACTCTGTGTCCAGCCAGGTTGCAACAATTTCCCCTGCCAAGTCGGCTCCTATCAGCCTTCCCCCCATAACCAAGAGATTGGCGTCGTTGTGCCGCCTGCTTAGGACAGCACTAAAAAGATCGTTGCACAAGGCCGCACGCACGCCAACAAAACGGTTGGCAATCATTGCCATACCCTGCCCTGAACCACAGATGAGAATTCCCTTGGAAAATTCGCCGCTGGCGACACCCGTTGCCACCGCCTTGCCGTAGACTGGGTAGTCCACAGATTCTTCACTGTAGCAACCCACATCCTCCACAGTGTGTCCCATGTTCTCTAGCAAGGTGCTGACGTACGTTTTCATGGAAAAACCTGCATGATCACTACCAATAACCACTTTCATTTGGAGCCTCCAAAAAAGAACACGGGGTGCTATCTCAGGGGTCGTAACGCCGTAAAACCAGCGCAGCGTTGGTTCCACCGAAACCGAATGAATTAGTAAGTGCAATCCGCACATCTGCCTCCCGACAGACGTTGGGCACGTAATCCAAATCACAGTCCGGATCAGGATTCTCATAATTGATGGTCGGGGGGATGACCCCTCTTTGTATTGCCAAGACTGTGAAAGCAGTCTCTGCCCCACCTGCCCCACCGAGAAGGTGTCCGGTCATGGACTTGGTGGAACTCACGGCAAGTTTATAGCTGTGCTCACCGAACACTGTCTTTATGGCCTGGGTTTCGAATCTGTCGTTCAGGTCGGTGGAGGTACCGTGCGCGTTGATGTAATCTACATCTTTGGGCGCAATCCCAGCATCATCAACAGCCATTTGCATGCAACGGGCCATGCCCTCGCCCTGGGGTGCCGGAGCCGCCATGTGATAGCCGTCTCCGGTAAGACCGTAGCCGATGAGCTCCGCATGGATCTTGGCTCCGCGCTCGAGGGCATAATCCAGCGCTTCCAGGATGAGGATGCCACAGCCCTCAGACAGGACAAAACCATCCCTGTTTAGGTCAAAAGGACGGGAGGCTTTTTCTGGGGCGTCATTGCGGGTGGAGATGGCCCGCATGGCATTAAACCCGCTTATGGCCAGCGGAGTGACTGTTGCCTCCACCCCGCCTGTGATCATCACATCAGCAGCACCGCGCTGGATCTGCTTGAAGGCATCGCCAATTGCGTGTGTGCCAGCAGCACATGCCGTTTCAATGGCCATGTTGGGTCCTTTAGCTCCGTATACAATGGAGATCTGACCCGGTGCCATATTGGCAATAAGCATGGGAATGAAGAAAGGGCTAATTTTTTTTGGACCTTCCTCCAGCAGAATTTTGTGGAATTTTTCGAAGGTGCCGAGACCACCCAGGCCGGTTCCAATTACCACTCCAACCCGATTGGCGTTGTTGCCGTTGATTACCAGTTTGGCATCCTCTACGGCCATCCGGGTGCCTGCCAGGGAGTAGATGGTGAACAGGTCCATCCGCCTGACCTCTTTGCGGGAGACGTAATCCTCTGGTTTGAAATCTTTGACTTCCCCGGCAATCTTGGTGGTCGTCTCGCTGGCATCGAATTTGGTTATGGGACCAATGCCCGATTTGCCGGCCACGAGGGCCGACCATGTCTCTTCAACACCGATTGCCAATGGTGTAACCAAACCTAGACCCGTAATTACTACCCGTCTTTTCATCGTCTATTCCTACCTGTTGCGGAACGGCAAAAATGCAGTTTCTCTAGTTTGCTCTCTGGCGCAAACCGTAAGACAGAAAGCTCTCGATGATTCTCTGTTCAATCTTCCCTGAGCCTTGCGCCTTGCACCTTGCACCCTCTACATATACATTCCGCCGTTCAGATGAATTACCTGGCCCGTGATGTACGAACCCTCCTCTGAAACTAGGAATTTCACCAACTGGGCAACATCCTCAGGCTGGCCGGCACGACCCAGCGGAATCTGGGCCAGAAAGGCCTCCTTGGCCTTCTCGGGAAGCTGTGCCGTCATCTCAGTCTCGATAAAACCAGGAGCAATCGCATTAACGGTCACATTGCGGCTCGCCAATTCGCGCGCCACCGACTTGGTGAATCCCATAATGCCTGCCTTGGATGCCGCATAATTGGCTTGGCCTGCGTTACCCATAGCCCCCACAACTGACGCTATGCTCACCACTCGACCGTAACGCTGCTTCATCATGTAGCGCGCAACTGCTTGGGTGCAGTTGAAGACACTTTTGAGATTCACCGCCAGCACCGCGTCCCAGTCCACCTCTTTCAGTCTTGACAGAAGGTTGTCCCGGGTAATGCCAGCGTTGTTAACCAGAATGTCAACCCGGTCATGACGCTCAACCACACCTTTGATGAACTCCTGAACCGCCTGGTAATCTGAGACATCCAGTCGAACTCCCTCGATTTCGCAACCTTTGTCCCGTGCCATTTGGATGGTCTCGTCTGCGGCCTTGTCATCGGGAGGATCATAGTGATTAAACACCACGGTCAAGCCCGGTTCAGCCAGTGCCATGATAATTGCACGGCCTATGCCCTTTGAGCCGCCGGTAACAACCGCTACCCTCTTGTCGTTCTCAGCCATTTTTTCACCCCGCAGGCCTAAAAATTAAATTAAGAGAAGTTGACAACCTCCAATATCGCCTCTCGGCAAATCCGAAATCCGAATACCTGCCCGCCATCGCGAGCCTGCTCGTTCAGGCGAGGCGGGCGGGTCGAAATCCGAAACACCCAAATAAATTGAGAAATTCTGGAATTAAGGGATTCAGGAATTAGAAAAGTTTGCACAGACAATTTAATGAATTAGTGTCCAACTTCTCAATTCCTTAATTCCCCAATTCCTAAATTTAATTTCGGATTTATAAATTAGCTTCGTTGCTCTCTTATTTTCTTCACCAAAGCAGGCAGAAATTCAAACAGGTCCGCCACCACACCGTAGTTGACCACATCGAAGATTGGCGCATCCGGGTCCTTGTTTACCGCCACAATGATCTCGGAGCCCTGCATCCCCACAACATGCTGGATGGCACCAGAAACACCGCAAGCCAGGTAAAGCTTGGGAGAAACCGTTTTGCCCGTCTGACCTACCTGATGACTGTAAGGCATCCACCCTTCGTCCACCACACTCCTGGTGGCGCCAACCGCACCATCCACAAGAAGTGCCACCTCTTCGATGATTTTAAAATTCTCCGCCTTTTGTAATCCCCGGCCGCCCGTGACCACCACCTCAGCCTCGGTCAAACGAGCTGTTTCCTGCGCCTGCGTAACGGTCTCGAGCACCTGCACCCGGGAGGCAATTGCCTTGGCGCTGGGGGCAAAAGCTTCCACCACTCCCTGGCGCTGAGTATCGAAATCGGGCTTTCTCATTACCATAGGCCTGACCGTTGCCATCTGCGGGCGACGATTTGGACAGAGGATGGTGGCCATGATGTTACCACCAAAGGCCGGTCGGGTCTGATAGAGGAGGCTATCTTCGCCGATATCAAGTTCTGTACAATCAGCCGTCAGGCCAGTTCCTACTGCCACGGCCACCCGGGGAATAAAAGAGCGGCCCATTGCAGTTGCCCCCGCCAAGAGGATCGCCGGTCTCTTCTGCTCGATGAGCTCGGTGAGAACATTGGCGTGGGATTCGTCGTTGAAAAGCGCCAGAGCTGGATCCTCCACCAAGTAAACCCGATCGGCCCCGTAGCCGATGAGCTGTTCGGCAGCCTCCTGAAGCTGGTCCCCGATGATTACCGCTGCCAGCTCCACTCCCAGCTTGTCAGCCAAGTTCCTGCCTGCACCCAGTAGTTCAAAAGAGACTGAATGCACCTCGCCACCGTGGTGTTCGGCCACAACCCAAACTCCCTTGTACGACTCGATATCATCAGTCGCAGGGCCGATGACCTCAGGCATATCAATGGCCTCATCCGGACACGCATCCACACAGAGACCACAAAGGGTGCAGTCATCATTCACCTGCGCGATCTCATCCACTACCTCAATGGCCTCTACGGGGCATATTTCCACGCACTCGCCGCAACCTGTACATTTTTCTTTGTCAACTATGGCCTTCATAGACCCGGTACCTTAGCTTCCTTTAATAGGTTAATAAGTTTCTCCGCCTGTTCCTCCGGTTCGCCGGTGAGCATCTCCCGGTCGCAACGGGGTGGTGGACTAAAAACCCTGACAACCTGGGTGAAAGATCCCTGCAACCCCACTTCCTCGGGATTCAGCTCCAAATCAGCAGCACCCCACACTGGAATTTCTTGCTTTCGAGCCCGCATTTTATGCTTTAGTCCCGGCATCCTGGGATCGCCAATTTCCCTAATCACAGTAACTACCGCCGGCAGGGGCATTTGCACGACCTCGTAACCCAGGTCGGTCAAGCGCTCAGCCAGCAACAGCCCTCCATCCTGTAACTCCAGCCTCCGGGCATATGTGGTGTAGGGCTGGTCCAGATGCGCTGCCAGACCTGGACCCACCTGGGCTGTGTCTCCATCGATAGCCTGTTTCCCACAGATGACAAGATCCACCGGACCCAGCTTGATAATAGCTCGAGCCAAAGTTAGGGAGGTGGCCCAGGTATCTGCGCCGGCAAAGGCCCGGTCGCTCAAGAGCAAGGCCTCGTCAACACCCAGCGCGAGGGTTTCTCTCAGGGCGTCTTCAGCCTGTGGCGGTCCCATGGTCATCACGGTTACCTTGCCGCCATACTCATCCCGCAAGCGCAAGGCTGCTTCCACTGCATACCAGTCATGAGGATTGACAATGCTCTCCACACCCTGGCGCACCAGTGTGCAGGTCTCGGGGTCGATGCGGACGTTTTTGGCATCGGGCACCTGTTTTATACAAGCAACAATGTGCATGTTCACCTCATAGGGAATGTTGGAATACTGGAATGTTGGGTCGGCCGCATTTCCAGCTTTAACTTTCAGATAGCTTTCCTGCCCCCATTATTCCATTCTTCCATCTTTCCAATATTCCTAGAAAAATGTTTCCTTGATTCGTCCGTATTCTTTGTTTAACTCCTGACCGATGATGTTGCGCTGAACCTGGTTCGTCCCCTCATAGATCTGGAGTATCTTGGCATCTCGCATCATCTTTTCCACCGGGTAGTCGCGCATATAGCCGTACCCTCCCAGCACCTGCACAGCATCGGTGGTCACCCGCATGGCAACATCAGTTGGAAAAAGCTTCGCCATGGCGGAAAATTTGGAAATATCTTTGGCCTCACTATCTATGTAACGCGCCGTAACGTAAACCAGGGCACGGGCTGCCTCTGTTTCGGTGGCCATGTTAGCCAGCATGTGTTGTACGGCCTGAAACGAGATAATGGGCTTGCCGAACTGCACCCGATTGCGGGCATATTCCACCGATATGTCCAACGCACCCTGACACAGACCCACTGCCAAAGCCCCGATACCGGGGCGCGAGACGTCAAAAGTCTTCATGGTGACGATAAATCCCATGCCCTCGCGGCTGATGAGGCGGTCTGCGGGGATGCGGCAATCGTTGAAAAGCAGTTCCCGGGTGGCCGATGTTCGAATGCCCATCTTCTTTTCCTTCTTGCCGAAGGAAAATCCAGGGTCCCCATTCTCGACGATAAAGGCGCTTGCTCCCCTGGCACCCTTCTTCCGGTCGGTCATGGCGACGACCGTGTAGATTTCAGCCTCACCTCCGTTGGTAATCCACTGTTTGGTGCCATTGAGAACGTAATCATCCCCATCTCGTTGGGCGGTGGTTTGAATGCCACCCGCGTCACTGCCGGCGCCGGCTTCCGTGACCCCGAATGCAGCTAACTTTTCACCGCTGGCGATTACCGGCAGGTATTTTTGCTTTTGCTCTTCGCTGCCATAGAGCAAAATAGGATAAGCCCCCAGACCACTGGCCGCATACGTGGTGGCAACGCCGATACACGCCCGGCCCAGCTCCTCGATTGCCAAGCAGTTTTCAAGCACCCCTCCACCCAAACCACCGTATTCTTCTGGAAGATAGACCCCGAAGAGGTCCGACTGCGCCAGAATTTTCATAATCTCCCAGGGGAATTCTTCGCTCTCATCCAGTTCAGCACGTATGGGTCGAATCTTCTCAGTAGCGATTTTGGCTGCAATCTCTTTGATCATCTGCTGCTCTTCGGTCAAGAAATAGTCCACTGAAACCCTCCTCTCACAGACAAGTGTTGAACTGCGCGAAGCTAACGACTTAACAGATCCTCTACCAACGAATCATTACGGCTCCCCAGGTGAAGCCCCCTCCAAAGGCGTCCAGAAGCACCAGGTCTCCTCGCTTGAGACGGCCGGAACGGTTGGCCTCGTCAAGGGCCACTGGAATACTTGCTGATGAGGTATTTCCATAGCGATCGATATTCACATAAACCCGGTCAATGGGAATCTCCAAACTTTCCGCCACTTTCTTCATTATGCGCATGTTGGCCTGGTGTGGAATAAAGAGGTCGATATCATTCGGCTTCAGCTGATTTTCCTCCATGGCTTCCCTGGCTACCCCAGCGAGGGACCGGACAGCATGTTTGAACACCTCATTGCCTTGCATGCGTATACAATAGTCACGCTTCTCGGCCATCTCGGCACTGGGGGGATATACGCATCCGCCCCCTGGAATGTGCAGAAGTTCCCAAAGACGACCATCCGACCGCAGGTGGGTGGAAAGGATGCCCCGATCGGACTCTTGCGCACCGCTGAGCAAAACAACTCCTGCAGCATCGCCGAAGAGAACACAGGTGTTTCGATCCTGCCAATCTGTGATGCTGGAGAGAATCTCCGCACCGATGGCCAGTGCTTTGCTATCCGGCTTCTCCTTCACGAATTTATCTGCAACCGCTAAGGCATAGACAAAACCGCTGCAAGCCGCATAAACGTCAAAACCGAAAGCTTTAGTTGCCCCGAGGTGTTTTTGTATCAATGCGCCTGTGTTGGGCATGATCATATCAGGAGAGGTGGTACCCACCACGATCATGTCAAGCTCTTCCGGGCTCACCCCTGCCATCTCCAGGGCCCTCAGTGACGCCACCGTGGCCAGGGAGGAGGTGGTCTCACCGTCTTCAGCTATGTGCCTCTGTTTGATACCGGTGCGTGTGCGGATCCACTCGTCTGAGGTGTCAACTATGGATTCCAGGTCCTCGTTGGTGACAACCTTCTTGGGTACAGCTGATCCTGTTCCTAAGATGACGCTGCGATTCACGGGATTTCCTTTTTGTCCAAGGAGATCCGGGCTCCAATTTGAGCCAGATTCAAGTAAAGGACTACCCCTATTCCCGAACCTCTGTTGCGGTCATATTAGCCCCTGGTACATATCGGACCGGACCGTCCGGTCCGCGCTGAGGCCAAAATAAATCGTGAGAGTTTACCTCCAGAAAGCATTGGAGCGTGCTTACACCTCCTCTGTCTGGATAACCTCCCTCCCCTTATAAGTTCCACAGCTTGGACAGGCGTGGTGCGGCAACTTGGGCTCGTTGCACTGAGAACACAGGGAGAGCGTGGGTGGCTCGAGTCTATGGTGCGCTCTTTTCTTTCTTGTTCTACTCTTTGAGTGTCGTCTCTTGGGGAGAGCCATCCGATCTTGCTCCTTCTCCATTATGGGCCGCCAGAGGGCGACTAGGAACGGACTATTGGTCAATTTTCATGGATCTTAAAGGTTCAAAAACAGATCCTGTTTCTTTCTTTTCGCATCGGCACGACTCTTGGTTCAGGTCCGCGCCGCAGCCGGGACAGATTCCCCGGCACTCCTCCCGGCATAACGGTTTTTGCGGTAGTGCCAGGAAGATCTGTTCAGCGACGATGAGATCTACATCGATGGTGGTACCATCGTAGAACTCAGTGTCCAGATCTTGAGAACTGAGATCAATCTCTTCAGGCATCTCATCGGGCAGAGGCCGCAAAAGGACAAAAGTAATAATTTCGTCCAACTGCAAGACATAGTCTTGCAGACAACGGCTGCAGGTAAGACGCACTGCCGTTTGCAGATGGCCGTTAATTCTAACCTGCTCCGCTTCTGGAATGAACTCCAGGTCAACGCTGACGGGTCGCGCCAGGCTGATTTCCCGAGTATCTTCCACAGAATCCATCCTGGAAGAAAACCAAGATTCAGTTTCGTGGAAGTGGATCATCCCGCCGGAATCTGGAAGCTCATCCACCCTAACTTTCAAAGATCACCATCCCCTATTTTAGATCTTCTGAAGATTGAAGGGTAAGTATAAAAAAAGCCTTAGGTTTGTCAAGCACTTTGTGGGCGCTTGCCCACAGCTGACAGCTGACAGTTGACAGCAGGCAGCTGATAATGATCCCTTGGCTAAGTTTTGCCCGGTGCAAAACGCTTAACTTTTTTCGTTAATGAGTGACGCCTCTTCCTTGCAAATTTTGAGCCTTTCTAAACTGCTCTTGGCCAAGCTGCCCACTGTCAATGCTCATCTTACATTTCTCATTTCGCATTCAACATTGAAGAACAGCATTCATTATGATTTTAATGCCTTATCCCTAATGATTAAATGCGAAATGCAAAATGCAAAATGCTATCGCCGCGTCACCGCGTCGCCGTGTCTCCGTGTCATTCCGCCTCGCCCAGTGCCTAGTCCTTAATGCCTAGTGCCTAGTGCCTACTGCCTAGTCCCTAGTCACCTCAGCTGCCCGCTGGACACCGACTTTCCCCTTGACTTTCCTCCAACCATAGTCTACTTTTCATTTTCCGTTGGGGGATCGTCTAGTGGTAGGACGCATGACTCTGGATCATGCTACGGGGGTTCGAATCCTCCTCCCCCAGCCATTATGGGGGATGTTATACGTTATAAGTTATTAGTTATACGACCAATAGTAGCCGCCGCTCCGAAACGCTATCAACAGTAAGCCATAATCCTTAATTCTTTTAACTCTAATAACGTATAACTTATAACCTTGCACTCCATATTGCGGTCCCATCGTCTAGCGGTCTAGGATATCGGCCTCTCACGCCGAAGACACGGGTTCGAGTCCCGTTGGGACTGCCAAATTAAATCAAGGGCTTACGGTAGACCGTTAGCCCTTTTTCTTTTTATTAGGCTACTTCCCAACTCTATACCCAACACCTGCCAACATTCTGCCCACTAAACTGCCCTCAGAATCAACGATCTTGTGCCAGATTCAAGACCAGCCAAAGTGTAAATTAAGGGATGTAATCTAAACTTTCGCAGTGATTGAGGAGAGTTTGCATTTCTCATCAATAAGTGAATTTGGTTGAAAGTCAGATCAAGCCCTTCAGTGACTACATACCCTTGACCGGTTCCAATCAGGAACGTGCATCTGTCAGGGGCTTTTGTTCTTGCAACCTCACGGTCTTCTTGATAACCTTACGCCCGCCTAAAATTTCCCGACACTTCTACATTCCATTCTCTTCCCATCAAGTCGCATCCTGCGACCATTGGAAGCAAGAATAGGTCATTTGGTTTCTATTAAAGCAATGGCAAAAACATGGGGGGAAGGTTGTGTGTCGTTTTCGGAGGGACACGAGGATGAACGACAGTGAGAAAACAACAGAGCAACTGAAAGACCAATTGATCGAGATGCGCCAACGGATTGCTGAACTGGAAGAATTAGCAATCGAGCATAAACGATTGCAAGCGACGTTGAATGAAAGTAAAGAGCGTTTTAGGTCTATCTTCGAAAAATCAGAAGAAGCCATTTGTTTGATTGACGATCAAGGCCACTACCGCATGGTAAACGATGCAATGAGTCGTCTCACAGGGGTATCAGGGCAGGATCTCATCGGCATGCACTATTCTACCTTCCTTGACAGAGAAACACACGAGATGATGGAAGGCTATTGGTCACGAAGAAAAAGTGGTGAGCCGATGCCAAGCGTTTATGAATTTAAGCTGATACGTCAAGGTGGTGAGGTCCGTATAGTGGAAAACGTACCGACTGTCATAAATCGTGACGGTAAACCACCGCTCACTGTAGCCATGCTCCGTGACATCACCGAACGCAAACAAACAGAGGAAGCCCTGCGTAAAAGGAAGTCTGAATTACTTCTTCAAAAAAGCCGTCTGGAGGAAGCCAATACCGCCCTAAAAGTCCTGCTTGAACGTAGGGAGTTAGACAAAAGCGAGCTTCAGGAAAATGTTCTCTCCAATGTTAAGCAACTTGTTTTGCCTTACCTTGAAAAACTCAAAAGCACCCAACTTGAATCCTATCAAATGACTCTTGTAAGGACTCTGGAATCACATCTGACGGAGATCGTTTCTCCATTTGTAACTAAGCTATCCGCAAGGTTTTTGAATCTTACGCCCACACAAATTCAAGTTGCCAACCTTATCAAAGATGGCAAAACCTCCAAGGAGATAGCGTCTTTGCTGAATCTTTCAGAAAACACTATTCTGTCCTATAGGTACCGCATTAGAAGCAAACTCGGCTTGAAAAACACAAAGACGAATCTCAGATCCTATTTTCTTTCCCTTCATGATTAGTGCTTTTAGTGCATCACTTCCTAATCAAACTCTCAATGTTGCTTTTTCACCCATAACTCCCATAATCGGCGTTTAGCAACGCAAGTCACCTTCCTTTTTGCTAGAGTGTGCATTGTCTTAGGGCAAGGAGATAGTTAGGTGGTTTCTCAGTAACCATCTTTTGAAGAAAGGAGTGCCATGAAAGCGTCAGTGATCACAATGTTGCTTGTTGCGGCGATGCTACTAGGAGCCAATTTTGTTCATGCTGAAAGTGGCCAATTAGAATCATATTACAATGATTGCGTTACAAAAAAAATTGCTAATTGTAAACGGATTGCATCTACTAGTACCGGCAAAAGCTCATCCATGATCCGCCTTGTAGAGATACGAACCGCCCAGGCTAAATTCTATAGAAACCACAGAGAGGAACTAGTAAAAGAAATGGTCGCACGTAATATTGGAAAGAAACAGTATAAAATCGACTACTTCTTGATTACCAAGTTTAAGGAAACGGCTTAGGCCCGAAGAAAAAGAGAGAATATATGTCTAAGTGCTAGGTAAGGCGCGTCCTCCAGACCTTGCCGAGCGTTTGCCCTCACTGATCTTGGGGTTGATTGGTGGGGGCTTCTTTTCTGGCATCTATCTTCTTGTTTCGGTTAATCGCTATTATCAAACTCTCCCACCATTTCCCTGGGAGTGTAAAGATCATACTTTAATCTAAACTTTCTCTCTCGAAACTTAGCTACCAAATCTAGTTCCATCACTCCGCCCAAACCCGGATCACTTGTGGTCCGTAAGGACCGCACCCCACTTCTCGTTGTCGTGGTATATCAGCACCGCCGAGATGTGCTTGAACTCGAGGCGCGCCACCGCGCCGACCCCGGGCGCAAAGAACCGGTAGACCGCGTCATCGATACTGGCGGGGCCGACCTTGCCAGTGTAGTGCCACTTGAAAAGCAGCGCGTCGAACTTGCCGGCCGGAACGGTGATCTCGTACGCACCGACGTATGTGTAGGTGAGTTTTAGATTGCCGCTGTGCTCGAGGTGCTGGGGGTTCTTCGCGTCATACACTTTCACGGCGATGTCCATCTTCCGCGAGTTGCCGGGCTTCATGCCTTTCTCGACCATTGGTTCGGGCGGGGTATAGTGAGTGAGGGCGCCGTGGGCGTGCTCGATGTCGCTGACCTCCACGATGTGACCATCGGCGGTTTTGCTAAGAAAGATCACCTGGCTGTCGCCCAGCGTGCCACGCCAACTGCCTGATGACCCTGTCCCCTGGGATGGGCCAAGGCTCCAGGTAATCGACTTGCCTTTATTTTTCCCACTCGTGATCCTCCCGGTCCAGGTGCCCGTGTGAAGACCAAAGACTTGGCCGGCGTCGTCAATGACCGGAGCAGACACGGCCTTGCCTACCACGCCCTTGCCGAGATAACTCTCCGTTGCCTTCCGGTCATCCTGTGATAGCGGAATAATCTTTCCCCCGGCTAGCCGGGCGGCGGAATCTATCGTTTTAGGAGCGTCCTGAGCCGCGGCCGCCACGGAGGTAAAACCGGTGATGCAGGCGGCCACTGCCAGTCCCAGGGTCAATTTCTTTAGCGTGTTAATCGCTCTGGTATTTAAAGATTTCATCTTGGTCCTCGCTTAGCAATTTAAGAATGACGTCCCGTCCGAATCTCTCAGTGATGCAATGCGGCACTGAGTTTTTTTCTTTATAAGGCAAAAGGCGTAGGCAAAGGAAGTCAAGCTGAATGGCAACTGATTAGTTGCCTTGAACCTTAAGCCCTGAGCCTTACGCCTCAACCAATGACCATGAATAGCAGCAAGGCGCAATGTTTTGATGGTGCCAGTCGCCTCCTTGATAGAGTTCTTATCTGGCCTCTTTAATCACTTTATATTTCACTCCCAGCTTTTCAGCTACTCGCTTGACAGCTTCAAAGGTCAACGCTTTATCTTCTTTTTCGTACTTACCTCGTTCTCCTGTAGCGATTATCTGTGAACTCCTACCATCAACTGAAATCACATGGAAGCTCCCCTTCCTTGGCGGTTGAGTTGCTGATTCACCCCTTATAAGCCGTTTGCTATCCTCCCTTTTTAGAATCTTCACTTTTCCTTCTTTTGACATTTCTTCGCCGACTTCTATGGCTGTCTGGTAAACTTTGTCGGCGTTTTTGGGTAGCTGCACTGTTACGATGTACTCGTGCTCTCGTTCGTAATAAACTACTGCCATTGGGACGGCAGCGACGCAGCCGAGGAAAGACATCACCATCGCAAGAATGACCAATCTTCCTACCAACCTCTGCCCGAATCCATCCTCTTGTCTAAAAACTTTTTTCGTCATTTTGCATTTCCTTTCTTGAGATTCGGTTTAACTTCGGATGGGAAGTTTTTTCGGTGGGTGCAGAGACCCGCCCTTTTTGGTTTCAGGTGTCAGGAAAAGCATAGAAGCTGAAGCCTAACCCCTGTAACCGCGATACTAAACCCTGATTCAGGGTTTTTCCACTGAAATATCGACTGCCTCAGCAAAACAGGCATGTATCGAATCGCCTGCTTTCAGAAGGCTGGGTTGGCCTGGCGTCACATTTTGAGAGGACATGATGCAGTCTTTCGGCTATTCGCACCAATTCCATTCTGAACAACCTTGAATATCCCAATGCTCTCTTTCAGTCAACACACAGTTGGTCTGAAGAATCCGGTCATAAGATCGGAATTAGTGACGAAATATCCCGATGCACTCAGAAGAAATACGTTCCCGCAGATACGATAGATCGAACGGATCCGATATGCATTGCGGAGAGATCGAAGTTTAGCAACCATTTTTTTGGTCGCTTGGCATTAGGTTTGCAGATACGAAGCCTGTGTCTCAATATCAAATGATTGCATTATGGGGGTAACTCACCATGAAAAATCCAAGAAAACCTGCATATTGCAAGCATTACCCATTATGCGAACCTCTAAAAACTCTGGTGGGCAAACTATCCCTCAGATTCTTGGACACGTATACAAGCGTATTGCCAAAAGAGGTAGAGTCAATCTGTAGCGAGTGCAGTGATTTTCAACCCAGGGAAATGTCAAGCATTTCCAGCTAGAATTTACTCGTACTCTTTTCACCTCACCCCACCATACCGTCCAGCTAATCTGACATACCCGGGGCTTCATAAATCATCCCGTTGGAAGCAACCCATCGCCAGCCGCGACCTTTGATTCTGACAAGATCGCATTCGTTGCTTTCTGGAATTGCACCGTAGCCTTCTTCAATCATGTCTTTTCCGCCCACACGGTCTATGGTGACCTCACTCAGGGGTTGGTTGACAGAACGCATCTTTTCCAGAAGCTCTCCAGGTGTAAGACTCCCCATGATATACCTCCTTTCAAGTTATTCCAGTGAGAGTGTAACCCATAGGTCGCCTTTAAGGCTATGTGCTAATCGAAGAATGGGGCAGCGGTCCACTCCGCGTCGGTGTTGGCTGAAATGGTCGTTTTCTCGATTGACACTGGTAACCCGGGTTATGGTATGGTGGCATCCGGGTAATTGCAAGTTTCACAAAATCGGATGTACGCGAGGCCAGATGAGCAACCATTTCGTGATTGATGGCTTAACGGGAGTGACACTCCTCGAGGTTAAATGTCCCCATTGCAAGTCTAACCTCCTGGTCGGGCCAGCAGAGAAGAGATGCTCTATTTGTGGAAATCCACTGCCAGCGCCAGGGAAATAAGCGAAGATCTTAAATATGTCTGTCCAAGAAGAAAGACGTGAGTACCCGAGAGCAGAGGTCAAATGGCCTGTCACGCTAATAACCCCCGAAGGCCAAATTGAGGGTGAGATAGAGAATTTCACCCCCAAGGGTGTATTTATCTCTTGCGAGGAAGCACCGCCATTGGAGCGAAGCTTTCGCATAGTCATCAAAGTCCCCGGTCGCCAGACAATGAACGTTGCCGGACAGGTAATCTGGTCAACAGTTCTCAGCTCCGACGAAGGTGGCGCACGGCTCGGAGTGGGTATCCATTTCACCGAGATCTCCGAGGACAACCTCAAGTTTCTTCGCCAAGTATTAGAACAATCCGAAGAAAAACAAAGTTAGCCACGAAGATGGTTCTGCACCAACCCCCTTCCTCTAAAGAATCTGACACCATGGAAAAGCTCTTGATTGCTGATTGGGGTGACAAGTGGGGCAAACCACTCACGGCCGAAGAGCTGTTGGAAATCGGCAGAAAAGAGTTTGAACCCTTGTTTCAACAACCACCCATTGGCCCGATACCAGAATATCTCAAGCCTCATTCCTCATTTCATGGGTGCGTTGCAGATTATGAGGACAAACTCGATGAACTTGAAAAATGGAAAGCTCGCAAGTTAGCATCTTGGCTAAAAGATAAAATTGGACAGAAATACCACGCTGGAGACCGTGTCTATGAACTGCATGTGGAAAAGGAAGGAACCGCTGCTCAGGCAAAGTACTCGTTTAAATTGATCAAGGACCAAAGTATGAATAGAAGTAAGAAGTGATGGTGGGACCTTATCAATTCACACAATCCCTGGAACTCATCTTTGAAAAACCGCTGGTAAATAAGAGGATAAACTATGAATACTGCATTGAAGAACGTCTTGGTTTTACTGACTGGCTTAGCCCTAGCCACGGGCTGTGCCCCAAAAGTCAGAGATTTGCAGCCTTCTGGGTTCCTCAGCACTTATATTGACTTCAGGCCAACTCGGTCAAAAGACTTTGCCCAGTATCAGTACATCAACAATGATGTGGATTTCAGCTCTTATAAAAAGATTATTGTCGACCCTCTGGTGTTCTATATGGAAGAGGATAAGGTAAAAAAGACAATGCAGACAGAAGAGCTACAGAAAGTGGCTGATGACTACAATGGCGCGCTGACTAACGCTCTCTCGGACGGTTATCCAATCATAACCAGGCCTGGCCCGGGCGTTATGCGCCTTCGATTTGCCATAACTGATCTGGTTCGAACAGATTCAGGCTTTACATACATCATTACGGCGGAGGCTGAAATGCTCGATTCTCAGACCAACAAAAGACTTGCAGCGGCAGTGGACACTCAGGAATCGTTGAAGGTTAAAGAGATGTTAAACAAATGGGCAAGGAGGTTTCGACTCGCCCTGGACAGACTCACTGGAAAGAAATAGGTATTCTTATTTACAGGTCTTTACTTCACTACCCCACCATTTCATCAAAAGCGCTTGAGTAGTTCCTCCCGAATCTTTGCCATGGCAAGGGTGTCATGGCTACAGTAGGCCAGCAAGGCTTTCTCAATCTCTTCCCTCTCCGCTGGCGACGTCTCAGGATTTAGCATGCGCAAGTATTCTAACGACGCATGGGTGCCCTCCTGAATGGCCAGATCTGTGTAACCCATGGTGGGGACAAGAGCCGGTAGCACCGATTTTAACGAAAACGAACCAAGAAATGCGGGATTGTAGAAATATCCTCTCACCAACGCCTGTAGATCCTTATATCGATCCAAGGTGGCAAGCAACCGCTCGCTCTTCTGTGGTATGTGTGCCGCCAGCTCTCTTACGATTCTCTTCTCGTAAGTCGAGTAAGTAAAAATGGTGCCCGTTTCACCCAGTGTCTCCAGCAGGGTTGTGGCAAAGTCGTCCCGTGGATCAATGTCCTCTGTGCAAAGGTAGCTGAAATGCTCCAGGTCGCCGTTTTCAAGTAAAATGTGATCTGACCACTGAAAGGGAATGGTCTGGTAAGGCCTGGTTTTTGGGTAGCGGGGGATGGCCGGGCTGACCGTTTCAAAGTCAAGAAAATGAACAGGGTATTCCAAATTTGTCAACTCATCCATGAGCTCGCGAGCAATATACTCCTCCCGGTTGACAACGCATCTCCTTATACGCTCCTGAAGCTCCGTGAGCGGGAAGGTCGTCGGAATGTTGCGGATATCTTCGATGCCCAATGCCGCCAACTCATTCAGTCTGTCCTCTCTTATCCCTGTCAGACCCATGACCCAAAACCTGGGCATTTCTGCTGTGCAATGTTCCCAAAACTCGCACGCATAAGGGTTCAGGCAGTGCCGGGAAGGTAAAATCTGTGGCGGATTGGCTTGTGCCAGCATCTTCTTTAGCTCAGCAAGCTTCCAGGAAAGTTCTTTTTGTTGATCAAGAACTTCTTCCGTTAAATCTGAAAAACTAAAAAGGATCTCAAGTTCCAGTTGCTCCCCATCGTAGACATACTGGTTATTGAGATGGAGGATTCCAGCACGGTCTATGTTTAGGCCTGATCCGTGCAGGACACCATATTGGACAGCAACGTCCGGCAAATAAACGTCCTTGACTGAGGTGGCTGATTTGACCTCCATTAGATTCCAGGCCCCATCTTTCAGCCTTTCCAGGATGTCTACCCTTATCCGCACGCCGTCGTGAAAAAAGGCTGCCTCGAAGATTGCCGGTATGTCTG
>JASFEM010000012.1:0-50297 GCA_050124835.1 Syntrophobacterales bacterium | reverse complement strand
TCCGCTTACGCTCGGTCTGCTACCCTTGCGGGGGCAAGTCTTTCGGACATTAGGCAGTGGCAGTCCAAGTCCCGCGAGACGCGGGATTGCCAGCCTCTGCAGCAAGATGCAGGACGGCCCAACCATTCAAGCTTGCATAGGCTGACAACATACGCCGCTTCGGGAATAGCTCAGCCCTCAAGCCCAACCTATGCTGAGTTAAGTACATAATCGTTTTGTGAAAATGTCAAATTCGGATCTAAGGCCCACCATTAACCCAGTTACTCGTACTTCTTCTCCAGGTAGCGGCGCATTTCTTCCAACCCTTCGGCAGGTTTCTCCGGTGGCTCCTCAAGTGGGGGGTATTTGGCCGCAAATGACTCCAGATCGAAAAGTGCAGCCGGAAACCGCTCGTTGTGGCGCGTCTTCTGCACGGTGAGGCGCAAGAAGAGCTTATCCTGACGGTAAAATTCTATGACGGATGGCAGCCAGATGAATTCGGCTACCTGGCGATAGGAAAGAAACCGAATGTCCACCAGATCAACTACCCCCTGATATGATCTAAGCCCCACCAGACGGAGCGGCAAGAACCTATCCTTATCGCACCAGAACTGGGGAGCCTCGGGCTTTCCTGGCGGGCCACCGATCACGTAAGCAATGTGCTTTTCCATCCTGCCCAGGTGCACTTCACTGAAATCCACCCGCTCTCTTTTCAGTAATTCTTCAAGTAATTCCGGTGAATTAGCAAACAACAACATGGGAAAGATTTCCTCGTGTCGGGGTGGTTCCTCCAAGATACGGCCGTCTATAACCGAAAGTCTTCGGCCAGAACTTACCAGAATGGTTCCACTCTCTGCCTCGCCAACGATTTCCCGGCGCAACAGGTTTGGTCGGGCAGCGTAATAGATCATCTCTCTTTTAATCATGGCTTCCGGAAAGGCAGGATCCGGACTTTCAGCCCAAACCTCAAAACGAAAATT
Source organism: Syntrophobacterales bacterium (assembly GCA_050124835.1). Taxonomy (GTDB): domain Bacteria; phylum Desulfobacterota; class Syntrophobacteria; order BM002; family BM002; genus BM002. The sequence goes on along the minus strand of JASFEM010000012.1, from coordinate 49,338 downwards.
GTAGACTCTGGCAGTTTGCTTGGCGACAAACTCTATGATCTGCTGAGGTGGGAGCAGGTAGCCGTGAGCAAGCTGGATGATAGAAAGGGAAACCATTAGAGAAAGCCCGAAAGCCATCAACGCGAGCCAGCGCTTCAGTAACATACATACTCCTTCAATTTCACTCTCGCTCCGGGACAATTGCCAGGGTTACCGGCCGCCCTGCTTCTTCGGATTGTACCACCGCTTGGTCAAGTTTGTCCGTAAGATAAGCGACCCTTTGTTGAAATGTTGCCAAATGGTCCCGAGGAACAGGTCGCGCAGCCGGAAAACGCTGCTTGAGTGGGTTGACAAAACGGCCATGCTTTTTCATGCGAAAATCCAGGTGAGGACCGGTGGCATGTCCGGTGGCTCCCACATAGCCGATGACCTGCCCCTGCTTCACCACGGAGCCCTTTTTAACCTTGGAAGCATAGCGAGATAAATGTCCGTATGTGGTGATATAAGTGCTATTGTGGCGTATGGCAATGTAACGTCCATAGCCGTTTTTCCATCTTCTCGATATCACCCGACCATCCCCCACAGCCACCACGGGCGTTCCAGTGGGTGCGGCGTAGTCAATGCCCGGATGCGGCCGGTAGATTTTCAGTATTGGGTGCAGCCTGCGTTTGGAAAAGCCGGAACTGATGCGTGAATAGCGCAGGGGAGACTTGAGGAATTGTTTGCGAAGGGACCGCCCCTTCTCGTCGTAGTAATCACCGCCCTTGCCAGGAAGATTAAAATAATAAGCCCGGTGATCGGTCCCATCATTATGGAACTGTGCTGCCATGATACGGCCGTTTCCAATTCGGTTGCCGTCTCTAAACTGCTGTTCATACAAAAATGCATAGTGGTCCCCGGGTCGAAGGTCCACAAAAAAGTCGATGTCCCAGGCGAAAATATCGGCAAGGTCCATGGCCAGGCTAAAATCGATGTTTTCATCCAGGGCGCTCTGATAAAGAGAATCGCTGATAATACCTCGGGCCAGAGCATGGGTGACTAACAGAGGCTTGGTGTATCTACTGGTTATCCAGCCCTGGGGGGCTTGGCTAATTACCAGTACCTGGCCATTCATATCCTCATAACGAACCTTTTCCAACCGGTGGGAGTCCCTCATAAAATAAAGTTCCAGATGCTCTCCCACCTTCAGTCGTTGTAATTCCGGCAACGATTTACAGGCTGCAACCAGTGCGCCCACCTCCCCGCGCTGAACCTTGTGATTCACCAGTACCTGGTACAGGCTATCACCGGGCTTGATTCGCTGGCTTACCTTGAAGACACGTTGACGGTAGTTCTTTTTCTCGGCAAATCTGTCCGGATAAACGGAGACCTGTGAGACTGTTGAGGAAGGTTGCTGACCAGGCACCACGCAAAGGACCACTGCCACCAGCGATGCCAGTATGAAAGACAGCACAGCGAACAGTCGCAACCTAGACCGCTGTTTTGGCTCAACATAAAGGTTTCGCCGCTTGCGCCGCCACATGGTCACCTATCTACCATGCCCCCTGGTGAGTGTCAATGGAGCCGCACGGCAGTGGACCTGGGGTATTGCCCTTTTCTGGTCAGATGGTAATTCAGGTGCCATTGGACTTCAGATCAGAGAAAAAATTACACATCTCTCTTGTTGACAAACGAAAAAAGGGAAAAACTTTTCACATAAAACGAGAAAATTTTGCTAATTGATAATAATGACAATGTTATCTATAGCTTATAGGGTCTCAAGAGAAATGCCTTGATGGTAGAGGGCTATGGTGGCATCCCGTGGCTCGCACTTTTCATGGCAGATGAGATTTATAATGAAGCCCGTATCCTGGTATGATTACTAACAAATATTGTTAATAAATTCGAAAAGAGAAAACTTTTTCACACATCAGAAGATATGGATTCCCCCAACTCGTTAACCCCACCACAAGCCCTTTCCAGTTAGACCTGGATTCAAATTTCCCCATAAAAGTCATGACCTTAATGGGTCAATATTCAAAAAATATATAGCAATATTAATTATATAGAATATCAGCCTTCACTGCCGGTCATGCCTGCGTCCCATTTCGCAATATTCTGACCCTTTCCCTTTTGTCAGTCTCTAAGTTGGCCATTTGGCAAATCACGGTTTGGCTATTTGACAACATGTGGTCAATAGACAAAAAGAACCTGATTGGCGTCTTTCTACTCAACTTGTTGTATATACTCGATATTCTCTCATAAAAACCTCTTGGCATCACTCTTGCGTACTCGGGAAACACGCATATCTAACTGTCTAAGGGTGAATCCCAGATCAGGGGGGTACGTTATGAAGTTCCTGTACAGATCTTTCCTACTCGCCTTTGCAGCCTTTTTTATATTAGGGACTGCCGCCACGGCTGGTGCCGCAGTTCCCATAGGCACTCCTGACGTGATGGGTGTCAGTTGCGCGGACACAAAAGACGCTGCGATAGAACAACTTTTAGAGATCGACTTCTACGCCATTGACCTCCGGGCCGGTGAGGGTCTAACCATTGATATCGATTCAGACGGCTCACTCGATTCTGTATTGGGAGTTTACGATACAGACGGCATTACTATTCTTGCCTTCGAGGATGATGCGATGGCACCAAATGAGCAGGTCCAACCACAGGCTGAACCTGCTGCAGCTGTATTGCCCGCAGATAGCATTCCTCCAGCTGATACACTTCCAAATGAAGATCCACCCACAAACGGAAACCATGACCCTTATCTAGATTTCGTCGCCCCTGCCGAAGGCACTTATTTTGTGGCGGTGGCCTCCTACGGCGACAATGATTTCGACGGCACACTCGATGACGGCCTCACACCGGAAGACCTTACCACGGGCCCGTATACCATCATATTCCAATGCGTGGATCCGCCGGAATCATTAAGCGGCGGTGAGCTGTTGGGATCTACGGTCGGAGATAAACCCGAGGAAACGGGCCTTTTTATGATCAATCCTGAAAACGGTATCGCTACCCTTCGTTTCCCATTTGGTTCATTTGATGCGGTTCTCGAAATCGAATTCAAGGATGATGGCGTACTCTTCGGTGCCACCGGTGATGGCTCGAGCAATATTATTACCATTGACCCAGATACCGGCATTAAAACCGTGGTGGGTGCCCACCAAGCGGGTGAGGTCAATGCACTCGAGTTTGTTGGCAACATCCTCTACGGCGCATATGTTGAATATGTTGTATCTGAGGGTATCGTTACAAAACTCGATTCCAAACTGGTCACTGTCGATCAAACCACCGGCTCGCTATCGATTGTGGGAGCATTACCAATAGTGCCTGGTGGCGTGGTCGAAGGGCTGGCCTTCAACTCAGAAACAGGTGTTATGTATGGTGCCACTGTGAGTGCCACTGCAACTGGTTTTGTAAACGAATTGATTACCATTGATCTGAATTCCGGCGTAGGCACTTCTGTGGGCTCCATGGCCCTCGGCGTGGAGAAGATCACGGCTCTTGAGTTCTCTTTAGATGGTCTGACCTTGTATGGCGCCACGGATCGGGGTGTTTTGCTCAAGATAGACCCCGCCAGCGGTGCTGTTACCGTGGTCGAAGGGACTGCAGCGCTGAGTGCTGATGCGGTTGCGCCAATCAACCTCCCTGCGGTGACCGGACTTACCTTCGTTCCCACCAAGGACAGTACGAATGAAATTTCGCTTGCATCCGAACTTGGCAATAACGTGATGGTAAAACGTGCCCTCGATAAATTCAACTTCAAGAAAGAATTACCTGACATAGACATATTCAAGTTCGAGGGAATGCCAGGCGAAACCGTCACGGTAACTCTGGCGCAACCTGACGCGGCGGCTGACGCGGAAGGCGAAGCGTCCTTGGTCGTGCAAGACGTGATGCGTGATCTTCATCTGCGTGAAAAAGTGAAAGGGCTACTTCCCCTTACCACAACGGTAACGTTACCTGACGCAGAGGGCAAGTATCTCATCATCGTTCGAAATCTGATGTACAACCCATATAAAGGCTGCTATCGCTTGACAGTTAAATCCGGCGGTGACGGTTTGAAAACTGGAGTGGCTCACAAAACTCTGGAAGAAACCTGGTCGGTTGAACCTTCAGGGTGCACCGACGGTGCGGCCATGGTCGCCGTAGACACCGCTGAGGAAGAACCGTCTGACCCTCCGGCTAATGACGGACCTGCGGGCCTCACCAGTGTGGGCGAAAGCGATCGTGCCGCTTTCTCCGGAGACAGTACCCTTGAAGTCAGCATCCAGGTCAGCACGGAACAGCCCGCAGGCGAAGAACCTGAAGCGTCCGATACTGGTGACAACGTGGGTCCAGCTACAGGAGACGGCAGTGTAGAAACACTGGCCGTTAACAGCGATCCAGTTATCAGTGGCGCCCCTGAACCGACCACAGTTGGTGGAGATACGGTTCCAACAGATGGCGGCGACACAGAAATGGCCACTGAAGAGGTGAACGACGAACCCGTCAGCAGCGATGACGGTGATCCGGCGGTTGGCGGCGGAGAAGAAACGGAACCAACCGTTAGCGGTGACGCTGAACAGGATGTGGTCGACGGTACCGAACAACCAACTGATGGCATGAGCGAGCCACCCGTTGATGATCCGGTTGTGCAGACTCCCAGCGAGGAGACCGTTGCTGCGCCGACCTTGTAGCGCTACGGTGGCCGTATGCGCCAGCATGTGCAAGAAAGGTAGATTCGCCGAACTTTTTTGAATCCAAACCGAGAGTAAACGGTGAGCGGTAGTAGCAAGTGATCTGAGGTGCCCCCCCCAATTATTGCTAGCCGCTTACCGTTTCTTTATTTATTCCAGCTGGAATCCCCAGCTGAATCCATCTGGGGCAAATTAAATCAAAATTTTCATTAATTCCAATGTTTTCGGCAGATCATTCATTTTCCTGCCGCGCACCCTTTGAGCATAGAATTTGCATAACTCCAACCAAGATAAATGGTTAACACCCAGTTGTTAAAGGAATATGAGTGGGATCAAACCGCTTTCAGAACAGGAATGCCGCCAGGCAGACCTTTAACATCATTACCTTAAACGCACTGTAACACTTACGTTTCGGAGAGGGAAATTCCATGAAGATGAAGACTCAAAGACTCTACATTGCCTTGGCTGTGGTCTTTTTGATCGGCATCGCCATCTTTGCCCAAACTTTGATACTACATGAAAAGAGAGCCAAGAGGCACGACATTCTCAACAAAGGAAATTACCTTGTCAGTCTCATTGCCCTTCACCCCATAGATGACTTCTCGGGCGAAAAGAGAAATTTCTTCGTGAAGACCATTGCTGAACAGATCTCTTCTGAAGGGTTGATTTACTGCTTCATCCATGACCAGGCCGGAAATCCTCTCCTCGCACTTGCGCCCCATGACCTAGAAGGCAAAATACCACAAGACATTCAACGGCGAGCTCTGTATGTGGATGGTCTCACCCAACAAACATTCAAGACCATTGGGGCCAACAACGTCATCAATGAATTTGCCAAGCCCATTTTTGAAAATGGCCACAAAAGTGGCACCGTCAGATTGGGGTTTAACCTGCCTTCCGTATCACTCTTCACCCCGCAACGCGTCAAGCTGATGGCCATAATGGCCTTTTTCGCAATAGCCATGGCAGCCTTCGTCTACTATGGCGTCACCCTGGCACTTCAACCACTCAGAGAGGTCAATCAAAACTTCAAGAGCATGTATGTGGATTCGACCCCTGTGAGCACCGATTCGGTGCCCAATGGAGGAATCAACGAGGTTATCAAAGATCTTGAGCAATCAGTGGTGAAGCTCAGGGAGAAATACAGCAAGATCAGGGCGGAAAACGTCGATTTGACGACAAAATGTGGCGTAATTTCCTTTGAGAAAAACAACGTTTTCAACATTCTGGAGTCAATCAATCACGGGATCTTGGTGACGGATATTCAAGATAACGTCAGCCACATAAACTCTTACATGCTCAATCTCCTCGACAAGAACAGGAATGATGTCATCGATCATCCCTTGGGTGACGTATTGGGTCACGACCAGATCACCGCCTTTGTCCTGCAGCAAGAAGCGCTGAAGCAGAGCAAAAACGCGAGCTATATTGAGGCCACCTTTCCAGAACTCGCCGCTGGGGAGATCTTTCAGGTCTCCTTGTCCTATTTGCAGGGAAAGGAGAGTGCCATTATCGGAAAGGTCATTTCATTCAAGAACATCACCAGTGAGAAAACGGCAGAAAGAGCAAAACACGAATTTGTCACCAACATCACCCATGAACTGTTGACCCCTTTGACCACCATCAACTCTTACAACGAGATGCTGATGGACGACGAAGTGGACAACAAAGAAATGCAAAAAGAATTCTATAACACCATTAGCGAAGAAACGGGTCGGCTCACCCGGTTGGTGAAGAATCTGCTGAATATCTCCAAGATTGAAATGGGGAGTATGACCCTCAACAAGGGTCTGGTCAAGAGCGATTGGCTTTTTGACGATTGCATGACAACGGTTGAAGGAACCGCACAGAAGAAAAACATTACCATTGAGAGAAACCTGCCGGATAACTTCCCATCTCTTTTCGGCGACAAAGAGCTACTCAAAGTGGCAATTATCAATATCCTGGGCAACGCCGTGAAGTATACCCCCGAAGATGGGCACATCAAGTTCACGCTTTCCGAGCAGGATGACGTGGCTATTTTTGAGGTCGTGGATGACGGCTACGGCATTTCGAAAGAAGATCTCCCCCATATTTTTGACAAATTCTATCGTTCCACTGACTCTCGGATTACCGAGCAAACCGGTAGCGGTCTCGGACTGGCATTGACCTCGGAGATTATCCGCCTCCATGGTGGGGAAATTGAGGTCACCAGCGAGCCAGACGAGGGTAGTCATTTTGTGATCAGACTGCCAAAAGAGGAGTATTACCTTGGAAAACAATAAAAGGGTTCTGGTCATCGATGATGAAGTCCACATCAGGCGGGTGATTGAACTCAAATTCAAGAACCAAGGATACCAAGTCACGACCGCCACCAACGGTGAGGAGGGGCTCGATCTCATCAAGACGCAGAAGCCGGATGTGGTTATCACAGATATCATGATGCCCAAGTTGGACGGTAAGACCCTTTGCGAGCGTGCCAACGAATTTAAGAAGGAATGGCCTTTTTTAACCATTGTCATGACATGTCGAATATCACCCACTGAGCAAGAGTGGATAGGAAAACTGGAAGATACCGTTTTTATAGAAAAACCCTTCAGCCTCTCTTCAATACTGAAATGTATTGACCAGTACTTTGGGAAATAAGGATGAAGCTAGACATCGGGCGATCACAAGATTTTCTCTCTAGCCTGTCGCAAATCAGTCAGATGAACTTCCAGATCTGGGATGTTGATGAGGGGATGGTGTTTGCCTCTGGAGTCAATCAGCCTAAAGGGCTAAGCTTGACAGAAATCCAAGATTTTTCTGCGCGGATCATCAGCAGGGCAGCATTCCAGCATATTTCCCCTGAGGGAAAAGACGGACTGTTTGGCGTACCCATCAAGAATGGGGAAAAGGTCATCGGCTCTCTCATTGTCTGTGGCTCGAATTCTCGGACTTCCCAAGTCGAATTAGCAGAAAAGGCCTATGCCGAGGAGATGGAAAGATTCCTCACCCACACGGCGGGGCTTTTGGAGGAGAGGCTGGTCTGCAAGCATGAAGTGGAGCAGATGGCCGATGAACTCTCGCAAAACTTCGAAGAACTCTGCTTCTATGCCAGGATTGCCAGTCGAGTCAAGACCATTACATTTTCGGCTAACATGCTAAAAGACCTGGTTGACGAACTTCCGGAAACCATGCGAACCGACATAGCTTTCACTTGGCTGCCGGATCGCCAGGAATACAACGCACTTGCAAGCACAACAGAAGCAGCCGAAAGAATCCCCGATCAAGATCTCTTTGTTGAAAATCTAATAAAATCTGTGCCCCTGAACTCACCTTCCCTGAAGGAAGACTACTTTATTGTCAATGATTCCACCTTAACCCCGGGATACCAAGATCAAGCTCCTGAGCCCTATCGCTTCCTGGCAGTAAAGATGAAACACGATGGCAAATTTTACGGCTGGATGGGGCTGGTCTCATTCAACTTGAAGGAAATTTTTAGACGGAGCGAATTGCGGCTCTTGAATTCGATGGCCGAGCAAATTGCTGTGGTCATTACCAATTCGGATCTCTACCGAGACCTGGAACGTTTCGTCATTAATATGGTCAAGTCCCTGGTCTTCGCCATCGAGGCCAAGGATGATTACACCCGGGGCCATTCGGAACGGGTATGTCGGTATTCTTTGCTCATGGCAGAGCGACTGGGTCTGGACGAAGAACAAAAAAAGGTGCTCCAGTGGTCGTCGATCTTGCACGACAGTGGCAAAATCGGCATTCCCGAAAGCATTCTAAACAAACCCGAGGGTTTGGAGGATGAGGAGTATCAGATCATCAAGAACCACCCTATGAAGGGCCATACCATCCTTGAACCCCTCGAGCAACTGGCGAATTCCCTTCCTGGCATGCTGCACCATCATGAGCGCTACGATGGCACGGGATACCCCCGGGGTCTCAGAGGGAAGGAGATTCCGCTGGAGGCCCGAATCATAGCGGTTGCCGACACCTTTGATGCCATCACTTCTGACCGGGCGTATCGACCGGCCAAATCCCCGGAAGAAGCCCTGGCGGTGATGGAAGAGGTCGCTGGAAGCCAGCTGGACCCCGACTTGGTCAAGGTATTCAAGGAGGTATACACCCAGGATCTTCAACTGGGGCCAGAATGCAGCCTCTAGAAGTGAGATGACGCCCTATGCAACCATCAGCTGAAATCTCTGTGGCAAAAGTTGGGTCCAGGACGGTACTGGCCCCAAAAAAGTCTTTGACCTTCGAAAACTGTGAAGATCTGGAAACCACGTTTCATGAGTGTGTCGGGCAACAAAGAACCGATATCATCCTGGACTGCAAAGCGGTGCCCTTTATGGACAGCGAGGCTCTGGAACTTCTGGTGCGAATGCACGAGGAATTGAGAAATCGTGGCAACATGCTGAAAATAATCGGCTTGAGCGACGTTTGCCGGGACATCTTCCTGGCGACGCGCCTTATTCATTTGCAGGTCTACAAAGATATTCACGAAGCCATCAAAAGTGAGTCCTGAGAAGGGATTTTATGCCGAGAAGAAAAAAAATCGGAGAAATCCTGGTTGGTAAAGGTCTTATTACGGCGGAACAACTGGCCGAGTTACTTCGTAGTCAAAAGGAAAATTCCAAGCCGCTGGGCCAACTCTTGCTTGAAGAAGAAATCCTTACCAGGGATGAGTTGACCGAGATCATCGGGGAACAACTCGGGATACCACATATTTGGCTTCGTAAGGGATTGATTGATCCGAGAATCGTGCATGTTTTACCCAAAGAGAAGGCGCTTCATTTTCAGGTTATTCCCATGTTCCGAATCAACAATGTGCTGACCTTGGCTACGGCTGATCCCCATGCCTTCTTTGTGTTTGACGAAGTTTCCAAAATTACCAACCTGGAGGTCCAACCGGTACTCTGCCGCGCCGACGACATCCTTGACGCCATTCATGAATGCTACCAGAAGGAAGTGAGTATTGACGAAGTTTTGGCCCGGATTGATGAGTCGGAAATCGAGCTCGTTAATACCAGTTTTGTGAAAGAAATTAGTGAAATCGCTGAGTTGGCAGAGGGAAGTCCGGTAGTAAACTGGACCAACATGGTCTTGCTGCGGGCCATCCGAGACGGCGCAAGTGACATTCACATCGAGCCCGAGCCGGGTAAATTTCGGGTCCGGCTCAGAATCGACGGCATCCTTTACGAACTCATGTCCTCCAAGCCCGAGATGCACCCGGCTGTGGTCTCCAGGCTCAAGGTTATGGCCAATCTCGACATCGCCGAACGACGTATACCCCAGGATGGCCGCATTCAGGTACAGGTGGAGGGCCGTAAAGTTGACCTCCGGTTCTCCTCCATGCCGGGCATTCACGGTGAAAAAGTGGTCCTGCGAATCCTGGACAAAAGTAGAGCCATGCTGGATCTCAACTTGCTGGGATTCGACCAAAAGGTTCTGAAGCACTTCAAATCCCTGCTCAAAAGACCGTATGGACTCATCTTGACCTGTGGTCCCACCGGCAGCGGCAAAACCACGACCCTCTATTCGGCCATAACCATGCTCAATGCTCCTGAAAAGAATCTCATCACCATAGAAGACCCGGTGGAGTATCAGTTAGACAGAATCAATCAAAACCAGGTGATGCACGCAATCGGCCTTACCTTTGCCAAGTTTCTAAAACATGCGCTTCGCCAGGACCCCGATATCATCATGGTCGGAGAAATTCGAGATCGAGAGACTGCTGAGATTGCGATTCAGGCGTCGCTAACCGGGCATCTGGTTTTGTCGACCCTCCATACCAACGACAGTCCCAGCGCCATTACCCGTCTCCTTGAAATGGGTATCGAGCCTTACCTGATCTCTTCCTCGCTGCTGGCTTCTCTGGCGCAACGACTGGTCCGGACCAATTGCCCAGAGTGTAAGACAGATTACTACCCACCGAAGGAAGTGCTCAGTGACCTCGGTGTTGATGAAGGTAAACAGATACGCTTGTCAAGAGGAAAAGGCTGTTCCAGTTGCTACGATTCCGGCTTTAAAGGCCGCACCGGTATTTATGAACTCTTTGAGATGGACGAGGGTCTGCAATCACTGATTTTGACCAACCCGACCATCGACACCCTGCACGAATACCTGAAGAAAAATGGTCACGGGACCTTGAAAGACTTGGGTTACAAAAAGGTCCTCGACGGTACCACCACCCTAGAAGAGGTCAAACGGGTAACCGCCATGGAAACGTGATGGTTCGGCAGGCATCGACATCAGAGGCGCAAGCGCTAGGAATTGGCCTGCTGACTCTCAAAAGCGAAAACCAGGATGGCTATAAGTTATAACCAGAAAAGCTCCCGCTACGCTGCCAAAGCCCCCAAGGCTTTAATTGAGCGCATACCGAGACCGAGCCAAAGCATGATCCCCAGGTTTGGTAAAACCATCAAACCGAGCGAGATGATCTTTTTCTGCTCCCAGCTCTCACTGATGTTGGAGATCGGCACCCCCCTGACCAGCGCATTGCAGGCCCTGGGAAATCAGACCAAGAATGTGGCCTTCAAAGAAATCATTCAGAAAATGCATCAAGATATCGAGGAAGGTCGCCAACTTTCCGATGCGATGAAACGCCACCCTCAGGTATTCGATGAAGTGCTCATGAGTATGATCAAGGCGGGGGAAGCCGGCGGCTTCCTCCAGAAGATCCTCGATAGGATTGTGGAGATGCAGGAAAAACGTCAGGCTCTTGTGGCCCAGCTGAGATCCACCCTGACCTATCCTGCTGTCCTGTGCTTCGTCGGGCTGGTGGTGGTCGTCTTTGTTCTCGTGGGGGTCCTTCCCAAGTTCACTACATTCTTCAAAGGCAAAGAGAGTATTTTACCCATTAGCACCCAGCTTCTCATGTCCATGAGTAACTCTCTACGCGCATACTGGTGGGCTTACATCATCGCCAGTGTGGGATGTGTGCTGGCTCTCAAGCTTTGGAAAGACAGTGAACCAGGCCAGGCGCTGATGGACCGATTCTCTGTTAGCGGACCCATGGTATCCAAGCTCTACAACAAGATCTATACCTGTCAAATGCTTCGAACCCTGGGCCACTTGATGGCAAGTCAAGTCCCCCTCCTCGAGGCTTTGGGAGTGACCCGCGGCACAATCAAGAATCGATATTTCAAGCGCTTCATCGATCAGATAACGGACCGCGTGGAGCAGGGAGGAAGGTTTTCCCAACCCTTCGCCAACTATCCCTATATTCTGGACAGCGTAAAACAAATGGTGGCCACGGCAGAAGAGGTGGGAAATTTGCCGAAAGTAATGTTGCGTCTAGCCAAGTTCTATGATGCGGAGGTGGAGCGAGAGCTTAAGAATCTTGCCGCGATGATCGAGCCCATAGCGTTGATTCTCCTGGGAGGAGTGGTGGGCGTTATCGTTGCCTCCGTGATCCTCCCGCTCTTCAGGCTAGCACATGCAGTGCATTAGGCATACAGATTGCATAGAAAAACTGGCCGAGCCAAGAATAGGACCACTAAAGGAGTTTGAAAGAGGAGGTGCAGTGATGAACAGGGAGTTCAAGATCCAAAAACTCAAGGACCAATCGGGCTTCACCCTGATTGAGATGCTGGTTGTGGTGATTATTCTGGGGATCCTGGCCATGATCATTATTCCCCAGATTACGGTCTCCACCGATGACGCCAGGCTGAACACCTTGCAAACCAACCTGAGCTCATTGAGAAGCGCCGTCGAGCTCTACTACCACCAGCACAACAACACCTATCCGGGAGCAGTGAAAACCGACGGGACAGGCACTGCCACGGGATCCGGTGACTTGCCAGCTGCATTCATAGACCAGCTGACGCAGTACACAGACAGAAACGGCCAGACATCAACAGACCTTGATCGGACGAATTTCCCTTACGGCCCCTACCTCAAGGGGGGGCTTCCGACGAATCCGTACAACGACCTGGCTGACGTTCTGTGTGATATTACCACAGTCAACGTCACCACAAGAGACTCGTCAGCGACGGACACCGGCTGGAAGTTCTATGTACAGACAGGTGTTTTGATTCCGGGCGATCAAGGGAACCACGACACCCTGTAAGAGTGTGCGAGCTTTAAAGAGAAAAACAAACAACCGTGGCTTTACGGGCAGAGAACTCGAAAAGGGCTTCACCCTGCTCGATGTGATCATTGTCATAATGATCCTTGGAATCTTAGGTGTGCTTCTGACACCCCATATGCATTCGATGATCACCCAGGCGAGGCTCAACGACGCCGCGGCCGAGTTGGTCGCCGGGATTCAATATGCCCGGGACTTGTCCGTAACCCATCAGAGGGTCTTCGGTCTTACAGCGGATGTGGGGGGAAACTGGTTCAAGGTCGTCGACCACAAATATAAAGATGATGCAAATCCGCACCACGACTCGGTACCGCCCGTGGACACTTATGGTCTATTGCTCCATCCGGTGGACAAGACCTGGTATTCTAAAGACTTTGACAATTCTGCCACCCATGAAGGAGTAAGCATTGACGGTGTGCCGGCCAGTGGGGCGATCTTCTTCTATCCGGACGGTCATTCTTCCGAGGGGGATAGTGTCTTTGTCCTAGCCTTCAAGGGAAACCAGAAAACCATAACCGTGGATGGAATTACGGGGCGGATCAGTGTCCAATAGCTCAAAGAAACGTATATGCTGACCAGAGATCAGATCACTTGGAATGCAAGGGGCTTTACCTACATGGAAATCATTATAGCGGTGTTGCTCCTTGCCGTAGCCATTGTTCCAATGGTCAGCGCTTATGCGCCGGCTATCTTATCCACCAGCGGAGAAGAGGAAACAACGGTTTTCACCAACCAAGCCAGGGGAACCCTGAACCGACTCGCGGCATTTGATTTCGCTACGCTAGACGCCAATCGCGGCGATCCCGTCGGCGACCTGGCTGGCCTATTCGGGTCGCAAGCCGAAGCGGACAGGGAGACCTTCACCTTCAAGGGAGAGACTTTGACGCCAACAATCAGCATTACCGATGCCAGTGGAGGTGTTGGCGGTCTACTTCAATTGACGGTTTCCTTAAACCACGTGCAGCTCACCACTCTCAAGGCCTGGTATTAGAGCTCAAGTCACTTCTCTAAAACGTCTTCGTGCTCTCCCTGCTCAGTCCGCCCATCCGGTTGCCAGGCTTGGCGTGTTGGAATCTGCGGGATTTTCATCATCTCTCAAGTGAGCAATGAAGTGAGATCCATTGAAAAATTTCGTATCTTCACTGCTTCAAAAAAAGTCCCGGATTTGGGTGATAACTCCGGGCTGACGCTAATCGAACTTCTCATAAGTATCCTCATCCTCTCCATTGTTGTGGTTGGCCTCCACCAGGTCTTAGATACCTCCCTCGCTGCTTACGACGATACCAGCGACAAGCAAGAACTCCTCGCCCGAGGCCGCTTCGCCATGGAACGCATGGTGAGATTCGTTCAAGAGACTGATCTCATTCAGATACCCTCACCGGACGAACTCAAAGTGAGCGAACGATTGCTGGACACCCACAATAATTTTAATCATCAATATATGCCTGGGGGTGACGGATATCTGGATGCAGATGAAGACCAAGATGGCCTTGTTAATGAAGATGCGACGGATCCAATAACCTATGTTACCTTCAAACTGAATGGCGGGAATCTAGAGGAAGAACTACCAAACTACAAAACAGGAGCCACCGGCGATTATTTGGGATGGAAAGTCATAGGTGAGCAGGTCGCGGGTTTCACCTGCAGTTTTCTCTCGAGCAACGTTGTTGAGATCCAATTGACTTTGAATGACGGCAAAAACGAGGTGAACTTAAAAACCCGCGCCAAAGCAAGGCTGTTAGATTGAAGATTTAAGATTGGAGATTGCGGATTGCGGATTGCGGATTTGAGAAGGAATGAATGGTCGTTTGATTCGGTTAGATCTTATCGGTTAGATCTTAAAGGATAAGGCATTGAAGAACCAGGATAATGGTTACATCCTACTCATCGTGCTCTTCATGATGCTGTTGCTGGCGGTTGCCGCCCTGGGGATGAATCGGCAAGCAGCGCTGCAAGAGCAAATGGCCGCCAACCAGACCCAAGCCGTCCAGTTTTCTCTCGGGCAGTTGGCGGTTCTCGAAAAGGCCGCCTGGAGTTTGACCCGAAGTCCCACCTGGCGGACAAGCCCTTCTGGCGAGAACATCGACTTTAACGGCATAACATACACGGTCAAAGTGCAGAACTCAATTATTGCCGGTTACGGCGATGTGGTTACCATAACAGTGGAAGCCCCGGGTGGGCTAAAGCAAGTTTCCATGTCTTTCCGGGTGCAGGTCGAAAAAAGCATCTACATTGCCGACACCTTCAATCACCGCATCAGAAAGATTTATGAAAACGATCAGGGCGACATGATCGTCACCACGGTAGCAGGCACCGGCTATTACGGATACACCGGGGATGGCGGACTGGCAACATGGGCTAGGCTCTACTACCCCTTTGGGGTGGCCACCGACCGTTCCGGGAATATCTACATTGCCGACACCTATAATCACCGGATCAGAAAGGTCTATGAGAACGATCAGGGTCAACTGATCATCACCACCTTCGCTGGTGAAGGCAAGAAAGGGTTTAAAGGAGACGGCGGCTTGGCAACCAAAGCCAAAATGAGGTACCCGTGCGACGTGGATGTGGGAGGTTCCGGAAAGGTATATATTGCCGACACCAATAACTACTGCATCAGACAGGTCTACGAAAATGTTCAAGGTGACTGGATTATCGATACCGTCGCAGGCACCCCCGAATGGCTGGGCTACTGGGGAGACGATCGAGGGCCATATACGGCAACCCAGGCCTTAATAAACCAGGTATATGGCCTCTTCTCGGATAACCCAGGCAATATCTATATCGCCGACACCTACAATCACAGGATAAGAAGAGTCGATGGCGAAATATGGGAAATCAGCACCGTTGCGGGTAACGGCTCGGGAGAATACTCCGGAGACGGTGGTTTTGCCGTCAATGCTGAAATCAAGACGCCGCGTGGCGTTGCGGTGGATTTCTCTGATAACATCTTTATCGCTGACAGGGAAAATTGCCTGATCCGCAAGGTAAACGGTTCGGATCAGATCATCACCACGGTTGCGGGCAAAGTGGTCAGCGGTACGCCCGTATGTGGCTTATCCGGCGACGGAGGACCGGCTACCAGCGCCGAACTGGACAATCCCAGTGGCGTGTCCGTGGATTCCGCTGGGAACATCTACATTGCCGACACCTATAATTGCGCCATTCGTATGATCAACGCGTCAGACAACACCATCAGCAAACTTGCCGGCAGCGAGAACGATGGCGAGCCTCAATGTGGCTACTACGGCAATGGAATATTGGCTACCTATGCCGAACTCAACTACCCGCAAGATGTGCACGTCCACGAGGCGGTGACCTTGGAGAAGGTATCCGAGGTATATTGACGAATTCACGGTTAATTATGCGAAATTCGTCAGATCAGCAGATAACATTTCCATATCTTTTCACTTACCCATTTGAAAGCAAACCACATGGCATGAGCCTTGCACCTTGAGAACCCTCGAACAGATTAGCTGTAATTACTTTTACTTGGAAAGCAATGAGTTAGGGTCTATCCGGAAACCCGATTTCCCCTCCCCTTTATCCTCTCCGTCAAGGGGGAGGAGAAAAATGGTATTTAAGGATCACATGCTCAAATTTGGCTCTAAATACCCGATAGGGATTGATATCGGCAACCGCAACATTTATGCGGCTCAGCTCAAGGAAAATCGACAGGGCTTGGTGATCAGAGCTTTTTTGCATCGAGAATTCGATGAAGTGGGCGAGGGAATATTCGATGCTGGAGACGCTATTGTTCCCCTGTTGAGGGATATTGTAAAGCACGGCGGCTTCCGGGGTAAAAGAGTTGTGGTTGATTTCCCCTCCCAATATCTGCTCAACTTCCCGGTAATGCTTCAGGTCGGCAAGGAAGAAACCTTAGAGGAGGCCATCTTGAGGCAGTCAAGGGAATATATCAATTTCCCCATCGAAGAGGCCATCATAGATTATCCATCGCTCGAACAATTGCCCCCTGGCGACGGTGGTAAATACAGGGTCAACGTCATTGCGGTTCGCCGGGAGCATATGAATCAATACCTACAGATGTTAGAGCGGGCTGGCCTCTCCGTAGAGGCAGTGGATTTCGGGATGTCCTCCCTGATTCGCCTCCATAGCTATCCCCAAAAGAGCATCGAAAACCCCACTATCCTGTGCAACATCGGCTACTCGCAGAGCCTGCTTTCAGTGGTAACCAGAGACTCCATTATCGTTCAGCGTCATGTGCCGTGGGGTTTACATATTCTTGTTCGAAATCTGCAAACCAACCTTGAACTCTCCGACGACAGGAATAAAGCCAAGCTGCTTCTAAAGAAGTATGGGCTCTACTATGAAGATTGTTTGGAATGCACCGCTGATGGCATGGCTTCCACCGCTAAAAGCGAGGACGAGGGTGCAAGAACCATGTACCGGGCCATCTATCAGATCATCAATCCCCGCATTGAAGAGCTGGTCCATGAATTTCATAAGATTATTGGATACGCCAGATCCGAGCAACAAAACGCAGCCTTCGAGGGCATTTACATTTACGGCCAAGGGACGCTTATTCACCACCTGGATAGCTACCTAGAAAAGCGACTCAACAGCCCCACAAGATTGGTGAATCCCTTGAGTAAGATCGCTTTGACTGACGGCGCCATCCTGCCCGACCTGTCGGAGGGTGGTCCCTATGCTCTGGCCCTGGGTCTGGCGATGCGAAAGGTATCATGGCTCTAGAAGAAATCAACCTCATTCCAGAGGACATTCTGGCTCGCCGGCAAATGCGGCGGCACCTCTGCTTCTGGCTGGGGTGTCTCTTTATATTGCTGGGCTTAATTTGGGGGTTCTATTTCTATCAGTCTTATCTGCTCTCAGCTAAAAAGCAGAGAGTGACGGCGCTCAAGGACATGCATACAAGTTTGGGAGCCAAAATTGACGAAATCAGACGCATGCAGGAAGAATTGAACAGGCTGCGCCAACAGCAGGATCTGTTGGAAAACATGACCGCAAGCGAGCCCTATTCTCACATCTGCGCCAAGTTGGCCGACCTGGTAAATGAGTCTACCTGGCTCACAAATCTGACCATAGATAATGGCAAGCAAGGAGAGGCCGAGACCAGCTTGAAACTAACCGGGTTCTCTTTCTCAAACGATGAACTGGGGAATTTTTTGAACCGGCTCTCGCTTGACCCAATGTTTAAGGCAGTGGTGCTAAAACTGGCCACCGAATCTGAAATGGCTCACTGGAATAGAAATGTTGAAGGTTCAGTAAAACTGATCCAATTCCATATTGAGTGTTCTCTCGCAAAAGTATGATGAATTTAGACATAAAAACACTTGATCGAATATGTTTTGTTTTGGTGGTCACAGTATCACTTGTGTGTGCTTATTGGGTTTTCAAACAGTCAGTCAAACAAAGAAGACAGATAACCCAGGAGGATAAGATAATATCGAAGAGAGTAAAGGAGTTAAAATCTGCAGAAGAAAATTTTGAACAGTTAAATCAACTATTGAAAGAAACTAAAACAGAATTGGAATCCATGGATAAACGTATTCCTAAGTCTGCTGATATTGGTGGTGTTCTGAAACAATTAGATGCTTTAGTGAAAAATAGAAGTGTTGTATTGTTAAGTTTACAGCCACTTCCCATGGTTGAAGAAAAAATATATACCAAAATACCAGTTCGTTTGATGTTTGAGGGCTCTTTTGTAAACATTTACAACTTACTTTACGATCTCGAAACAATGAACCGCATGTTGGTGACTGAAAATATGACAATCAGTAGGCCAAATCTTAACGACAGTTGTCAGGTCGATTTAACAGCGAGTGTTTTTCAACGCTAAGCCGGAGTGAGCCTATGGATGGCGCAGGGTTCATGCAGAAAAACCCAGGCGAACGGGTAAGGATGTACCTGGTCGTCGGGTTGGCTCTAATTCTGATAGCGTTGGCATATTTTCGTTTCTTTCACAAAAAGCCAGGCCGTAAGCAGGTTCCGGTTCCAGCTGTGGCATCCACCGCTTATTCGGACGCCCCTGAGATCGACATCGGGCAGCTACAAACTACCAGCAACGCGAAAGCCATTGTCCAAGAACCGAGGCGAGCCTTCATTCGTGATATTTTTGCCCCTCTGATATCTGTCCCGGGAGCGGTATTGCATCCCATAGCGCAAGGATCTCCCAAACAACTATCGTCTTTTAAGCTCAGAGGCGTGATTGTCGGCGGAGGTGGAGCCATCGCCATGATCAATGATCAACTCCTCCGCACCGGGGAATGGATTGGTGAATATCAAGTGGTAAGGATCGAGAAAAAGGCGGTTTTCTTAGCGTCGGACAGCGAAAGAATTGAATTGAAATTGGTGCAAAATGAATAAAAAGACACCACTACTCTTGTGTTTTTTAGTGACCCTAGCCGTGGCTATCGGTCCTGTTTCTGCACAATCACCACCTGACGACACCATTTCGGAGTCGGGAGGGGACAGGCAGAGAAAATCGGAGGAAATGAACCATCCTGCTTCTTCCGAAATATCTTTGGATACGGAAATTAATGTGATTTTAAAACCGAGCGCCGTTCCCGTTTACAAAAAACCGTCGCTCGAGTCTCCGGTGACGTTCTCCTTGAAGAAACGAGACACCTTTTCTGTTATCGGCAAAGAGGGAGACTGGTATAGAGTCCGGCGCAAAGACGGCAGAAGCGGCTGGTCTCAAAAGAAGTTTTTTTCCAGTTTGCTCAATCTTAATTTCATGGATGCTGACATCCGGGACGCCCTTTCTGCCCTTGCCATCGAGCAGGAGGTCAATATTGCAACAGCGAAAGGGGTATCCGGAAAGGTCTCCATCCACCTTTTTAAAGTGACGCTCAAAGATGCCCTTGACGCCATTACCATGGCGGGTGGGTTTAATTATCAGAAGCTCGGTGATGTCTACTATGTGTATCAGCCGAAGGAAGAGAAGGATCCGGAGACTGAAAGTTTGCAAATGCGGATTTTTGAGCTCAAGTATGCCGAGATGGACCAGGTTCAGGACATCCTGGGTGCCATCCCGGGTATACGGTTGATCAAAATTCACGAGTCTACCAGAAGCATCATTGTGGAAGACACCCCGGAGAACATCAAGAAGGTCGAAACCATCATCGAACATTGGGATACAAAGCCCCGACAGGTGGTAATAGAGGCCAAGATTTTGGAAGTTAACCTGACTGATGACATGTCCCTTGGCGTGGACTGGGACAAGATCTTCGATGAGTTGAGGATTACCACGGATGGCTTCAGTACCGCAGTCTTGCCTGATGGCGACGCTGTCTCTCCCGTTCCCTCCGCCGGCGGGACCGGGCTTTTCGCAAACATCATAACCGGTGCCGGAACCTCACACCAGTTTGCCGCTGCCCTGGATGCCATCGAGAGCAAGACCACGGTCAATACGCTCTCTACACCTAAGGTGCTGGCCATTCACGGCAAACCTGCCAAGGTGCAGGTGGGCGGTCAGCAAGGCTACAGGGTCACCACCACAAACTTGGGCGTGGCAACCGAGACCATCGAGTTTATAGACACTGGTATCGTTTTGGAAATAACCCCTTATATCGATGATGAAAGCAACGTGCTGCTCAACGTACAACCCAGCATCACATCAGCTACCCTGGAAGAGGGAATCCCGGTGACCCAGACCGCTCTCGTTACCACCTGGCTTCTGGCCAGAAATGGGGACACGGTTTTGATTGGAGGACTCATCCAGGACAGGAAATTGAAATCTAAGAATCAGATCCCCTGTTTGGGCAATGTCCCCGGACTAGGAGTGCTGTTTGGCTCAAGGTCCAAGGACATTGGTAAGACAGAATTGATCGTATTGATCACGCCGAGAGTCCTGGATCCTGAGAGGGAGAGCGTGGAGCAGAGGGAAGCTATCGAGAAAACAAAGAAAATGGAGGAGAGCTTTGCAAAGGAACCTCTGCCCACGCACGAGAAGTTCCTGGAATTCCTCTTCCTGTGGGACGAACCAGCTGAAAAAGAGCAGCCTGCTGAAGAAGAAAAAGCTGAAGAAATACAAAAGGATGAAGAATCCACGATCTCCGAGCCCGCTTCCACCCCGTAGGACTTGCAGGCCGCGGAGGGCAGGATCTCAGAAGCGCAGATCCATGGGGGCGTGGATGACATGACATAATCAGCAACACCTATTGACTCAACTTTGCAGGAGCACTTGAGGGCTGAAAAATTCCCTCCGCTTACGCTCGGTCCGCTACCGTTGCGGGGCGTAAGTCCTTCGAGCCGAAAGCCGAGGCAGCCCGAGCTGCGGATGTTGCCAGCCTCTGCAGGATCATGCAGAAAGGCCTAAACATTTTAGCTGGCATCGGCTGACAGCATACGCCGCTTCGGGAATGTTTCAGCCCTCAAGCCAAATTAACCCGGAGTTGATTACATTTGTGCTTATTCACAATGCCGCTGCGATCGATACTGATTTGATATGGACAGAGGAAACCAAGATAAACAATCTGTGCTCTTCGTGGATGATGACAAGGAGCTGCGCGAACTTCTCCATGAGGTGATCAGCCACCTGGGATATACCAGTGTAACTGCCGTGGATGGTGTTGACGCCCTGGAAAAACTGGAGGAGAGAGAGTTCGATATCGTCATTACTGATATCAATATGCCACGGATGAACGGTGTGGGGTTGATCAAACGACTTGCTGCCGATTTCAGTGAAATCGATGTCATCGCCATTACCGGGTACCAGACCAAATACAACTACACCGATATCATCGCCCTGGGAGCCAGTGACTTCATCACCAAGCCGATCAACATCGATGAGTTGGAGGCAAAAATAAGGCGGATTTTCCGCGAGCGGATTCTCCGACACGAACTCAAACGCCTCACGACCCGTGATGTGCTCACCGAACTCTATAATCGTCGCTACTTCGACGAAAATCTAAGGAATGAGGCTATTCGTGCCTCCAGGCAACATTACGATCTCTATCTTCTCCTCATCGATATCGATAACTTTAAGGAATACAATGATAAGTACGGCCATCAACAGGGGGATAAGTTACTGAAAAACCTGGCAGCAATCATATCACGCAACATCCGTAAGAACGTGGACTCAGGTTATCGTTATGGTGGCGATGAATTCGCTGTTACCATTCTCCATGCCCACTCCCAACAAGCGCTCAGTGTGGCGGAGCGGTTGCGTGCCGAATACAATGAAAAAAAACTGACTCCCACCAGTCTGAGTATTGGCATCGCCAAATTAAGGAGCTCCCCCGATACGTTGGAAGAGGACCTTACCAATCTGATTAGGGAAGCAGACAAGGCCCTCTATCTAGCCAAGAGTGAAGGTGGCAACCAAAGCTTGATGCTGGGCGTCGGTTCTCACAACCACCAGCCTGCCTCAAAAAAGTCCGACCTCCTGCCCTGCAACTCATAAACATTTAAGATTGTAGATTTCAGATTTCAGATTGAGAAAAGCTGGAGCGGCCAAGGTATCAAATTCCGCAATCCGCAATCTACAATCTGCAATCTACAATCCAAAATCTCAAATCCGCCATACGCTTTTTGCCTGTTGCGGGGTCGGACCATATGGTTTACAATCCCCAAATCCGGAGAACACAGGCCATGCTGGAAAGAATACGCCAGAATCTTGATGTCCAGACCCAAGAACCTTCGGTTCAAGCAAACCTGACTCACGCCGCAGTCCTTTTGCCCCTCCTTCTCAAAGATGACACGCTGCACATTCTCTTCACCAAGCGGACCCAAACCGTCAAAGTCCACAAGGGTCAAGTGTCATTCCCCGGGGGCGTGCGCGATCCAAATGACCACAGCCTCATGACCACCGCACTGCGGGAAGCGCAGGAAGAAATTGGCTTAGATCCCCAGGATGTGGAGATCCTTGGGACAATGGAGCCCATTAGCACCGTAACCACCGGCTTCCTGGTGTATACCTTCGTGGGTCTCATCCCCTATCCCTATCCTTTTAAGCTCAATGGCCGGGAGGTTGCCGAAATTCTTGTGGTGCCGTGCCATTTTCTCGCCGACCAAACGCACTGGTCCCGCCGCTATTATCGCTCCAACGACAAACCGTTCGAGGCTTACTTTGTCTCTTACGGAGATTACCGCATTTGGGGCGCCACCGCTCGTATCCTCAAGAATTTTTTTGAAAGAAACGGCGTCGAGATGAACATCCAGTCAATCATGGAATCCTAGTCATAATTTGAGGGACGTCCCCTCTATTGTCGCACTGTAGTGCGCGCACCAACCTGTCTCGTGCCTGACTGGTTTGGCACAAAATGGATGGTAATCTATAAATTGAGTACTAAATCTATTGTCTTATCAGAGCATTGAGCAGCCCCCGATTTTAGCCCTGACTGATTTTCTTGGCCAGAGGCCTGAATTTTTGCAAATATTCCCTTGCGTTTGAAATCAACTTATGTATAATGCCCCTATTCATGCAGTTTTACAAAGGGTCTCCGTGTCCAGCCGCTATAGGAGCGGATCTATAGGACATGGGGTGGGGCCAACTGTTGGGTTTTTGAAAGAAATAGGAGGAGTATATGACCAAGGCAGATCTCGTCGCGAAAATGGCAGGCAGTGCGGGAATCACCAAGGCTGCTGCAGAAAAGGCTCTGGCCGGTTTTCTGAAGGGTGTAAGCGATGCCCTGAAAAAAGGTGATAAGGTCACCCTTGTGGGCTTTGGAACCTTCAGTGTAGCCAAGAGAGCCGCCCGCGAAGGAAGAAATCCCCAGACTGGAAAGAAAATCAAGATTAAGGCTACCAAGGTCGTAAAGTTCAAGGCCGGCAGCAAGCTTAAGGGAATGGTCAAGTAGAGATACATTTGACTACCTTAGCCCTGTTGTAAGGGTCGCTGCACTTAAAAGTCCTTATCGTTAGATAAAGCGGAGCAAGATGGTCCTGTTCTGATGATGACCATTGTACTCCGCTTTTTCTTTTTCAAAGAAAGACCACAACAGGATCGACAGTGAACCACGAAGGTCACGAAGCACACAAAGGCGAAATATTAACGATCTACAACCTACAATCTGAAATCCCATCTTCATGTGGTGAAATGCCCACTTACAGCATGGTGCAGCATGACGTCCGAGGATGACACCGTAATCATAGAATCCCGCAAAGGCTCTAGGGAAAAACCCACCGCGCCGCTGGCCATTCTGGCATGCGCTGAAGCAGATCGCCGCCGCTTGTGCCGCCAAACTACCGCAACAGCAGGCAGCACTCGATCAGCATATAATAGTAGTCTTTTCGATGTGATCCATGCTAACCAATCCATCACCGTGGCCGGACCCATCCTTGGCGCCCCCCAGGCTGTCCTGGTCCTCGAAAAGTTGATTGCTCTTGGTAGCCGGGTCGTTGTTGTGTTTGGCTGGTGTGGCTCTTTGCAATCACACCTAAAGATCGGAGATTGGCTCCTACCGACCTCAGCTCTCAGTGAAGAAGGGACGTCGGAACATTACCCTCTAACCTCACCACATTATCTTCCGGATCCATCTCTTTCGGGCAGGCTTCAAGATTACTGTGAACGGCATGGATTTACAGTTCGATCGGGGCCGGTTTGGTCCACCGATGCGCCGCTGCGGGAAACCGTCGCCAAGGTTCGCGCCTACGGAAACGAGGGAATATTAGGGGTGGAAATGGAGATGTCAGCCCTGTTTCACGTTGCCGCTTATAGAAGAATTCGGCTGGCTGGCTTGTTAGTTGTCTCTGACGAGCTTTTCACCCTCAAGTGGAAGCCCGGCCTTACCAGTACCCGTTTCAAGCGTTCGTGCAGCCAGGCCACAGGAGCACTCCTTGACTTCTGTGCCAACCTACCCCCCGAATTACTTGTCTAATCTAACGCAAGACAACAGATCAACCCTTTGTCTCTTGTCCAAGCGGCGGGGGTCGTGCATAATAGACGCGGGGATACGAAATCTTGAGCTGTCAGCGGACAGCTGGCAGCTCGCAGCTCTTTCAACTAGGCACTAGGCAGTATGCACTAGGCACGAAAAGAGACTCTGAGGAATCGCTCTTGGTGCCTAGTGTCTAGTGCTTAGTGCCTAGTTAGCCTCCGTACGTCGGACCGTATGGGAACTAAGAACATGCCTCCACACAGACCGCAACCTACTGCAAGACCGACTCTGGCCATCGACGTCGGGGGTGGCACCCAGGATATTCTCCTCTGGCAACCTGACGTTCCCCTGGAAAACTGTGTCAAGATGGTGCTTCCCTCTCAGACAGCAGTGGTAGCGGCACGCATCCGCCGCTGCACTTCGGAGGGAGTGCCAATATTTCTAACCGGGAACCTCATGGGGGGCGGCGCTTGTGTTTGGGCCATCCAGGAACATCTCCAGCGCGGTTATTCTGTTTATGCGGAAGAAGAGGCTGCACTCACCATCTACGACAACCTCGAGCGGATCAAGGCGCTGGGGGTCATCCTGGTAGAAGAAGCCCCACCGGGTGCTCATCCCCTGACCATGGGAGACATTGATCTGGAATCCCTCGCCCGCGCTCTTGCCGCATTTGAGATTGAACTGCCAGACTCGTATGCGGTGGCAGTCCAGGATCACGGATTCTCGCCGCAAGGGAGCAACCGCCTTTTCCGTTTCAAGCAATGGCGTGATTTTCTTGATCGAGGCGGTAGGTTGAATCAACTCTGGTACAACGAACCACCTGGTTATTTAACCCGGATGCTGGCTGTGCAGAGAGATTTGCCAAGGGCCTTAGTAATGGACACAGGAGCGGCTGCCATTATTGGCGCCCTCTGCGACCAATGGGCCGCTGACAAAACCGAGGAAGGTTTGATCGTGGTCAACCTTGGCAATCAGCACGCTGTAGCCTCTCTGGTAGTCAACTCCCAGATCGTTGGTATTTATGAGCACCACACCGGTTGTCTCTCCCCTGCCAAGCTCCGTGACCACCTGGAGCGTTTTCGCCTAGGAGAACTCAGCGATGAGGAAGTGTTCGAAGACCAGGGGCACGGCTGTGTCATCCTGCCCGACGCAAAAAATATGAGCTCTTTTTCAGCAGTGGTCGTAACTGGGCCGCAACGGAAATTGGCAGAGAGTTTAGGATATTACTTTGCTGTACCCTATGGCGACATGATGCTTTCGGGCTGTTTCGGCCTTATTCGGGCGGCGACGGGGGCCATTTAGCGATGCATTGGTGCGAAAATAAAGTGAAACGGTGAGGCGACGACGCAGGGATGCGGTGACACGGGACCTTGAGCAGGCAGCGGACAGCTGGCAGCACAACGGATTTTATGCAAAAATCTAGGAAGCTGCTAAACTCTTGCTTAGCCTGCCGAAGACCTGCCTGCTGAAAAAGCACCGCATCGGATCGTTCGAGAGGAATGAGTCTGGGCTAAGTTAAAGATATTGGAGTCACCAGAGTGCCGAACGAAGTCCCTGATCACATTCGCCAGAGAGTGGCGGAATTGCGCGAGCAGATCGACTACCACAACTACCGCTATTACCGTCTCAATGACCCTGAGATTTCCGATGCTGCCTACGACGAACTTTTCCAAGAACTTCAGCGGCTGGAGTCTGAGTATCCACAGCTGGTAACTCCTGATTCACCCACCCAGAGGGTGGGGGCCGAGCCCCTGGAAGTCTTTAGACCGGTCACCCACCACCGCCCCATGCTCAGTCTGGATTCTTCCCACGAACCCCGCATTTTGGGGGACTTTCATCGCAGAGTTCTGGAAGCAGCGGCAGATACACCAGTGGACTATCTGATCCAGCCAAAGGTGGATGGAGTTTCTGTTGAGCTGGTATACGAGGACCGAAGGTTAAGCCGTGCTACCACCCGTGGCGACGGCTTCACCGGCGAAGACATTACCCTCAACATCCGTGCTGTTGCCAGCATCCCAAGAACCCTATCTGCCACAGCTCCTGGGCTGGTGGTGGTGCGGGGAGAGGTATACATGCCGGTTGAGGGTTTCCGGGCCCTCAATGAACAGCTCATAACCAACAACCTGAAGTCTTTCGCCAATCCCCGCAATGCCGCCTCAGGCTCCCTACGCCAGCTTGATCCAGCTGTAACTGCCAGTCGCCCTTTAGAGCTATTCCCTTTTGAACTGACCAATGCTGATGATTTGGGCTACCAGAACGAGAGTGACTGTCTGGCAGACCTCAAGCTCTGGGGACTGCCTGTGTCGGAAGAGGCATTGAAGCAAGGTAACTCCCCGGAAGACATCGAGGCCATCCATCGTCGTTACAGTACCAATCGCGATCAACTTGATTACGAGGTGGATGGAGTTGTGGTAAAGGTCAACCTTTTGGCGCTTCGGCAGACCATGGGCACTCGGGCCAGAACCCCGCGCTGGGCTGTGGCCTACAAGTTTCAACCGCGCCAAGAGATCACCCGGGTGGAAAAGTTGATTGCCCAAGTGGGCCGTACCGGAAAGTTGACTCCCGTAGCCCTGCTCCTGCCAGTGGACGTGGGTGGCGTTACGGTATCCCGGGCATCTCTGCATAATTTCGGGGAAGTGCAGCGGTTGGACGTTCGGTCGGGAGATACCGTCAGAATACAGCGGGCCGGCGACGTCATTCCTCAGATAATTGAGGTGATCAAACCAGGAAAGCCTCGCAGTCAGCCATTTGATGCCCCCTTAAACTGTCCCGTCTGCCAAAGCAGGGTGATTCAGGAAGGCGCCTATCACAAGTGTCCCAACCGTTTGGGTTGCTCCGCCCAGATCCACGGTAGCCTTGGTCATTATGCTTCGCGAGGCGCTCTGGATATCGAAGGTCTTGGAGAAAAGACCATAGCAACCTTTCTGGAAAAGGGTCTCATTACCGATCTCGCTTCCATCTATAGACTTGAGGGAGCCGATATTGCTCCTCTCGAGGGCTTTGGAGACCTCTCGGCCAAAAATCTCATTGCGGCCATCAACAACAGTAGAAAACCCCAACTTCAGCGCTTCCTTTTCGGCCTCGGTATTCCCAACGTGGGTGAGAAGACGGCTGCGGATATCTCCGGCTCCTTTGGATCTTTTGCGGCCATCCGCACTGCAACCCAAGAGCAACTGCTGGAAGTTGAGGGAGTGGGGCCTATTGTTGCCCAGTCCATCGCTGATTTTTTCGCCAGTCCAGCAGTGCAGCACGGGCTAGACCGATTGCTCCAGGAGGTGACCCCGGAGACTGCTGCCGCCATGGAGCGAATGGAGACGGCCATCTCTGGAAAAACTTTCGTCTTTACCGGCAACCTAGCCCGTTTTAGTCGCAGGGAGGTCCAAGACCTGGTTGAGTCCCTGGGAGGCAAGGCAACCTCCAGCGTGTCACAAAGTACCGATTACGTCGTGCACGGTCCGGGGGCAGGCTCGAAATTGGCCAAAGCGCAAGAAATGGGCATTCAGCTTCTCACCGAGGAGGAATTTCTGGGACTCATCGAGAAAGAAGGTGGCTGAGTCAACGATACCGGGCTAATAGGAAAATTTGAGTCTGCAATCTGGCGGGAGAGGCGAATCGAAGCGACACGGAGACACGGCGACAATCGCTTCGCGTCCTCGCGTCCTCAAATTAGGGGATTCAGATGGAAAAAGCACGAGCGCATGTGCTGATCTCAGGCCGCGTACAGGGAGTATTCTTCCGGGCCTACACCCAGGATGCTGCTCGGGAGAGAAGAATTAAAGGCTGGGTAATGAACACCCGCGACGGCCGGGTTGAGGCGGTACTGGAGGGTGAAAAAGATAAGGTTGAGGACATGGTCCGTTGGTGTCACCGGGGCTCCCCCATGTCCCATGTAACGGGGGTGAGCGTGGACTGGGAGGAGTATACGGGGGAGTTTGATGATTTTTCGGTGAGGTATCCTTATAGGTAAGTCAGGATGCGGGGAGCAAAGATCAGTGGAAAGCTGGCAGCTGGCAGTTTGCAGCAGGCAGCTAGTTCTACTAGGCACTAGGCACTAGGCACTAGGCACTAAATGAAAAACTCTCAGGAAAGTAAATCAATTACTGTAACTAAGTCAAAGGCCCGTTTTGTACTACCCAACATAGCAAGAATTCATTAAGTGGTGCCTAGTCTTGGCTGCCCGCTGCCCGCTGCCCCCTGCCTGCTGATTCCTGAGCCTGCTTGAGCATCTCCTTGGCGTGCGCTCGGGTTTTTACAGAAACTTTCGCTCCTCCCAGCATTCGGGCGATCTCTTCGAGACGCTCCTCTCCGCCTACCTCCTTCATGACCGTAATTGTTCGACCTCGCCGAGCGCTCTTCCGAACCACGTAATGGTACTCGCCGTAGCAGGCAATCTGAGGCAGGTGGGTGATGCAAACCACTTGATGTCGACTGGAAAGTGCTCGGAGCCTTTGCCCCACCATGTCAGCGGTGCGCCCGCCGATTCCAGCATCCACCTCATCAAAGACCAGGGTCTCATGAACGGTTTCCTTGGCTAGCAATTCTTTCAGGGCCAGGACAATCCTGGAAAGCTCCCCGCCCGAGGCGATCTTGGCCATGGGTCTGGGCTCTTCGCCCGGATTGGCTGAAAAGAAGAAGGCAGCACGGTCCACGCCTTTCTCATTTAGGAGGTATTCATCCACCCGAATACTCTCCGTGTTAACCCCATGAGCCTTGGCACCTTCCGCACCTTCTTCCAGATCAAATCGAACCTCAAACCGGCACTTGGGCATATCAAGGGAAACGAGACTTTCTTCCACGGCCCGGCAAAATCGGCTTGCAGTGTCTCGGCGATTTTCTGAAAGTTTCATGGCCTCTGCCAGAGCCTGCTGGCGCACCCTCTCCAGATCCTTCTCTTTGGCTTCAATCTCAATCTCATCATTCTCTGCCGCTTGCAGCTCATTTCTCAGCGTATCTGCCTGGGCGAGAACTGTGCGAGTGCTGCCATCATATTTGCTCATGAGTCGTTTGAGAGTGTGAAGACGTTCTTCCACCCACTCCAGTCTGGCCGGGTCTGCCTGGATCTTCTGACTGTAATCTCTAAGTGTGATGGAAACATCCTCCACCTGGTGCCTGATCCCCTCCAGCGCCTCGGCCAAAGGCTTTAGGGCGTCGTCCAAACGACCAAGGTCGGCAAGGATTCTCTGACATTGGCTAACCTCTTCCAATACGGCACCACTCTCTGAGTACAGCCTCTGATGAGCCGTTGCGGCACCCTGTTGAAGATTCTCCACGTGCCGCAATCTTTGGCGTTCCTCCTCGAGGTGAACCTCTTCGTCCATCTGAATCCTGGCTCTGTCAATCTCTTCAAGCTGGAAGCGACGCAGTTCCTCCTTTTCCTGCCGTTCCCGAGCCAGACGGTTCAGCCGTACAAGTTCACCCTTGAGCCTTCTGAGTTCCCCGAAAGTTTGCGCGTATGCTTCCTGCTCTTTTTCAAGGCCGCCAAACCGATCAATGATCTCCAGATGAGCTTCGGGTTCGAGGAATAGCTGGTGTTCATGCTGCCCGGAAATGCTTACGAGTCCTCGGCACAGCTCGGCCAACCCACCCACCGTGCCGAGTTGGTCGTTGATGTGTACCCGATTGCGGCCGGCTGTGGACAGGGTTCTTTTCACCAGAACTTCGGGACCGCTTAACTTATTGGAGATCTGCGGAATAGCAGCGAGGACGCCCTCATGGCTCAAGTTGAATAAGGCCGCTACGGTGGCCTCCTTGCTGCCACTACGGATGAGGTCAGCAGAGCCCCGACTGCCCAGCAGGAGATTAACTGCATTGACCAGAATAGACTTTCCAGCACCGGTCTCCCCAGTAATGACCGTGAGCCCTGGGTTGAAAGAGACGGAAAGCTCGGCAATAATTGCAAAATTGTGAATTTGTAGCTCGGCAAGCACCATCCCACCTCGCTTAACTCTGCGAGTTGACTTTGGCACAATCGACAGGAGATTTCAACCGAGTTCTGGTGAACTAGAGGAAGGGCGGGACGAAGGAGCTTGAGATTCTTCGTCGTCCCGCCCGTAGGCGGGACTCCTCAGAATGACGTATTCGGAAACTTTTTCAGAAGCCTGCCTGTAATGCTTGTAGGATGAAGAGACGAAAGGACTCTTTTTTGATTGCAGCCTTGTTACTTCTGAACTACTACCACGTCGTCACCCAGGATGCTCACACCTGAATCTAACCTACCGGATATCCTGAGGATACGGACCTCACCATCTTTCACAGAGCCCAGAGCTCTTGCTAAGGCGTGCTTGTCAAATGTGAGAAGGAGGTCTGGCTTGCCGTCCGGTCCCTTGGTATTGCAGTAGTCCGGTTGCACATCATCGGCATTTTTCCCCCACAAATAATACTTATAGGGCCTTCCCACATCTTTCAGGCTGGTTTGAAAAGGTCGGACTCCCTCGAGTCTAATAGAGCCTTTAACAATTTGTTTTACGTCAAAGTTGTGAGCACCCAGAATCGCTACCGGCACCTTGTCACTACTCGATAAAATCAGCGGGTTAGGGCAAAGCCCCGGTTTTATGTCGACGGGAACGATTATCCAATCTTCAACTGATTTCGCGGGATAATACTTACTCCAGCCAGCTGGGCTAAATAAGGACGTTGCCATGAAAGCCGCAACGACTGTCACGAGAAAGAAAACCAGACTTTTTGTCTCTCTGTTCTTGCTTCCCATTGTTATTTCCTTTTGTAAAGTTTGGCTCCCAATCGGGTACCTTATACAAATATTAAATTTTTTTATACGTCCCTCGCAGGGCTTTTACCTCATGGCCTCGTTTTTCTTAGATTTTTTAGCCCAAGACCAAGGCAGCCTTCAATTTCACCATATGATATGAGCAAGATCTGTACCAAATCGCCCGTCAATTAACACTACAAAAGGCTGACATCATGGCAATTCTTGAGAACCAAATATGCCATGCCCGGTCTACATGTGCTCAAAGCATGCCAAATTTGCAGGCAAACGAATTTCTGTTTGCAATCCCAATCAGGTTTTCGTATGGTTTATCACAGGTCTCAAATTCTAATAATGAGATAGTTGGTGTACGGCGCACTTCCTTTGGACCCTGCAACGGGGCGGCCAAAGGAATAATTTTTCTATTCTAACCAAGCGACCCAGGGGCACCTTACTACCTACCCCCCCAGTATCTTCAGATTAGAGGGACATCCCCCTGTTGCTGTCGCTTGCTTTCCAGCAGGTGACTACCATGAAAAGCAAAGAACGAGGCGTAACTCTTCAGGAAATGATCATTTCCTTGGCTGTTGTCGGTGTTGCTGCCGCTGTTGGGATACCTAAACTGGTCAAAACAGTACCCAATTACCGGCTCACCACTGCAGCTCGATCGCTGGTTGTCCAGATCCACCGGGCCAAGTTTCTGGCCATCCAACGTGGCACTATCTACTATCTCGACTTTGATCTGGACGGTGACGGGAATCTTCAACCAGGAGACTGTTGCGTGTGGGAGGACCGCAACGCCAACCGCCGTAAGGAGCACCTGGAAAGAAGCCGAATGGTATTTGACCTCAAGACATTCCCTCATGTGCGCCTTGGATCTTATCCCATCGAGTTGGGTGGACCGAAGCGCGGGCCAAACAACACCGAAGTTGATGCCGGAGGCGGTGACGGGGTTAGCTTCAGCCAAAATAGAATAAAATTTAATCCCAACGGGACCTGTAGCACCGGCACAGTTTACCTGCATAACAGCAAAGGTCGAACCTTTGCCATCCGTCTTCGCTTCAACGGCTTGACCCAGCTCTGGCGCCATTACGGGGGTGAGTGGGAAAGATGGTAGTCAGCTGGGAGCAGACAGCGGGCAGCGGGCAGAGTTCAGCTGGCAGCTAAAGAGATTGAGAACTCTTAGGGAAACTCATTAGAAAGAAAGGGGGCACCAAATGATTAGAACTTTTAAAGACTTAATCGTCTACCAAAAGGCTTTTGATCAGGCTATGGATATCTTCGAAATAACAAAGAACTTTCCGAAAATAGAACAATATTCTTTAACCGATCAGATCCGGCGATCTTCAAGGTCCATATGTGTGAACATTGGAGAAGCTTGGCGCAGAACACGGTATCCCGCCCATTTCTTAAGCAAATTAACGGATGCTGATGCTGAAGCTACAGAAACCATAATCTGGCTTGATTTTTCCCTAGCATGTAAGTACGTAAGTCGAGAGTGTCACAAAACAATTTCCTCCAGATACGACGAAATCGGTAAGATGCTCGGCGCAATGATAAACTCGCCTAATAAATTCTGTTACGAAAATCCCATTAAGAAAAGAAACTAGAACTGCTGCCTGCTGCCCCCTGCCGGCTGCCTGCTGGAAGCCCTGAGCTTGTCGAAGGGCTACCATCCTCATTTATCTCTTCCATAAGTCTAGACTTAGTCTATAATATCATTCTATAATTCCAGAATTTACTTCATTTGTTTTTTAAACTACCTGGTTCTGTGGCTTACATATAAAAGTCTAGACAATATAACACCTTTTATCAATAAATTTTAGCTAGTTAATGTCCATCCGCAAATACACTTTCCCCTCCCCTGGCGGGAGGGGATAAAGCCTGCCCGCCATCGCGAGCCTGCTCGCTCAGGCGAGGCGGGCGGGGGGAGGGGGAATTGGTAAATAGCTGAATGCACCCTTAATTTTTCACCCCCACCCTTACCCTCCCCCGTCAAGGGGGAGGGAATTTATGGGGTTTCCGGATGGACACTAGTTATGACGAGCGTAAACAACTCTCGACGAATCGGATTTCTTCTATCCAGGGCTCCGGTTGGCCTGCCTTGGGGCCTGCCGAGTGTGATTTTGGCTTAGTTGAGAACGCTGTATGTATAAAAAAGTTAATGACTATTAAATTTTTTTAACCCTCTTTTATCCTTTTCAAGAGTTGTTTTGGTCGCGGACGTTTGGAATGCTCGCTGTTACCGCCGCATAGATGTTCGGTCTCGCGCGCTATTTCCTGGATAAAGGGCAGTTGGCTTCTACCCATGACGCTGCATACAAACTACCTAGTTGCTGTGGCACAGAACTTGCTCAAATATGGGCCGGAGAATATTAATAGATGCTCGATCCAGCTGTTGCGATTTTCACCCAGGCTGAAAAGTACTGAAGGGCATAGACTCCCAAAGTCTTCGCCGCGAACAAAGGGATAGGGTTGCGGAGCTGTCAATTTGAATCACAAGCATGGGTTCACAACAACAGAGCTGATGATCGTCATTGCGGTCCTGGTCGTTCTAGCGACCATAGCTCTCCCCAACTTTTCGGGTTGGACCAACAAGCAGCGGCTCAAGGGTGCGGCCAGGGACTTGGTTTCCCACATTCAGTGGGCCCGATCGGAGGCTGTAAAGCGCCAGACTGTCGTAGCCCTGGAATTCGTTACTGGACCACTGGTTCCACCACCTCGGCGAGTTGGTCAAGGTGGTGGTTACACACTTTTCGTGGATGACGGTGCCGGTGGAGGCGTTGCCGGTAATTTACAGATGGACGGTTCGGAGGCGCAATTGAGAAGCGTTCCCATGCCTCCCGGCGTAGCCTTGATAAGCGCCGTATTCACAGGAACCCCGAGTAACGCGGCCGGGTACAACGCACGCGGCTTTCCTGTTGGGAAAAATGGCGGTACTGTGAAGCTCGGTGCCACAATTGGTGACAGAACGAGAAGCTACGATGTGCAAATAGCACCCGCTTCAGGAGGCATCAGCCTGAGTGGACCGCTATAGTTGAGGCCAGGAAAACTTGGTCCTTTGGGCCAGGTCAAGTTTCAATGGCTCTGCTAACCTAGAGGTATAAGGCGTAAGGTACAAGGCGCAGGGAAAGAAAGAACATTAAAGATTTTAATTCACCTTGTACTTTGTGCCCTGTGCCTTTTCCTGGGGACAGCTCAAAGTCGGGTCCTTTTATTACTTATTGAGGACAGCAAGGACGATTGCTGGCAATGGAATTGAAGGAAAGCAATACATGGAGTGGCCGTCGAGGCTTCAGTCTGATTGAACTCCTCGTGGTTATGGCAATGGCGGGTCTCGTGATGGCATCTCTCTTCAAGATTTACACAACGCAGCAGGATTCCTATATCGTCCAGGAACAGGTCGCAGAGATGCAGCAAAACGCTCGGACGGCAAAATACCTGCTCTTGGGGGAACTCAGGATGGCGGGATACGATCCCACCGGCCTGGCCAACGCCAGCTTTGTCACGCAGATACCGGACGATCCCGGCACTGAGACCACAACAGACGCCACTCATGTCGCCTTTACCGTCGATGAGGACGGAAATGGATCGATAAACGCGGACGACGATGCTGAACAAATAGCATATCGGGTGGATGGTGCAAGATTGGAGAAGTTCAGCAGGGTCAATGCCGCTTGGTCCTGGCAGCCGGTGGTGGAGAACATCGACGCTCTCGATTTTGTCTATCTCGACGGTGATGGCGCTGATATTACCAGCGACGTTGAAAATAATCCTTCTGATATATATCCAACGACAGGTTTGAGTTACATCGAGTCAGTCAGGTCAGTTGAAGTCAGCATAGTGGCCAGAACCGGGAGAGTAGATAAGAAGTTTTCCGGCACTCCGGCCTATGTTAACCAGCAGGGGACAGAGATCTTTCCGGCCAGCAGCGACAACTTTCGCCGGCGATTGTTGACCATGAGAATCCGTTGCAGAAACATGGGATTCTAAATCAAAGGGGGCTTGATAGGGGATTCACCACAAAGGCACAGACCCGCCCGCCTCGCCTGAGCGGCTCGCGATGGCGGGCAGGGGACACAGAGGGGGGTTATTTTTCCCTGGCCGGGAGACCCGCCCGGGCAAAAAAGAAAACGGACTCTGTGCTCTCCGTGTCTCTGTGGTTAATGAATAAAAACAGATATCGAAATCTAGTATCGACAGTATGCGGAGCTAAGGCAACAACCCTTTATGAAAAAAGAAATGCATAAAATGATGCCTCCAAGAGGAGAAAGTGGCTTTACGCTCATTGAGATTCTCATTGCCATTGCCATATTGGCGTTCGGCCTTCTGGCCGTAGCGACCATGCAGGTGACAGGCATCAGGACCAACGCCCGCGCTAATAGCATGTCGCAAGGGCTGACGTTGGCCCAAGACAAGGTGGAAGAATTGATTAGTCTGTCCTATGACCACAGTGACCTGCTTGATTCAGATGGTGATGGGACCGATCAGGACACGGATAATGATGGTATTGATGACGATGGGGGCAACTTTGGTTTGGATGACACGGTGGACGGAGGTGGCAACATTATTGCAGATAATTCTGATGCTAATGGCAGGTATACGACCTATTGGAACGTTGTCACCGATGAACCTGCGACCAATAGCAAAACCATAAGGGTCATCGTAACCTGGACCGAAAGAGGTAGAAACAAGCGCGTTGCTCTAGATTTCATTAGGGCAAATCTTAGCTGAGACTCAACAATATGGGACATATCACTTCCATATTTACCAATGACAAGGGTTCGGTGCTGGTACTCGCCCTGCTGGTATTGGTGCTGCTTACCCTGATGGGCATTTCGGCCACAACCACCAGCACCATAGAAGTGCAGATGGCTGGAAACGACAAGGTCCATGAAATCGCATTTTACGCTGCGGAGAGTGGCTGGCAATCGACGCTCAATTGGCTGGATGGTCAGTTTCCAGCCATCACCCAAAATGTTGGCTGGAATAGCACTGACTCCGACTTCAAAGATAACCGCTTCGAAACTCCAGACCCCATCATCCTGTCCGATGACAGCAACATTGCATATTCTCCAAAAATAACCTTTGTGGGAACCACACATGTGCCAGGATATGGTCCCAGTTTCAGGAGATTTAACTATGAGGTAGAATCCACTGGGACCGGACCCGGCAACGCTCGAACGGTAGTGAGCGTCACTGCCGGCAAGATATTCGACATTGGAGGCTATTAGCATGACTTTACTTAGGGAAAAATACGTACCGCTTCCCGTCCTGCTTTTCCTTTTGGTGATGCTGCTTGCAGTGGGACCCGAACCATTAAATGCACAAGGGTTGGGTGATTGTCCCTATCCACCGTTTTCCTCAACGGAGACTGGAAAGCCCAACATTCTCATTATCTTAGACCACTCGGGATCAATGGGTTACGGTGCCGGCTCGCGCTGGGTTACCGCCAAAGGCGTGGTGAAGGACATTATTGATGACTTTCCCAATGTTCGCTTTGGCTTGATGAGATTGGACGGCAGTACAAGTGCGGTAAGGGGAGCCGATGACAACATCAGCATCGAGGATCCTTACGTCAGGAATGGCGGAAAACTCCTGAAACCCGTCGGCACCCCTGGAACTGAAATAAACGCTTATATCGACGCCTGGGGAGACTACAGTGGCCGGCCCCAGACCTGGACCGTTCTGGCAGAAACCCTAGCCACAGCCGGCCAATACTTTGCCACGGTTGAAGTGGCGGGCTACCACACCGGCAGCGATGATGCTCTCACCCTGACGGATAGCAATGCGGATTTTGTTGACGATGGCATTCAAACCGACGATATCATTTTTAACACCACCGACGGCTCTTATGGAACCATAACGGCGGTAACCGCCACCTCCATAACCGCCACCCTGACCGGCGGCATCGACAATGATTGGGACGCTGAAGATTCCTATACCACCACCAAGAAAGCCGGCAAGGGTCCTGCGGGCTTTGGGGCTTACGACAAACCCTACCACCCCAATGACACCTACAGCAAATGTTATTACCGGACAGGCAAGCTTTCCGCCGGTTCCAGTGGGGAAGATCCCTACATAGATGAAGACTGGGATATTTCCAGTCAACCGGCGGGATTCCAAAACCACACCGCGATCAAAACCTACCACGCTGACAGGTATGAAACCGATGCCGAACTGATCAATATTGATCTTCCGGTGTCGGCAACGGTCTACGTCGCCTACCAGAGCGGCAAGACTATTCCCACCTGGCTCCAGGATTACAGCGATACCGGCAACACCGCAACCGTCGCAGCATCGAGCACGGTGACTTTCAAAATCTACGAGAAGACCTTCGATGCCGGCATCGTTACCCTGGGGGGAAACCGAAACGGAAGTGGCAATGCGGATTACACCTACTTTGCCTACGTCTCTCTGTCCGGTGGGATCAACGACTGCATCGCTTCAAATTCTGACGATCATGGCAGGTACCTGGATACAACCAGTCCCATAGAAAACAAATGCCAACAATCGTTCATCATACTGATCACTGACGGTTTGGCGAATTACGACAATGATTGGCACGTCGTAACCGATGTCATTGGTGACTATGACAACGACAATGACAGCGACGACCGCAAACACACCGGTAATTATTATGATTCAGGTAGAACGACATTTCTGGATGACGTGGCAAAGTATCTATACGTGAACGATATGCGCTCAGACATCGAGGGCACGCAGAACCTTGTCACCTATGTGGTAGGCTTTTACATCGATGATTCTTTGCTGTCCTCAACCGCCGCCAACGGGGGAGGACTTTATTTCACCGCCAGCAGTGCCGACGCCCTGACCACGGCTCTGAGTAATGCGATTACCGATATTCTGGACAGAATCTCGGCGGGTACTTCGGTCTCAACCATTACCACCTCTGCCGCATCGGATGACTATATAGTCAGGGCAAAATTTTTGCCTCTCTCCTGGAAGGGCTCACTGGAGGCCTTCACCCTGCCCTATACTTTTGGTGAAACCCCCTACTGGGAAGGCCACTATCTCCTCAACGACAGGGTGGATCTCTACGGCCATGCTGACCGGGAAATCTTTACCTATCTGAGTTCAGAGTTCACCAAGAAACGGGATTTTGTCTTCGCAACAGGTTCACCACTGGTAAATGCCCTAAAAAGTGAGTGGAACGAATCCAGCGATACTGAAATTGAGGATCTAATTGAGTTTATCAGAGGTGATGACGCCAATGATGGCGGAAAGTACCGAGACAGAGAGGGCTGGATCCTTGGTGATATCATCTACTCCGCACCCGCTATTGTGGGACCACCGAGATCATTTTTCCTGGAAAACGATTATCAGACCTTCAAGACCAATAATCTCAACCGGAAAACCATGGTTTATGTGGGGGCAAACGACGGCATGCTCCATGCTTTTGACGCCTCCGACGGTTCGGAGGATTGGGCTTTTATACCCGAGGACATACGTCCCGAACTCATTAACCTGACCCTCGATGCCTGTCACAAGTATTATGTCGACCTATCTGCAAGAGCCTACGATGTCTGGGATGGAACTGTCTGGAAGACAATCCTACTGGGCGGAAACAGATTGGGCGGAGAGGAATATTTCGCCCTCGACATAACCGATCCAGCCGAAGACGCTGTGTCTATCTTGTGGGACCAGGTACTGTTCACCGGGAGAAAATCCTCCACCCTTCCGGTTGTAGGCAAGGTGATGGCGTTGGAAGGAACCAAGAATGAAGTGGATAAATGGGTTACCGTCATCACATCCGGCTATGATGAGGATGCGGCAAGAACCGGGAGGATTGCCGCAGTGAATTTCACCGATGGCGCCAAGGAAACCATCTGGAAAGAAGGCAATTCAACCGTAAATGAACTCGCCACCCAAACCAAAACAGGGGCGAACATCTACTACACACTGACCTCGCCGCTTGGGGTGGATTCCGACAACGACGGCTATCTTGATTTGATCTACGCGGGCGATACCGAGGGCTTCCTGTGGAAATTCTATTATGACTACAATGACAGTATCTGGAAGAAAGTCGAACTTTTCAACACCGGCGGCCAAGCTATCACTGCCAGACCGACGGCTGTGTTCGACGGCGAGAAAAACTTGAGAATATACTTCGGCACCGGGAAGTATCTGATTGGGAGTGACAAAGAAAACAGCGTCAGAAATGCCCACTATTGCATTATTGACAGCAAATACCAGGCATCAAACCCTGACCTAGACGAGAACCACGACCATTATACCATCGCCCCGGCCTCACCACTGGGGCCAAGCGACCTGGCAAATTTGACCTCCATCAAAAGCGAGTCAGATTACAATGTCCTGTCCCAGGCGGAGAAAGATGCACTGGACGCGAAACTCACCAAAGGCTGGTATTTTCTACTGGACGATCCCGCAGGCAATCCCGGCGAGAGGGTGCTGGAAGAAATCACGGTGGTTGCCGGTGTTGTCTTTTTCACCTCCTTTACCCCTGACGACGACATATGCGGCTATGGCGGCACCTCGCGAATCTACGCGGTGGACTATGAAACCGGCTATATCGCAACCGCAAAAGGGCGAACCGTACTCTCGGCCGACGGTGGAGCTGATGTTACCGAAAGACATAAGGAATTGGGCCCGGGTCTTGCTTCAAAGGTAGTCTACTACAGGGCGTTTGGCACCGGCGTATCCAGCGTTATGGTACAAACGAGTGACACGACTTTATATGTGGAAGAAGTGACCTTGGAAGGCAAGCTGTGGGATATCTCCTCGTGGAGGACGGTGGAGTAGCTGGTTTCACTGCTGAAAGTTACATCCCCTCCCCCTCGACGGGGGAGGGTTAGGGTGGGGGCGAAATAAGAATAGGTTCCCCCTCCCCTTTTTCCCCTCCCGCTAGGGGAGGGGAAATGAAGTCTTGGACGAACGTTAATTATTTATAATGGAGTACGAATCAATGAAAAAATACATTGTCATCTTTCTTTCGCTCTTTCTACTCTTTCCCAGCCTTTTGCTGGCAGAAGAAGAAGTTAAAGAAATTTTTGAAATCAAGGGGGTCATCGGTGACTTCGCCCCGGACGCCCGGGTCTATGAAGTCAGTGGCGAAATATATGAATTTGATGAAGATATTACGATTGAAAGCCAATCTGGCGATGCTTTGACTTTTGCGGATCTGCGAGGCGGCATGTCCATCAAGATCATCGGTGAGAAAAGCTACGGTCCGGACGGTGAAGAAAAAATCAAATATGTAAAAATAATCGTGAAGAAGAAAAAATTGAAAGTCAAATGACCCACACCTGACCAATTCTCATATCTCAATCCTCTTTAGCACCCTACCAGGTTGTTAAGAATCAATACCTAGCGGCCGCCCATTTCTGGTTTACCTATTAAAAAAGTTTATAACTATTAAATTATTATAAGAATCACCGTCTTCCTTATAGGAGACGCATGACTTGGAGACAGATGGAATGCGTTCAACCATGTTGTGTAATCCCTTATTTTTACGTGCTTTTCAGAAAAATTGGCCCTTTAACTATTTTCTCCGCCATCTGCACTTGAAAGCTCTTTACAGTGGCATAGAACTTGCTCAGATAGATGGCCGGAGGGGAAAAAATGGTGTTAGAGCCAGTTTTTAAGGTGATCGCAAAGGGCTTTCAGACGATGACGTTATTATCCCAGGAGTTTTTTTCAGTAACGAAGCTTTGCATCGCTTCGAGAAGAGATCAGAGGATGCATTTACACTCTGAGCGCGGTTTTACCATCATTGAGCTGATCGTCATCATGGCCCTTATTGGCATCATGTTGGCTGTTGCCTCTCTGAACATGACCGGATGGCGAGCCAATATGTACCTCAAAACCACCGCCAGGGAAGTGGTTTCTTCCTTTCAGTTAGCCCGGGTGGAGGCGGCCAAGCGCAACGCAACTGCATCCATACAGCTCACCAAGGGAGGAGCGGGGGTTGGTAAATGCGAGGTGGTCATTAGCGGTCAGACGATAAAAGAGGTGGACATGCCTCCAAGTGTGCAGGTGACCGCGTTAGAACAGCCGGTCGGGACGGTAGTGGCCGGTTCTAACGCCACCTATCAGGTCAACAACCGGGGTTTTCCAGTTGGAGCCGCCGGCAAGATCACCCTCAGTAACGGCACCAGGAACTACGATGTGGAACTGAAACCGGCCGGGGGAGTCACACTGACCGGACCGTAAAGAGGAAAACGCTTTATGAGCAGATTGTTTAGAAAAAAAACGTCCCGTCACCAACACGGCTTCACCCTGGTGGAACTGATCGTTGCCATGGCCATGACCGGAATTGTGATGGCTGCCGTCTTCACCACCTACAAATCACAGCAGGATTCCTATGTTGACCAGGAACAAGTGGCGGAAATGCAGCAGAACCTCCGGGCAGCCCTTTTCATGATGGCAAGAGACATACGGATGGCGGGGTTCAATCCAGCAGATTCTCCCAATGTGGACGGTTTTGTTACAGCATTACCGGACGATCCCGGTCCGGTAACATCAACGAACGCAACGCATATCGCCTTTACCATCGATCGGGATGAAGACGGAGCAGTTGATACGGACGACCATGACGAGCAAATCGCGTACAGGCTTGATAACGCAAACAATAGACTCGAAAAGTTCATGTACAACGCCAGCACCAATAGTTGGCAATGGGAAATTATCTCAGAGAATATCGATGCAC
The DNA here is from genome assembly GCA_050124835.1 of Syntrophobacterales bacterium. Lineage (GTDB taxonomy): Bacteria > Desulfobacterota > Syntrophobacteria > BM002 > BM002 > BM002. The sequence continues at coordinate 7,440 of JASFEM010000012.1, read as the reverse complement.
TCGATTTTGTCTATCGGGACCAGAACGGTAATGTTATTGCAATTTCCCCTACAACTCTGGAAAACATCCGGTCGGTGGATATTACCATAGTGGCCAGAACCGGGAGAACCGATCCGGATTTCACCGATACTCAGGCGTATTTGAACCAAGAGGATGTGCAGATTTTAGCTGCCCAGAACGACAACTTTCGTCGGCGATTGTTAACCACCAACATCGCATGCCGGAATATGGGTATTTAGATGATGGCTGAAAGCGCAGGTTTTAAAATGACACTTAATAAAGACAAAGGGTTTACCCTCCTGGAAGTTCTCATTGCCATCGCCATTTTGGCCTTCGGGCTTCTGGCAATTGCCACCATGCAGGCCACCTCGATCAAGGGCAACGCGCGCGCCATTAGCATCAGTGAAGGGGTTACCCTGGCGCAAGACCGGGCCGAGTGGATCGGGCGGCTGGCCTATGACGACGCGACCTTAAGTGACGGTGGCGGCACCAACGATGGATCAGCCGGTTTAGACGATAATCTGGCCAGTTCCGACCAACAGGACCCCAGCAACCCCATCAATCTGACTCCCAATGGCCGAGATTACACTATTTACTGGAACGTGGCAGAGGACTGGCCCATAACCAACACCAAAACCATCAGATTGTTTGTCGTCTGGACCGAGAGGGGAGCGCAAAAGAGGGTTTCGGTGGACCTCATGAAAGCTGACATCATTTAGATATATTGGAGACCTTTATTTGGACGGGAGAAAAGAATGAACGCTTTTTCAATCATTAAAAACAATCAGGGAAGCGCACTTGTGGTTGCCCTTTTAATGCTAGTGGTGCTCACCTTGCTAGGCATCGCTGCCACCTCAACCAGTACGGTGGAGTTGCAGATTTCAGGAAACGACAAATTGTACAAGACCTCCTTCTATGCGGCCGATACTGCAACTGAAATGACCGGCGAATTATTGGAGCAGAACATCGAGACCCGAGATTGGGTCAATCCTCAAACCGAAGGCAGCGTGGCGGTTTGGCGAATTACCAAAGAGTCGGGCGGCACTATCGTGGAATTTGCAGACGGCAACCTGTTTATGAATCGTGAAGATGACAAAATCCCCGGCTACACCACTCAGGACGTGCCAGTTATTCCTTCCGACAGCAACTACGACGCCATTTTCCCACTGAGTGCGGTTGACACCAGTGGTGACCCCTGGATTCTGGACACGAGTGCTCCCCACACCAATATCAAAGTTGTCGGTAACACCACACTATCCACCGGGAGTGCGGTCCAGTTGATCGCCGGCTACGAGGGTAAAGGAAAAGGAGCCGCCGGCGGAGGCGCCTGGATTACCTACGATATCCGGGCAGAGCGTCGCAATGTCCGCAATACCGCAGTCACGGTCCGCCTCGGCTGGCGGCACGTGTTGTAGGAAGGGTTGGAGAATCTGATCGTGATGGCTTGAAATGATCTCATGAGCAGCCAATGATTAGGAGCATGAATATGTCTAGAAAAATAATTTTAGTGATCACACTTGCAGCACTACTCTGTGCGACCGGTCAACCTTTCGGCCTGAATGTGGCCGCAGCGGCCGGAAATGAAGATAACAGCGACTATCACCTCTCTCCACCCTTCCTGGCCGCGGCCGCACCGCCCCTGGTGATGCTCGTCATGGGTCGCAGTCACAAACTCTACTACGAAGCGTACAACGATGCCTCCGATCTGGACAACGACGGTGACCTGGATGTGGGCTACAAGCCTGATGAGATCGAGTACTACGGCTACTTCGACTCTTACAAGTGCTATGAGTATAACGGCGGTGGGAATCGGTTTGACCCCACCTCCCTCGCCGTGAGCAATGGAGCCGGGACCAATTACAAGGCGTGTAGCGGTGCCAACGAGTGGAGTGGGGATTTTTTGAACTACCTCACCATGTCCCGGATGGATGCCATGAGAAAGGTGCTCTACGGCGGCTACCGCGCGGTGGATACCACCAGTGACGTTGCCGGAACCGTGCTGCAACGGAGCTACATTCCCCAGGACGCCCATAGTTGGGGCAAGGAATACAAGGACGTGGCCACTGACGGCTACGACATCACAGAATACTCGCCCCTCAGCCTCCCGGTTGTGGGCTCAAGGCATCTGTTTGCCTCTACCACCCTCTCCGACAACGGCGTGCCCATCCTGCGAGTCTTGCCCAATAACATGAACCGGATCTGGCAGTGGGTATCCAAAGAAAGGCCCATTGCCGACACCTCCCTGGAGACCACCGGCGCAACCCTGGACCATCACCCGGACAGCAACAAGGACTTCAACGACCTGGTGGCACAGTTCGCTACGGACACCTACAAACAGTGTACGGATACCAATCTGGACAAAATTGATGACTCCGGCAACAAGTGCGGCGGCAGCGACGAGGACTTCTTGACTATCTACACGGGAGAAATTGCGATAAAAGATTCGGGCCAATATGAATTTGCCGTCGACGGCAGTGATGCGGTGGAACTCATCATCGACGACAAGGTCGTAGCTGGCTGGTACGGTGAGCATGACGATTGTGGCGCGTGCTCGACCCACTCGGGCAAGATCTACCTCAGTAAAGGCAAGCACACCATCGAGTACCGGCACGAGCGGGGAAACCAATACGACAAGACCTACAAGCTCCTCTGGTATCATCCCGAGGATAAGGCCTGGAAAATCGTTCAGGATGCCTCGTGGGGTAATGTCTTCAAGAATAAACTGACCCGGACACAATATTCCATCAGTAATGTGATCATTCCTGCCTCTCAGATCACCGACTATATCGCCAGAGTACAGGTTTGCGACACCGACATCGGGCTGGAGAACAACTGCAAGACCTATGCGGGCAATGACGGCAAACTGGGCACCAACGATGATGTCTACAAACCCGTCGGCCTGCTGCAGCGATACGGCGAGACCGAGCAGATGTTGTTCGGGCTGATTTCCGGATCATACGCCAAAAACACCTCTGGAGGTGTGCTCCGCAAAAAAATAAGCCTGATTGCCGATGAGATCAACACCACCACGGGCCAATACAAGACCGGCGACGGTAGCGTCACCGATCCCAGTGACGACTCTTACAAGAGCAACGGCATCATCAAAACCATAGACAAATTCAGGATCAACAACTTCAACTACTCCAGCAAAGCGTACGACCCCGGATGGCCCGACGCCTGGGTGACCACCCGACCGATGACCGAAGGGGAGTTCCCCGATTGGGGAAATCCCACTGGGGAGATGATGTACGAAGCGTTGCGCTATTTCTCCGGCGCCGGTGCCGGCAAGTCCGATTTTCTCTACGATTCCGGTGCTGATACGGACGACAAGAGCTTGGGTCTGCCCCTGGAGACCTGGGACGACCCTTACTCAGCCGACGACCGCTGGTGCAGTCAACCCTTCATGCTGGTGATCAGCGACATCAACCCCTCTTACGATTCGGACCAGCTGCCAGGGTCCCATTTTTCCGCTTGGGCGGCAGAGAGTCTGGGAGACTCCGGCGGCTCCCTGGACGTGGAGACCTTGCTGGACACCATCTCCTCCCACGAAATAACTCCCGGAAAGTACTACATCGGTGGCGTGGGTACGGGCGGCGCGGCAGTCTATGACAGTTCCTGTTCGCCCAAAGCGGTCACGAGCCTGGGCAACGTCCACGGCATCTGCCCCGAGGAGCCCACGAAGCTGGGGAGCTACTATTCCGCAGCGGTGGCTTACTACGGACACAAAGAGGACATCAGCGATGCAGCTAACGAACAGGAGGTCTTGACCTACACGGTAGGGTTGTCCTCACCCCTACCAAAGATCGAAATTCCCATTGGCGACCCGACCCAGTACATTACCCTGGTCCCCTTTGCCAAATCGGTGGGCGGCTGTTTGGATATCCTGCCCACCAATGCGTTTACCCCCACCAACACCATCGTCGACTTCTACGTCGATACCATCACAGACACCTATGGAAAGTTTAGAATCAACTACGAGGACGTGGAACAGGCTGCGGACCACGACATGGATGCCATCGTGCTTTACGAGTACTGGGTGGAAAAGTATGACACCGGTCTCAGTGAGTGGGTTCCCGTGGCCAATTCCGCCGACGGTGAACGGGTGCGAATCAAGCTCACCTCCGAGTATGCCTCCGGCTGTATCATCCAGCACGCCGGCTACATCATCTCCGGCACCACCGCCGATGGCAGCTATCTGGAGGTGGTGGACTCGGACTTCGACGGCAAGAGCGACGGCAGTCACAGCGATGTGGACTATTTTCTGGACACCCCGCCGGATCAGCCTCCCGGTGGTACCTATGCCGATGGCGAACACCTGCCCCCGTGGGCCGAGTCTTCAAAGGACTCTACCCTGGGTTATGGCTGGGTGCCGTTCTCGGCAGAGAGGACCTTTACCCCGGGAGCGACCACCACGGCCACCCTGCTGGAAAACCCCCTCTGGTATGCTGCCAAATGGGGCAGTTTCAGAGACCACAATTTCAACGGCCTCCCGGATCTGGATAAAGAATGGGATGAAAACGGCGACGGTACCCCGGACAACTATTTCTACGTGCAGAACCCGCTGTTTCTGGAAAGGCAACTGAACCAGGCCTTCATCGCCATCCTGGAGCGGGCCAGTTCGGGCACCTCCGCCTCGGTCCTTTCCGCCTCCCGTTCCGGTGAGGGTGCGGTGTATCAATCCATCTTCTACCCCAGATTCAAGCACAATGTGGTCTGGGTGGGTGACGTGCACGCCCTCATGGTGGATGCTTATGGGAACATCAGAGAAGACACCAACCTCAATAATGCGCTGGATGACAAGCCGGCCGATCCCAACGATCAGGATCGCATCGTGGAGTTCAGCTCGGTAACCGCAGGAGAGGTGAAACTGTGGAAAGATCTGGACCTTGATGGCCTGCTGGAAAATTGTACCGGCTGTGATGACGATCAGACCCCGGTCACCACCTCCATACAAAGCCTCAAATATCTCTGGTCCGCGTCCAACTGGCTCAACGCACTGTCGGACGCGGAGACTCTGAATGTTAGAGCTTACAACTCGACGAATAAGGCCAGATACATCTTCACCCTTGTTGACGCCAACAACAATATGGTTGCCGACAGTGGCGAGGTGGTTCCATTTTCTTCTTCGCCAAATGAAAATCTGGTAAAAATCGCACCGTACCTGCACCTGGCAAAGCCTTTCACCACGTCCTTTACCGGGGCAGAGGTGACAACGAAGGCCACCAATCAGATCGACTACATCCGCGGCAAGGACCAGGCCGACATGAGGAACCGGTGGTACGATTCCGACCTGGACGGCTCTAACGATACCCCCTACCGGCTTGGCGATGTTGTCCACTCCACCCCGACCCTGGTCTCGACCCCGGCAGAAAACTACGACCTGCTCTATACGGACACAACCTACCTCGCCTTCTGGCAAAAGTATAAAAACAGACGCAAGGTCGTCTATGTGGGTGCCAACGACGGCATGTTACACGCCTTCAACGCAGGATTTTTCTACTACGACGGCACAGACGGCAGGTGGGAGTTTGCCAAGACAAGTGACGGTGGCACCGAGACCGCCTTTGACCTGGGAGCGGAGCTCTGGGCCTACGTACCCTTTAACCTGCTGCCACACCTGTACTGGCTGACCGACCCCAACTACCAGCATGTCTTCTATGTGGATATGAAGCCGAAGATCTTTGACGCCAAGATATTCCCCAATGACACCAAGCACCCGGGCGGCTGGGGTACCGTCCTGGTGGGCGGCATGAGGTTCGGAGGCGGCAGGATCAGAACCGACAAGGACCATGACGGCGTGTACGAGCCCAATGACGGTACGCTGCCGGATCAGATCATGAAGTCCGCCTATTTTGTCCTGGACATCACCGACCCGGAGACCGCACCCGTGCTGCTGGCGGAGATCTCTTTTGATGATCTCGGCTTCACCACCAGTTATCCGGGCGCCATCGTGGTCAAGAGCAAGGACACGGGTACCGATCCCAATGACTGGTATCTGGTGCTGGGCTCCGGCCCCAATGGTGCCAGGCTGGAATACGCCGGAGACACCGGGGCCTTTGTAGCCGGCAAAACTCTCACGGGTAAGAACTCGGGGGCCATTGCCACCATCGTCTCCAACGATACGGCAGATAATATTCTCACCCTGAGTGAGGTCATCGGCTGGTTTGAAGAAGGTGAGAAGATCTGGGTGGATACGGACGGTCAGGGTGACGTCGACCCCAGCGAGCCCCAGGCCTTTGTGAATCTGGCCAACTCCGTCTCGGACCTGAAAGATGGCCTGAGCAGCCAGAAGGCCAGGATCTATGTTGTCGATCTCAAAGAATTGGGCGATGGCACGCCCACCCTGGTGGATCAGGACGGAGTTACGCTTCCCGGCGCCGGTGCTTTCGTAGATGCCGGTGATGCGGGAAATGATTTTGACGCCAACTCTTACATCGGTGATTTTATCACGGTGGACCTGGATCTCGACTATGCCACCGATGCCATGTATTTCGGCACGGTCTCCGACTCTTTCAGTGGTCTGGGAGGAGAAATGCGGCGGCTTGTCTTGAGCGACCCGGAGACAAACGTTCAACCGACAAACCCAGCCACCTGGGTTAAATACTCCACCCTGTTCGATGCCGGCCAGCCCGTATCGGCTTCTCCCACCATAGCCATGGACTGGAAGAAGCGAACCTGGGTATTTTTCGGAACCGGCCGGTTTGTTGGCGAGGACGACATCACCGACACCAGCCAGCAGAGCTTCTACGGCATCAAGGAACCGTGGACCGACACCACCGGCTATGAGAACAGCATGGTGGATATCAATGAAGACGTGGGTGGTGTCACTCGTAATGAAATGACCTGGGCGGCGGTCTCTGCAACCGATCTGATGAATGTGAGCGATGTCGTGGTCTACGCAAACGACAAAATCAAGTACTCGGATGGGACACCGGTGAAAAATCTGGCGAGTCCCGCCCAAAATCTCGATACATTCTCTGCGCTGGACTACTACATGGAGGAAGATCCAATCCCCCGCGGCTGGCAATTACACTTCCCAACCTCCAGAGAAAGAAATCTGGGTCAGGCCGCACTGTTGGGTGATGTGTTGACCTTTACCACCTACGCCCCAGACCCCAGCGCCTGTCAAAACGAAGGTTACAGTTACCTCTATGCCACAAACTACAAGACCGGTACCGCCTTTAGCAGCTCGGTCATCGGCCTGGGCAATGATGTGGTGGTTGAAGGCGAAACCACCCAGGAGGTCTTTCGCCAGCAGTCCCTGGGCAGAGGCCTTGCCGTTTCTCCCGCCCTGCACACGGGAAGGGAAAAAGGCTCCAAGGCGTTTGTCCAGACCAGTACCGGGGCGATCCTGGTGATCGAACAGCAAAATCCCGGTGCGGTAAAATCCGGCAAGGCCTATTGGAAGGAAGAGTAAGCGTTGTGCCTTCTCCATAATAA
>JASFEM010000011.1:0-55696 GCA_050124835.1 Syntrophobacterales bacterium | reverse complement strand
TAGACTTGTCGGTTAGCCTAATCCTGATATATTAGGCTTTATCAATAAATGTAGAGTACCTATTGCTTTAACTCTATGCATACATTTGAGGGGTGAGCTATTCGCTCCGCTTACCCTCAGTCTGCCGATTTTGCCGGGCGGAGGTCCTTCGAAGCGGAGCTGAAAAAATTTTCATATACAGTTGATTTAAGAAAATACGATATGGGGAGGAGAGAGCAAATGGAGGTCATTGAGAAACAACAAAACGGAATTTGTATCTTAGGACTTCTTGGCAGGCTTGATTCAAATACTTCTCCAGACTTTGAAAAGAAGATATTTGAAGTTATTGATGACGGCACAACCAGTGTTGTAGTGGATTTTGAAGGTTTAGATTATATTTCGAGTGCCGGCTTACGCGTACTTCTGAAGGCAGCTAAGGAAATCAAGCGATCACAAGGAAAAATCGTACTATCGTCAATGAAAGAGTATATTAGAGAGGTATTTGAGATAGCAGGATTTGTTTCGCTCTTTCCCATAGTCTCATCGGTGGACGATGCGATGAATGAGTTTTGAGCCGAAGGTCATCAAGTCCACTTTTCCCCAATCGTTGGTCATGAATTTTGCTCGGCCGGCAAGGCGAATTTTAAGTTTTCAGGAGAGAGAATCGAGGATCTAGAAGCCAGCATACATAACGATAACAACTGGGATGACTTTTTCTGGCCAGCGATTGCTGACTTATATGCATTCGGTCTACGGTTTACCCCTCCCAATTACTATCTATTTCTTTCAGTTCCGGCAAGCTAAACCTTCTTCCCCCAAGAGGTCAGCACTTATTTCATAAGGCTGGAGTGTCATGCGGTGAAACAAGTTGTAAGATCAGGGGGGGTGGATGCCAGACCGTATTGAAGTGTGCACCAATGGTATGCTATTTAGCGATTATACGCGTTGGCCATGATCGAGTTGGCGCTGACCTTGCCACCTGCGGTCAAGCGAAGCCGCCTGTTCCGTGCTTTAGGCGTGAATATCCTGCGACTGGGCGAGCTCGAATTCTTTAATTCTGGCATGAATCATGCTTTGTATGAGGATGTCGAACTTCGAGGGCAAGCCGAAGGAGAAGTCTGTGGAGGAAGTGCATCACCAAAAGGCCATCGACTACCTGAAGAGCTTTCAAGAACTGGGTCCTGAGGAATTTTTGGCAGTGTATCCGCATGCGATCTTGCTGGAAAGTTACTTGGCACCCTCCAGCAGAACAAAATTGGGCAGAGTAGAAACCATCGCGGAACTGGACATAAATGACCTCGATTCACAAACAAAGAGCCATGAAAACGGACCCCTGCTTCAGGCTCGAGTTATCCCTTTGGAAAAGCGAGACAAAAGTTCATCTGAGAGGATGTTGTTTGTAGGGAGATCACCCAACAACGACATTGTCGTCCCGAACAAAATGGTATCAAAACTTCACGCTTACTTCTGTCAGGTTCCCGGGAGTGAAATAATTCAGTTGGTGGACATGAACTCGACCAATGGCACCTTTATCAACGGCAAGAAAATATCGCCGTCTGTAAAGATGAACTTGCAGGATGAAGACGTCATCTCTTTCGGTCCCGAGACCAGAATGGCATATTTTAGCGCCACTGGATTCTGTCAGTTGCTTGAAAGTCTGGTTTGATTGCTATGCTGTGGATGGGTTTGCGGAGGTGATGCCAAACTGGACAGTTGAGGGCAGAAATAACCAGCTAAGCAGCGCGCTAACATTATATCGGAATTATAAGAAGTTAGAAAAAGACAAGGAAAATTCTCAGAGAAATACAATAATTTTCTTGACCAAAAAATCTCAATAATGTAAATTACACAACATAAGGGAGATGCCAGTCTCCCTTGGTGCCCCTTGCCCCTATCGGCCACTGTGCGCCGGGCCGATAGGGGATCTTTTTTGGGGGGAACTTGCATGAACTTCACATAAACAGGACATTTTTGTGGTTTTTTCCCTGCGCCCCCTCTCCGTCTTTACCCTATGCTCTGTGCCCCTTGTCCTATGCTAGATACCTCTTCGGCTGGCAAAGCCATTGAGATTTGACTTGCCCAGGTTTTCTATGATTAATAAAAAATTGTCCGGGTTCGATGGTATGGCAGGCTGCGGTAGAGGTCATTCTGCCCCAAATGCCAGAGCCAACTGTCCAATTGGGCGGAGTTTACTTTCTGACCTCGTCGCTCCAGTTCCTGACGGAGCAATTCCACTGCCCAAATAGTCGCGGCACGGATCTCCACCTCTTCAGCACTGCCTGGCAAAATGCGAGCCAATCTTTGGATTTGCGCAGCCAGTTTCGATTCATACCGGATGATTTCCAGATGGCGGAGAACCTGGGGCAGCTTATAATCAGCGAAGGCGGTAAGCTGGTCCAGGTCGTGGAAGTTTCCCCAGGAGGTTCCTGAAAAGGTGCACCACAAATCCTGGACAAGTAGCTGAGCTCGTTTGAAAAAATATACGGTCTTTCCATGATAATTGGCTGTATCGTTGAAGCTAGGAAATTCATCCGCCAGAAGGAGGACAAGTTTGACGGCCGAGCCCCTGGCTTCTTCCAGCGCATATATAAAACTGCCCTGAAATCGATCCAGCAGAACCTTTCCTACTTGGCGCAGATTTTCCAACCGCTCGTCGAAAAGAGGAATCTTGCCACTGCCTCGAAAGATGTGGACCAAAGTGTCACGTTTTAGTGTGGCCAAGGTTTTCGCCTCCAGGAGAGGAATCCCCTCCTCCATGGCACGTTTGAGACTGGCCGCCAGAGCCCAGTAGCCGGAGAGCTTCTCATTTTCATAGTGGATTTCCCAAAGGGGAGAGTCCACCTCGGACCAAAAGCAATGATTCAGAGTGTCCAGGACAAGAAGCCATTGAACAGTGACGGCTGTAGAGTCAAAATAATGATATGGCGCGGGACCTTGTGGCAGGGGGGGTATTTTCAGGGCTGCATTGGTGTCGAGAAAGTATGATATGGCAGTAGGGTCGATATAAACAAATTGGCTCTGTTCTACGACGGCTTGGCAAGAGGGGAGGACAGGAAGTAAAGCCATAGCCGAATAATTATCGGGAACTTGCCAGGGCAGCAGCCTGAATAGTGATGCGCCGTAGCCGCTGAACCAGGGTGCGGATGATTTTTCGAAAATCTGGAGAAAGACTGTCGTATTCTCGCCTCAGTTTGTCACGATCAACAACTCCCAATTTCACTTCACCCACAGCGGACACAGTTGCGGAACGGGGCTCTTTCCCCATGTCCAGGAATTCGAGTTCACCGATAAAATCTCCCTCCCCTAGCTTTGCCACGGTCACTTGTCCTCTGGGCGTATTCTTGCTAACCTTGACCTCGCCTTCCAAGATCACGTAGACCCAATCGCTGAATCCTCCCTCTTCGAAAATGATCGAGCCTTCTGGATGCGTTTCCTCATCGCGGATGTAAAGCAGGTCTATCATACATTCTCCTTTTAAAGGGTTCGTCAGTCTGGTGTCAAGTATAGTGGGTTTGGTTGTCGTTGTTCAAGACAAAACCACACAGTGCAAATGCGCTTGACAGAATTGCTGCCCCCAGAATAAAAAATGCAGTGCAAGTTTACCACCTCTGCCGCGGGTTGGCCATTACCGGCAGAATTGGGTATGCTAAGGTGTTAGTGGTAAATAATACAGGCTCGGAGGACCTAACTCTGAGCTAAACTCAGAGATAACGGCTGAATGCAATTGGAATATTGGAATGATGGAATCTTGGAATGATGGGGTTAAATCGAAAAACGTCTAAATCTCTAGTGGTTTCGTCGCGCCGTATATAGAATAGGGAACTTATTCCTTTAAACCCATTATTCCAAGATTCCATCATTCCAATACTAAAAAAATGCTGCACACCAAACGATGTGCAGTGTACTGGGAGGCTGTCAATGAGGGTTGAAGATTTTCCCGAAGAGATTCGACCATACCTTTTGCCCCAGCCTGCAGGTGAACTCATTTATAGGTGCCTGGAGTGTGAAGAAACCTTTGGCATAGAGTCTCTGCTCTATACCTGCCCCGATTGCAAGAGCGTCCTGTTGATCGAAGATCTTCGGTGGGACAAGTTGAAAGGGCGCAGCGGTGGTTTCTGGCGACGTCTTTTTGACTACCGCAGGATGCTCAACATACCACCACTGAGGGGGATTTTCATATTTCATGAACTGATTGCACCGGTGATACCTCTGGAGGACGTTATCTACCTGGGGGAGGGCCATACCCCAATAGTCAGGGCTAATACTGCGTTGCGGGAGTGGGCGGGGCTGGATTTTTGTTTTAAAAATGACGGGCAGAACCCGAGCGCCTCCTTTAAAGACCGGGGTATGGCTTGTGCGTTGAGTTATCTTAACTATCTGGTTCGCAGTCAGGGATTGACCGAAGTGCTCTCTATTTGTGCCTCCACCGGGGATACTTCGGCTGCCGCAGCGCTGTACTCTTCCTACATGAGCGATGCCGTCAAGTCTGCCGTCCTGCTGCCCCACAAGAAAGTAACACCTCAGCAAATGTCCCAACCTTTGGGCAGTGGCGCCCAGGTATTTGAAATTCCCGGTGTATTTGATGATTGTATGAAGGTGGTGGAACACCTTGCCGACCACTACAATGTAGCCCTGCTGAATTCGAAAAACGCTTGGCGCATCCAGGGACAAGAGTCTTACTCTTTCGAGGTAGCCCAGAGCTTTGATTACGAGCTCGAGGGTAAGGTGGTCCTGGTACCCATTGGCAATGCCGGGAACATTACTGCGGTGATGGGGGGGTTTTTGAAGCTACTGGATCTTGAAGTGATTGAAAAACTGCCAAAAATTATTGGTGTACAGTCAGAGCACGCTGATCCAGTTTACCGCTACTATCAAGAATCGGATCCGAACAAACGGATATTCCGGCCGGTTACCGTGCGACCCAGCGTTGCCCAGGCGGCCATGATCGGTAATCCTGTCTCCATGCCTAGAGTTATACGGCTGGTTGAAGCCTATGAGAGGGTTGCTGGGAGCCCGGGGGTATTTATAGTCCAGGTAAGCGAACAGGAAATTATGGACTGCCAACTTATCGCCAATCGGAACGGGCATATTGCCTGCACCCAAGGCGGTGAGTGTTTGGCCGGCTTGCGCCGGGCCCGAAAAGCGGGGATTGTAACAGCAGAAGAAGTTGCGATCCTGGATGCCACAGCACACGCCCTTAAATTTTCCGGATTTCAGGAAAGCTACTTTGCCGATGAGCTGGATTCGGCCTATGAGGTTCTGCCCAAAAAAGAGTTGAGAAATTTCCCCACGCTGGTTGAAGCTCCGGGATTGAAGAGGTTGCCAGCACCAGGTAAAGTGTTGCCTCCGGACGAGTTCGAAACCTTTGTGGAAGCTACTGCCCGGGAAATAGCCCGACAACTGGGGCTGAAAGAGAAAACCGCGGAGTGAAGGATGAACCTCTCGTTTAAAGGTGTTCAGCCAACTATTGATCCTACGGTGTATGTTGCTCCGGGAGCTGTTATTATTGGAGATGTGGTCATCGGCCCTGAATCAAGTATTTGGTTTGGTACTATTGTTCGAGCTGATGTGCACTATATCCGAATCGGGTCCCAGACCAACATCCAGGACCAGTGTGTACTCCACGTAACAGGCGGCAAACATCCATTGCACGTTGGAAATCGGATTACTGTGGGACACCGTGCCATCATTCACGGCTGCACAATTGAAGACGGCTGTCTCATTGGTATGGGTGCTGTTCTATTGGATGGCTGTTACGTGGGATCAGAAGCAGTTGTTGCTGCCGGGGCTGTGGTAGCCGAGGGCACTCGCATCCCTCCTCGGACCTTGGCCATGGGTGTGCCTGCCGAACCACGTCGAGAGGTAAACGATAAAGAACTGGCACGGGCCAGATCTTCTTCCTCCCATTACATTGAGCTTGCCGAAATTTACCGCCAGGAGCAGCTGGCCACGAAGATTGGAACATAGATCTCGACGAGTTATTGGACAACAAAGGTTTTCCAAAGATCGGATGGATTGACGAAGTACTGTCGTATTTTGTTAGCGTCGAGCTGTTCGTAGATTATGTGGTGACGGTTGAGTTCTTCAATTGCCCGGGTCAATGCTTCCGGGCTATCATTCCAAAATGTTTCCGCAGATTCAATGGTGACCGGTGTACCGCTATCGGCCAGGGTGCATATCAGAATGTAGGCCGAAGTGGCCTCCACGGACAAATTCAGGCTGAAAATCTTCCGATCCATAAGCATGAGTCAAAAATCTCCTCATTCATGAGTGAACAATAAGGGCTATAATAATCATTAATGGGGCTTAAGTGAAGTAGATGCGGGTTAGATCTTTTGTTGTTGCAAGTGTTTCGCTTATTGAGTATGTTTTTTTCACCTCTTCGGGTTAGAACGTAGAGGTAATTTCCACTGGCAACTCAGGTGGAGTACAGCAAAGGCTTTTCTGACAGGAAAAAAATGGGAAATGTCTACGATAATGTCCTGCAGTTGATTGGCAACACGCCGCTGATTCTCATCAACCGCCTCAATCCAAATCCTCAGGTAAGGATTTACGCAAAGCTGGAAGCCCAGAATCCTGGCGGGTCAGTAAAGGACAGAATTGCTCTTCAGATGATCGAGGAAGCTGAAAAACGGGGCGAGTTGACTCCCGATAGGACTATCATCGAGGCCACAAGTGGCAACACCGGCATCGGCCTGGCCATGGTCGCTGCGGTGAAAGGCTACACCATTACGTTGGCCATGCCCGAGACCGCCAGCCAAGAACGCCAGAAAATACTCAAGGCCCTGGGGGCGGAGATCCTGCTGACCCCTGGTGCGCGTGGCACTGACGGAGCCATAGAAAAAGTTTATGAGCTTGTGCGGCAGTTTCCTGATCGGTACTACATGCCCGATCAATTCAACAACGAAGATAACTGGAAGGCGCATTATTTTGGAACCGCCCGCGAAATTTGGGAGCAAACCGAGGGGAGGGTAACCCACGTCGTAACGACTCTTGGTACTACCGGTACGGCCATTGGCCTTACCAGACGCATGAAGGAATATCTAGAAGACGTCTGTATGATCGCTGTTGAGCCATATATGGGGCACAAGATTCAGGGGCTCAAGAATATGAAAGAGTCTTACGTTCCTGGGATATTCGACAAAGAGATCCTGGATGAGATCGTGCATATCGAAGATGCGGAAGCCTTCGAGACCGCAAGGCGGTTGGCCCGACAGGAGGGTTTGTTTGTGGGAATGAGCGGCGGGGCTGCTATGGCTGCTGCACTTCGCAAGGCCAGCGAATTAAAGCAGGGCACAATTGTTGCCATCCTTCCAGACGGTGGCGAGCGTTATCTTAGCACCAATCTGTTTACTACTCTCTCAGAACCAGATTTCCGTTTTTACAATACACTCTCCCGGCAAAAAGAAGACTTCAAGCCGATCTTTGAGGGCAAAATCTCGCTGTTCACCACTGGTCCAACCGTAGGCGAATCCCTCGACCTGGGAGACAGCCGCCGTTTTGTGGTGGCTGATCTCATGCGGCGATATTTGGAGCAGAAGGGTTTCGAGGTAACCCAGGTGATCAACATCACCGACATGGGAGAGAAGGCGGTTCTGGATTCGGCGGTGGACAGCGTGACTTTTGACATTGCTGCCAGGCAATCCATTGAGACCTGCAATCGAGATTTGGACATTTTGGGTGTGCAGCCAGCCACTTATTATCCACGCACAAGCGAGCATGTTGATGACATACTGGAGATCAGTAAGAGCCTCATGGAAAAAGGTTACGCTTACGAGAAGTTACGCTCGGTCTATTTTGATATCTCCAAATTTGAGGACTATGGTAGGCTGTCTAGGGTGGATCTCCAGAAGATTCGCCTCGGGAAGACAGTTGATCTTGAAGCCTACGAGAAAGAGAATCCCCGAGACTTCACCCTGCTCAGACGGGCCACTTTGGCCGAACTGAAAAGCGGGAACTATCTGAAAACTTCCTGGGGTAATGTATTACCATCACTGCATCTTGAGACAGTAGCGTTGGCCAAGAAATATTTAGGGGAAACCATAGATATACACACCAGCAGCTTGGATTTTTTGTTTCCTCACAATGAAAACGAGATTGCCATTGGCCAGACAGCCACCGGCAAGCCGCTTGCCAACTACTTCATCCATTGCGAACGGGTATTGCCGGGTGGCAAAAAGATGTCCAAGGAAGGTGAGGGCAGGGTAACGATACAGCAGCTCTTAGATCGAGGCTACAGCGGCAGACAGATTCGTTACTGGTTGCTGGCCACCCACTACCGCAAAGCCCTGCATTTTGAGGAGGATCGATTGCGGGAAGCAGCCCGGAGCCTGGAACGGTTGGATGAGTTTATCCAGAGACTGCAACATGGATCGACCGGAGAGGCTGGCGAAGAGGTTGACCAGTTCATTTTTGAAGTTGAGCAAAATTTTGACGAGGCGATGGCTGACGATTTGAACATCTCTTCAGCACTTGCTGCCGTCTTCAGTTTTATCCGCAAACTCAATCCATTCATTTCAAGGGGACTTCTGAGTGAGAGCCAGAGAGAAGCTGCCCTGGAGGCTATGGAACGGTTGGATTCAGTGCTCAATCTCATCTACCGAGTCCAAGCGGAATTGGATGAAGATACTTGCCGACTTTTGGAAGCCAGGATTGAGGCCAGGCGTGACAAGCGCTGGGACGAAGCCGACCGTCTTCGGCAGGCGCTACTAGATTGTGGTATCCAGGTTATCGACACTCCGGAGGGCACCCGGTGGAGACGATTAGAGTAAAGGGCAAGCGTTAAATCGTGAATCGTGAGAGGTGAACGGTAAACGGAAGAGGCAGCCTTTCTTAAAATCCGCCATCTACAATCTGAAATGATCCTTACCCCATCATTCCATTATTCCAACCTTCCAATATTACTATGGTTTCTCCTGTCTGCTAAATTCTAGCTAGCTGCCCTGAGCGACACGACTTGAGCTCGTCGACAGGTCCTGTCGAAGGGCTAACTCCTTCTCAATCAGCGGTCGGGTCAGGAAGCTTCCTTACGGGGCAGACCAGAGCTGGGTCTTCTTGACCTGGATTCTTTATTCCTGACTCGGAGCGGTATGGACCTGCCTCAGGACCTCAGTGTCCTTTCCGTTACTGACCACAATGATACGAATGGAAATGGCCTTGGTCTGGCGGGGAGAAGAAAACTCCTGGCTCTCTAGCTGGCCTGGGTCCAGATGGCCCATCTTATGCAATTCGCGGATGAGATCTTGAAATTGTTGGCCTGGAACCTGAACATCAATCAGGCGAGCGGAGCTAGAACGGACAGGCCGGACCGATCCCCGCTCCTGCGCCACGGATTGGGAAAACGCCCTTAACATAGCTTCCAATTGTTGATTCACCCTGGAGAAGTCCTTGACCTTGAGGACCATCACCGGGCCAGTGGAACCAAGATTGCGCTCAGTTGTCTTGACTGTAGCTACGGACTGCTCGGGGGGACCGGTTCTCGTGATCATACTCTTCTGGTCTGCAGGTGCTGGCACGGGCAATGGTGAGGGTGTGAGCTGCCAAATTATGAGGGAAACGAACAACAGCGCCGCTACACCAACTGCCAGGGGCAACCAACGGGGGGTGATAGCAACTGGCCAGAAGCTTTGACGGAATTGGCGTTCCCTCAGCCTCGCCATTACCAGTCCACGGAGGTGCTCGGGAGGATCAAGATCCGGCAACCGGCTTAAAACTGCCTGCATTTTTTGCAGGGAATGCCATTTGCGGTAGCAGAGCAAACATTCTTTCAGGTGAAACTCCATTGCCTTGCGCTCTTTTGGTTGAAGATCACCGTCCAGGTAGGCGGTAAACTGTGCGTGGTACTTTAGGCAGTCCATGAGCTACTCTAGTTTATTTGTCAAACATTCCTGTAGTGCGATTCTAGCCCGGTGCAGGCGCGATTTCACTGTACCAAGGTTCAGAGAGAGCATTTGACTCAGTTCTTCATAGGAAAAGCCTTGCACGTCCCGGAGTATCAAAATCTGCCGTGCCGCATGGGGTAACTGATTCAGGCACTGCTGTACTTGTGCAGCCAGGTCCCTGGTCATGGTCCACTGTTCAGGGGTCGGAGCACTGTCAGGCAGAGCCTCCAGGTTTTCCGACGAGATCTTCCTGGCAGGCCCAGCTCTACTTTTTTGTTTGGCAAAAAAGTTCCGCCTCGATAAGTACTTGATACGATTCCGAGCTTGATTCAGTGCAATCCTATACAGCCAGGTGGAAAACTTGGCCTCGCCTCGGAAACCCTTTATACCTTTGTAAGCGGCGACAAATATATCTTGCGTCAGATCTTCGGCTTCCTCTTCGCTGCCCAACATCCTATAGGTAAAGTTATATATCTGCCTTTCGTGTCTTCGCATCAACCGGGCAAAGGCCTCCTTGTCACCACTGCGGCAGCGGTGCACTAGGACTCGGTCTTCCTCGCGCTGAGCAGATGAACTTTTCTGAACCAATGATCCAGTACCCATTTGTCGTCATTAGACAACAGAAGATGGAAAAAGTTCTCCATCTCAAGTGAAAATCTATTAATGGTAGATAACCTGGTCCTCTAAGCCAGGTCAAAACTCAATGGCATTGCCGGTAGAAAAGGTCTAAGGCACAAGGCTTACGGCGCAAGGTATAAAGAGAGGATAAGTTTTCTTTGATTGTTTTTACCTTGTGCCCTGTACCTTATGCCTTGAGCCGCTCCCTTTGGGGCAGTCCAAAGCCGGGTCCTCCTGTTCTTGATTTTCGGTGCTGCGGCTTATAAAGGTAAATCCGGCCGTCTGCTGAAGCTTAACGGCTACCACGTTATCCAAACGTTTCCGAAGACGCCATGCTGAATTTCGACAACTGTCCCAAAGGATGAAAGATAAAGAGGGGTGAGCGAAAAATACTAAACGTCGGTTACGCAGCCTGCCAGTTCAGTGAAGTATGAGCTCTCAAAAATCAGCAAGAGCTTCCTTCCCAAGAGACTTTAGATAGGAGGTGTCGTTCAGAAAGGAAATGATCCATTGCCCGTTTTGGTAAGTGAAAAGATTTGTAGAGGCGGTGTCCTGTTGAATACGCCAGAAATGGCTGTTATCCAGTCCCAGCAGAGCACAGCAGATCACTTTGTTGGGAACCCGATGCGCGACCAGAGCAAAATTCTCATCTCTGTGTTTGACTATCAACTCGTCCAAAGCCGCCATGGTGCGAGAGCGGACTTCATCTAGACTCTCACCTTTGGGAAATTTAACCTTATGGGGTTCCCGAAGCCAAAGGTCGTGGAGTTCAGGGTATTTTTTCTGCACCTCCTGATTCTCCAGACCTTCCCACTCTCCATAGCTGATATCAACAATCGCATCCAGGGGTGTTACTGAAATATTATGAAACTTTGCTATATTCTCAGCTGTTTCCATGGATCGGGAGAGGGGACTGCTGTAGACGGCATGGAGGGTTTCATCTTTGAGTGCCTCACCGGCCAGGTGCACCTCCTGTTTTCCGGTCTCGTCAAGCGGGATATCCACACGGCCGCGAAAAATCTCCCCCACGTTCCAGGCTGTCTGACCGTGACGCACCAAGTAGACTCGAGACATGAATTATAACTCCATCTCTGAGAACCCCTTGATCTGCTGGTGCAGTTCTCGAGTTTTTTCCATCCTGGCTCGGTCGCGGTCTTGAACCAGACCTTGGAGATCCTCCTCCACCGCGATCAGTTCGGGGCTAAGCGGGTCTTTCCCCTGAATATGAGCATCGATTAGGGTCCGATAATCGCGGATCATCTTGCCGATGAGCGCGACAGGATACTCCCGGCCCTGGACCTTCAGAGTTTGCAGACCCAAATCGATGTATTGTCCGAGCTCCTCACCCTGAATAGCGAAGGCAACGTTAGGCTGATGGCGAATTCTCTTATTGATCTGGGTAATTTCTTTTGAGCTCTTGCCCTTGCGGCGCATCAGTTTTTCTCTCTGAGCCTCGGTGAGCAAGCAGAAACGGAAGCAGCTGCCACTTCTATCAGGCCAACCCTCGTACTCAACGATCTCATTGCCTTCCTCGTCCCTGTAAACCTTCTTGATGTAAGAATCACTGGTGAGTTCATGGAACAGGCAATTACCCACACCACCTATGCAGCGGTTGCCATGGATGAGCACTTCAGTTAAGACGCCGACTGTATCCGCCTCCCTCTTGAAGCGCTGCAATTTTTCCACGGTGTTGATTTCGGTACTTGCCACAATCTGGGAGGCTCCGGCTTCCCGGTAGTATTCCATTTCTTCTCGGGTGCGGATATTACAGCCAACGCTAGCGTGAATGACCAATTCCGGAAAGTTTTTCTTAATGAGACGCATGAGGCCGGCTGTTTTGGCAATAACGCCTTCCGCCCCCCATTGGGCCCATTTGGATGCCTTGTTGAGCACGCGAATGAATTGATCTTCAGGGACGTCGATGTTGATGGCCACGCGAACCTTACCACCAAAATCGGCCGCAATCCCTATTGCTTCCCTGATCTGGCTATCCTCCAACTCCCAGGCGCATTTCCTTCGGCTCAATCCTTTTGCTCCCACATATACGGCCTCGGCGCCATTGGCGAAGACTTCTTCAACCATTTCAAGGCTGCCACCTGGTGCCAGCAACTCATTCATACGAAAAGATCCTCCTTACGAATATGGTTGCCATACTGTTTCTTCGCAAGAAATATGGGTCCAGCGCAGAATAACGAGCACAAATAGCCCTAAGAGACCCCTTTGGCAACCACTCAGAGCTCGTGATAATTATAACAATTCTAGAAAATCCTGCAAGGACTGTCAAAGTATTTTTGGGCAAAATACCCGTCTCGCAGCAGAAAACCGCGTTGGAAGGTTATATTCATTGTGGAAGGATTTGGCAACAAAAAAAGAGGCGAATCCCGAGCAGGCCGCCTCTATTGATTGGCAGGAACACACTTAATCCAGCAAATCAGCTTTACCGCTGAGTAATACGCAGTAAGTGAGGATTTCGGCTTCCAGCAAAAAACCCCGGGTTCGTCCAGGGCGTAGAAGAAAATCTAACAGCGGCTTCTATTTGCTACGCAAGTTCAACATCAGCTCTCTTAGATTTACAAGCATTCGAACATTCATCTTCGGCTCACTTGAATTTAAATCAATTTTCCTAAGGTGGCTATGCTGCGGATTATCTCTGTCAGTAACATGCAGATGCGATATTACCTCAACTCCTGTACCAGCAAAGGCAGCTATCCAAACAAAAGCTCCATCTCTTATTAAACTCTCCATGAGCGCATCTTCCTCTTCAGATTGAGGTGTAATCTCTTTGCCGTACAACTCAGTCAAGAATTCTGGTAGTGATTGCCCCAACCAAACCTTTACTGCACCGCAGACATGATTGTGGTCATCTGCATGGATCAAGGAGAGCTGAGGCAATTTCCCATCCCATTTTAATTGACTCAGGTATGAAGCAATAGTCTGCAGCGCTTGCACTCGCTCTCTGCCGTTTTGCACAACACCCCCACCCCAAGTCAGCATCATAATCTGCTCAGGCTCAGCCTCGATCATCTCCCAGGTACTATGAGCGCAATCTTTATCCATACAGGTGACGGCAATGTGGGTAATGCCATGCATTTTTTCTAAGAACTCATCCTCATTCATTGCTGCAGGGATTTGCGTCAAAGAATATAGACCTGCTTCGTTTGGCTCCTCCCAGCATGTCCGTATCTCTAACTCAGGGTGACCCACAATATCATAATCATTAGAAAAAACCTGCATCGCTTCCACAAATCGGTTGAAAGATATCCGCTTAAAGTGTTCCTTCGACATAGATACTCCTCCTGTGTAGTTCGCCCAAGGCCTCTTCTTTCGGTAATCACTTTACTGTAAATGTACCGATACCTGCAAGAGTTGCAAGTGGGAAAAAGAGGGAGAACCGGGCAGCAGAGGGTAATTAGGGGTTGAATATTTTTGCAGATAGGGTAAAAGAAGTGTTTGACCTCGACCAGATTAAGGAGTTTTTTACCATGCGCGTACTTTCTGGCATCCAACCATCAGGAAGCCTTCATATCGGCAACTATTTCGGCATGATGAGGCCAATGATTGCCTATCAAGAAACATCCGAGCTTTACTGCTTCATCGTCAATTACCATGCCATGACCTCAGTGACAGACCGTGACCAGCTTGCCCGCGGGACCATCGAGGCAGCCCTTGATTTCCTCGCCCTCGGTCTCGATCCGGAGAAGGCCATTTTTTGGGTACAATCTGATGTACCGGAGGTGACTGAGTTGACCTGGATTCTGAACAACGTCACCCCCGTGGGGCTTCTGCTCAGGGCCCACTCCTACAAGGATAAAGTCGCCCAGGGAATTTCTCCCTATCATGGTCTCCTTTCTTACCCGGTGCTCATGGCCGCTGATATTCTTCTCTACCAGTCAGAGAGGATTCCAGTGGGGCAAGATCAACAACAACACCTGGAAATCGCCCGGGACATCGCCATTAAGTTCAATCACACCTTTGGGGAGACCTTTGTGATTCCCGAGGCTGAGATCAATCCCGACATTCCTACGGTGTTGGGTATAGACGGCCAGAAGATGAGTAAATCCTACAATAACACCATAGAAATTTTTGCCAGTGAGGCGCAACTCCAGAGAAATATTGCGAGCATCGTCACCGACTCCACACCCGTGGCCGATCCCAAAGACCCGGATAAATGTAGCCTCTTTGCGATCATTTCACTGTTTCTGGATGAGGCGGAAAAGGCTGAGTTGGCTGAGAAATACCGTCGGGGTGGGCTCAAATACAGCGACGTAAAGAAAGAGCTTTTTGCAAGAATATGGGAGTATTTCGGCGAAGCACGTGAGAAGCGTCAACAGTTGGCGGCTGATCCCGAGCAAGTTCGGAAAGTTCTCGATGCTGGCGCTGTCAAAGCTAGAGCCAAAGCGCTTCCCACCTTACAGCTGGTGCGAGAGCGAGTGGGATTGACGTATTGAGTTGTCTAAAGATCAGGGGTGATCACTCCTTCTCCAGCTGTTGCATCGTTTCCAGTCTTTGCTTGGTATACCAATCTATCTGACGGCAGATGCCGCGGATGATCTTGACATCTCGAGCCCGAAGCCCAACCCTGGAAAAGAAGCGTCGTATATTTTGCATCCAGTAGTCAGGATTCTCCGGATTTATGAAATTTATCTTGAGCAATGTCTCCTTGAGGTGTTCATACATTCCATCCAGTTCACGCCGCGTTGCCAGCCGAGACACAAATCGATCAACCGGCTTGGTACCTGCCAGTAACAGTTCGTAACAAAGAATCATCACTGCTTGGGCCAGGTTCAGTGAGGAAAAGCCCGCTGTGGGAACGGTAACCAGGGCGTGACAGTAACGCAATTGGACGTTGGTAAGACCACGATCTTCGGGGCCGAAGAGTAAAGCCACCTGGTTGTTGGCACAGATGGGTACCAACTCCACTGCTATTTCTCGAGGAGTCCTGAGTTCGCGGCGATGACCACCGGTGCGTGCAGTGGTTCCCACCACATAGTGAAAGTGTTGCAGGGCGGTGGTCAAGTCAGCATAGACCTCCATGTTCTCTACCAGGTCAGCGGCGTAATGGGTGGCCATTCTGAGAATGCGAGTGAGATCGCAGTTCTCGGGTGCTACAAGAACCAGCCTGGAGATGCCCATATTAAGAGCGGCCCGCGCTGCTGCGCCAATATTTTCTGGAAACCGGGGCCTATACAGGACGATGGTGACATGGTCCAGATAATTGTTTGAGCTCAAAATACCTTCCCCTATTTGAGATTGTAGATTGCAGATTGAAGTTGCTTTGTCTCAATTTGCCGGAAAATCTTCAATCTGCATTCTGAAATCTAAAATCTATAATCTGCGTGGTAGTATACTCCAGCTCTGGCTGGATGAGAAGTGATGCCACATTGTTGACATGGTTCATAGCTCTTTATTAGAATGGGAACAATGTATCAGCGCTGAAACGAACGATTGGTTGATTGTCTCACCGTACCTGTAACCTGCCGTTAAGCACACAGAAGGTTGCGCTGAGAATATGGCTCGCCGATTGATAACTCTTACCATCTTGGCCGCGCTCCTTTTCTGTTCCAGCAACGGCTTTCAGAATGCGGCCGCCTTGGGGGGTGAAATGATGTCTTCGGAACAAGTCCGAGAATCGGTGATTGCAGGGACGTGGTATCCGGGAAACAGTTCCCGCCTGCGACAGGAAGTCGAGGGTTTTCTGGACCGGGTTTCAGTTACAGACCTGCAGGGGGAGCTTGTCGCCCTCATATCCCCCCATGCAGGCTACCGTTACTCAGGTCAGGTGGCTGCCCACGGTTATAAACTGCTGGAAGGACGGAAATTTTCCACCGTGGTGATCATTGCTCCCAGCCACCGCGCTTACTTCAGAGGTGTGTCGGTGTATGATCGGGGTGGGTATCGCACACCACTGGGGGTGGTGGAGTTGGACCGGGAGCTAATCTCCGCACTGAAAAAGCGCGAGAGCCGCATAGAGTACGTTCCTGAAGCCCATAGCCAAGAGCATTCGCTGGAGATCCAGCTTCCTTTCCTGCAAGTGGTCCTGCCTGATTTTAAGATTGTTCCTTTGGTCATGGGTAACCAGGATTTTAACACCTGCAGCTGGTTAGCAGAAGCGGTGGCCGACACCGTGGAGAACAAATCAGTCCTGGTCGTAGCGAGTTCCGATCTCTCCCACTTTCACCCGTATCAGCAAGCGAAGCGGTTGGATCAGGTAGTGCTGGACAAGGTGAATGAGTTTGATCCTCGCGGTTTGAGCGACAGTCTCGCCGATGGTAAATGCGAGGCTTGCGGGGGCGGCCCCATGGTCGCTGCCATGCTCATTGCACGCAAGTTGGGAGCCAACAAGAGTCGGGTGTTGCACTATGCCAACTCGGGTGATGTCACTGGTGATCACAGCGGGGTGGTCGGCTATATGGCCGCCGCACTCTGGTCTAATCCGGGGAAGAGCAAAGGCCGGGAACCCATGCATAAGCGAGTGGGGGTCGACCTGGGGCTCACCTCGGAAGAGAAGACAATTTTGCTGGAGATCGCTCGAGAGGTGGTGGAGGCGCGCTGTCGAGGGGAAAAGATGACCGAACCCAAGGTGACCTCCCCCACTTTGAATGAATTGCGAGGCGCCTTCGTGACCCTCCACAAAGATGGCAAGCTCAGAGGGTGCATTGGGCATATTCGAGGCCAGAAGCCGTTGGTCAAAACTGTGGTCGAAATGGCAGAGGCCGCAGCATTTCAGGACCCGCGCTTTCCACCGGTCACCACAGAGGAATTAGAACGGCTGGAGTATGAAATCTCTGTTCTTACCCCTCTGCACCGCATCTCCAATGTGGAAGAAATACAAGTGGGCACACACGGCATCTATATGAAGCGTGGCAGCCATGCCGGTTTGCTGTTGCCCCAGGTAGCCACAGAATGGGGTTGGGACCGCAACACCTTTCTGGAGCATACCTGTACCAAGGCCGGTCTGCCTGTTGATGCCTGGAAGGAAAAGAAGACGGAGATCTACATTTTTTCTGCTGATGTGTTCTCACCCGAAAATATGTGATTTTTTCCTGCAATTAGGTTTTCTCCCCAACGCGCCACGTGTCTGGGACACTCTCTTTTTGGCCAGGGTAATTCTGCATGAAGAATTCAATTAGCAGGCGCGAATTCTTAAAACAGTGCGGGCGGTGTGCCCTTATCTGTGCGAGTATGGAGCCCATTTTTCAGATCGCGACTGCGTCTCGGGCACATTCTCTCGATCTGGAAAAAGGATTTCTTGGTCGCAAACTTTCTCCATTTTTCACCCAGCTGGGGGAAAATCGCATTCGTTGCGACCTCTGTCCCCATGCCTGTGAAGTGGATGAGGGCGAGAGGGGTTACTGCGAGGTTCGGGAAAACATCGGTGGGCGCTATTACTCCCTGGTTTACGGCAATCCTTGTGCAGTCCACGTGGATCCCATCGAGAAAAAACCATTTTATCACGTATTGCCAACAAGCCGCTCTTTCTCCATTGCCACCGCGGGCTGTAATTTCGACTGCAAATTCTGTCAAAATTGGGAAATCTCTCAAGCCCGACCGGATGAGACCCTAAATTATGATATGGCCCCCGACAAGGTGGTCCAGTTAGCTAGCCGTTACCAGTGCCAATCCATCGCATCCACCTATGTGGAGCCCACCATTTTTACTGAGTACATGATCGATATTGGCGCCTTGGCCAGACAAGAGGGTCTCTTGAAAGTGATGCACTCCAATGGATACATCAACACAACTCCGCTTCAAGAACTCTGCAAGTATCTGGATGCAGCTTGCATAGACTTGAAGGGCTTTAGCGAGAAGTACTACCTGGAGATCACCGAGGGATCATTGGCACCTGTGCTAGAGACACTGAAGGAGCTCAAAAGGGCCTCCATTCACACGGAGATCGTTAACCTGGTTGTTCCCGGGAAAAATGATGATATGGGTCAGATAGCTGCAATGTGCAGGTGGATCAAGAAGGAACTAGGGCCGGATGTACCTTTGCACTTTAGCCGCTTCTATCCACTCTATAAACTGAAAAGCCTGCCTCCAACTCCAGTGACCACTCTGGAGCAGGCGCGAGCAACGGCCCTTCGTGAGGGTCTCCATTTTGTCTATCTCGGCAATGTGCCGGGCCACCCTGGTGAACACACCAATTGTCCACGATGCAACGCCCAGCTCATCAGGCGAATGGGTTACAGGGCTCAAGTACTGCGGTTGAAACAGGGGAGCTGTGGTAGTTGCGGTCAGCCCATACCCGGTATCTGGGAGCTTCCGCAGCAAAGCTAATCAGTCGGTGCTAACCCGGCTTCGCAGGCTGTGTTTGGAAGAAATCATTGGCATGTGCCAGTGCCTCGGTTGTAGATTTGGCATTGTGGACTAACCGCCAAAGGGTGTGACCGAAAGCATAGTTTTGCGCAAAATAAAAGGTGAATCGTTTCAGGAGCGGCAGCGCACTTTCAGGATCAATGGAAGCATTCAAGAGGGAGACAAAACGGTTGTAGGCCTCAGGCGGTTCTGGAGGGTTTTCGTTATGGTGCGAGGGTGACAGCCACCCGGTTATCTGGCTGAAGAGCCAGGGGCGTCGAACTGCGGCGCGACCGATCATAACCGCGTCGCAGCCGGTCTGATTGAACATCCGCACGGCTGCTTCTGGCGAGTCAACGTCGCCGTTGCCAATTACAGGGATATCGAGAAGTCCTTTGATCCTGCCAATGTACTCCCACCGGGCAGGCCTTTTGAGCCGGTCCTGTTTGAGGCGGGGATGCACAGAGATCGCATCAACGCCGTTATCTTGGAGCATCAAGCAAAAATCTCTGAGGGCTTGCCAATTCAATGTCCAGCCCAGACGGATTTTAGCGGTAAGCGGCAATTGGGTGGCTTGGCGACTTACAGTGACGATCGCTTCCGCGCGTTTTAAATCCTTCATTAGGGCAATGCCGCCACCCCTTTTGGTAATAAGGGCGGTGGTGCACCCCATATTCAAGTCCAGGCCATCCGCACCACAAGCGTCGACCTTTTCTATGGCTCCGGGTAATTCCTCCCCACTTGAGACGAGGAGCTGGTAAATGATTGGTCGCTCGTGGGCACTGCGGCGCAGCCATGTTGAAGACTCGGGTGACTCCAAGGGAAGTGCGCGGGCGCTGAGCATCTCCGAATAAAAGAGACCGCAGCCGCCATACTCCGCCACAAGCTGTCGAAATACGGTGTGGGTCAGTCCACTCATGGGTGCCAGGACCAGGGGCGGGTCAACCCTGAGGGTTTTAATATAAAGAGGTTTCGGCTTCATCAATTGTGTGCTAATTAAAGTTTCTCCTTTTGTCAAAAGGAACGGAATCACTGTGAAACGCTAGAGTCACGAAACGTATGCCAGGCGCGGGAGACGGAAAATTGTTTAAAAAATTTTTTCATTTCCGTCTGGCGCCTGAAAGTACACCTTGTACCTCGCGTGTGCGTTTATAGTTTAGGCAGGAAGCAATAAATAGTAAAGGGTGAGATAATATGTGTTGGTTCCTATTATTGGTGTTATTTTGGGTGTTCATGGTCGCTTTGACCTACGTGATTTTCTACTACGAGGCTGCCAATGGGACGCACCTGGAGGTGCTGCGAGCACGCGGTAAAGTATCGGTGTTCCTACTCAAGGGTTTTCTCTGGAGTATGTACAGCCATATACTTATGGTACTGACTGCAGCAACCGGACTGCACCGCAAATTCTATCGTTTACCCACTGGAACAGCCGAGCGAACGCCCATTATCTTCATCCACGGCCTTTACCACAACCATACAGCTTGGTACTTGTACCTACGTTGGTTTCGTAGATGGGGCTGGGAACATACCACGGCAATCAATCTTCGGAAAAAATTCCGTTCCATCCAGAATTATGTGCAAGTGCTCACTGAGGAGGTTGAGCGGGTGTTGGCGGATACGGGTAGCGGTCAGGTTGACTTGGTAGGTCACAGTATGGGCGGGCTCGTAATTCGTTCCTATTTGGCCAATGACTCCGCCAAGGAAAAAGTCAGACGGGTGGTCACCTTGGGGAGCCCGCATCACGGCTCAAAATTTACCGTGTTTGGAGTGGGTGAGGCAACAAAAGAAATGCGGCCGGGCAGCCCCTTCCTCGAGAAACTAAACCAGGCTGGCATTCAGCTTCCAGAAACAAACCGATTTTACTCTATCTATACCATTGTGGACAATATGGTGCTTCCCAACGACTCTCCCAAGCTAGCATGGGATGGGGTGAAAAATATTGAAACTCGAACGGTAAGTCATGTCGGTCTAGTTTTCTGCAAGCAAACGGCGAGTCTGGTCAAGCAGTGTTTAGAGGAGGAGTAAGGCTACCCGGGAAACGGGTAAGTAACTTTGCGAACCGTTGCTCTGAAGTTCAAGTGGATGTGATAGCCCTTGCCGTTACAGTATTGGGAGAAGAAGATGGATCGTTTCCAGTGTGCTGAATGTAAAGAGTTTTTTTACTTTGACCTGGAGTTGGATGGTATGACCGCTGAGCCCGGGGAAAAGCTGCCCCTCGCTTGCCCGCTTTGCCAGCATCCATGGTCCTTCTACAAACCCGAAGACTGGGAGATTGAGGAAAGCCTTCATTGACGGGCATATACGCGAAGAGTGGAATCCGCTCACTAGAGTATTTTAGGTAGACTCAGGCAGCGCGGAGACGTGAAGAGAACCAGTGGACTTTCTCCTCTTGGACCCTGACCATGGCGTCTTGAAATGCTTGCAGTTTGTCACAATCTCGCATGCACAGTTCCCGGTCTTGTTCTAATTTTGGACAGCCGCGGCAAGGACTCTCAATGGTCTTGATGATCATCTTCTCATTGTAGTCCATTTACACCCCCTCTCGCCGAACTGGCGAGGTTGGGGTTCGCAATGATTTAATCTTTTTTCATTTTAGCAAACTTTTGATTCCTGTCAATAGAAACTCTAAACTTATCATCAAACGACTAGTTACGGATGAAGCGGTCGTTTGCGCTTCCCTCACTTTCACTCTGCCAGCCCTGACCCGTTGTCTTTCTCTCTCAGTGCCAATAAATAAGAGAGTAACGCTTTTTACCCATTTTTGGCTTTACCGGAAATGGGTAAAAATGAGCTTTTCACGACCACGAAAAGGTCCGAGCAGATCCAATGGGCCGAAAGTATTGGCTACGGGACTCTTGTTGTTAGGTAAATGCAATTCTGTTATAGTGGGCCCGCTTTTGAAAGCTCATCAGCGCGATTCGTAAAGCAAAACGGGTTATTGATTTCTTCGCCAAGCCTAGCTAATACGGGACTAAGCAAGCCTAGCAGAAAGCTATCCGCTCACATATCGCACATGGGTTAATTCATCGCATTCTTTGCGGATAACCCCTCGATGTTCGAAAGCCAAGCTGGAGTGAGAGCTGTGACCGAGTGGCAACAAAGACTAGCCAGAAGACTTGAAGCGGCCAGAGGTGATAGACCGGTGGACCTTCTTTTTCGGGGGGGTCAAGTGGTAAACGTTTTTACCGGGGAATTGGTCTCCACGCCCGTTGCGGTTTTTGATGGCACTGTGGTGGGTTTCGCTGATCACCAGGCCCAACAGGTCATCGATCTCCAAGGCGGTATCCTCTCCCCGGGATTCATCGATGGCCACTTCCATCTAGAAAGCAGCTTGCTGGTGCCGGCACAGTTTGCCAAGGCTGTATTACCCCAGGGCACCACAACTGTGGTGGCAGACCCTCACGAGATCGCCAATGTCGCTGGTATCCCCGGGGTTCAGTTTATGCTGGAGTCAAGTGAGGACATCGGGCTGGAGGTTTTCTTCATGGCCCCTTCCTGTGTGCCGGCCACTGACATGGAGACCGCCGGGGCTGAATTGAGTTCTGATGATCTTGAAGTACTGGCCCGGCATCCTCGGGTGCTGGGACTGGCGGAGGTGATGAACTTCCCGGGTGTAATTTATGGAGACCCGGCAATCTTGGACAAACTCGAGCGTTTTCGGGACAAAATAATTGATGGACACTCCCCCGGTCTGAGTGGTGCTCAGTTGGACGCCTATCTCTGTGGCGGCATCGGCTCCGATCACGAATGTACTTTGCTGGAGGAGGCAAAAGAGAAGCTGGCCAAAGGTATGCATATCATGCTGCGAGAAGGGAGCCAGGCCCGTGATTTAAAAGCTTTGGCAGCATTGGTGACATCACGAACCGCTCATCGCTGCATGCTGGTCAGCGATGATTGCCACCCGGAAGATCTGCTGGAGCATGGTCATATGAATAGGGTCCTCAGCCGAGCCATGGAGTTGGGTATTGAGCCGATTACCGCTATCCAACTGGCAACTCTCAATCC
This sequence comes from Syntrophobacterales bacterium, assembly GCA_050124835.1. Lineage (GTDB taxonomy): Bacteria > Desulfobacterota > Syntrophobacteria > BM002 > BM002 > BM002. The sequence continues at coordinate 32,918 of JASFEM010000011.1, read as the reverse complement.
GGCCCGATATTTTGGCCTGCGTTCTTTGGGCGCTATTGCACCAGGCTATCAGGCCGATATGGTGGTGCTCGACTCTCTGCACCCGCTTAAAATTGGACAGGTGTACAAAAAAGGAAACTTGGTGGCGGAACACGGTAAATGGTTGTTATCCGCGTCGCCGACTGTGAAAGAGGTTCAGCTGATTTCCATGAACCTGGAGGAACTGAGCCTGGACGACCTGCGCATTCAGGTCCAGGGGCCAAAGCTGAGGGCGATACGTGCAGCTCCGAGCACGCTGATAACGGCTGAAGAGATTGTCGCTGTGACGGCTCGAGAGGGTGAAGCCGTCAGTGATCCGGATCGTGATTTGCTAAAACTAGCCGTGATAGAGCGACACCATGGCAGTGGTCGCAAGGGGTTGGGATTTGTCCGTGGTCTCGGCCTTTGCCGAGGCGCACTTGCTTCCACGGTAGCTCATGATTCTCACAATCTGGTGGTTGTTGGAGCCAGCGATTTGGACATGGTAGTTGCGGTGAACGGTTTGCGGGAGTTGGGAGGCGGTCTGGTAGTGGTAGAGGGTGGCCAGATTCGAGCGCAGCTACCCCTGCCTGTTGCCGGCCTTATGGCCACTGCCGCCTTGGAACAGGTGGTGGCTTGGAAAAAGGAGGTTAATCAGGCCGCCCTGGCACTGGGGGCGTCTCTGGAATACCCCTTCATGGCCCTGTCATTCCTGGCCCTGCCTGTCATACCCAAGCTGAAACTGACTGACCAGGGGCTTGTGGACGTGGATAGTTTTTCCCACGTGCCGCTTTTCGTCTAGCATAAAGAATAACAAGTTACTTACTTGGGCCTAGTGCGCCAGTGGTTAGTGGGTAGTTCCTAGTGCCTAGTGCTACTCCGATAGGTTGTTATGCAGAGATTTATTGAGTTTTTGAAGACTGCGCCGCTGCCGGGTGGGCAGTTGGTCCATCATGAATTTCTCCCAAGTCGGAATGCCATTTATGGAAGTTTAGAGCCACCCCTTTCTCCGCCCTTGCGCGAAGCTTTGGCCAAGCAAGAAATCTCCCGGCTTTACCAACATCAAGTTGAAGCTCTTTCCAGCTTTCGAAATGGTGACAATGTTGTCATCGCTACACCAACTGCTAGCGGCAAGTCGCTGATCTACAACTTAGCTCTCATGGAGCTTCTGGGGCAGGGGAATGGTGGACATGGTTTGTATCTTTTTCCCCTCAAAGCGTTGGCACAGGATCAATACCAGGCCTTTATCTCGTTCAATGAGGTTATGCCAAAGGATCTGCGTCTGGACGCGGCGGTATACGACGGCGATACCCCTTCGAGTCAACGCCGTCGTATCAAGGAGAACCTGCCTCCCCTGATCATTTCCAATCCGGATATGCTCCACTTGGGGTTTCTTCCTTTTCATCAACAGTGGGAAGCGTTTTTTAGGAATTTGCGTTTGGTAGTGATAGATGAGGTTCATACCTACCGGGGCATTTTCGGCTCTCACGTTGTCCAGGTTCTGCGAAGGTTGCAGCGGATCTGCCAGCTTTACGGCTCCAACCCCAGGTACATCCTGCTTTCCGCCACCATTGCCAATGCCAGAGATTTTGCCAGTCGCTTAACCGGGATGAATTTCCGGGCTGTTGAGCAAAATGGCGCACCTCAGGCAGGACGGCACTTTTTTTTCGTCAACCCAGACAGCACTGCCACATCCGTTGCCGGTCGTTTGTTTGTTCAGGCTCTCAGGGGGGGACTCAAAACAATTGCCTTCACTCAGGCACGCAAGCTCACCGAGATCCTCCATATGAATGTGGCCGAGGCTGCGCCGGAACTGGCCTCCAGGGTGAGCTCTTATCGGGCCGGCTTTCTCGCCGAGGAAAGGCGGAATATCGAACGGGGTCTGGCCAGTGGGGCTGTTGCCGGAGTGATCTCCACCAGTGCTCTGGAGATGGGTATTGACATTGGGGGTTTGGATGCCTGCATTTTGCTGGGCTACCCCGGAACCATCATCAACACCTGGCAGCGCAGTGGCAGGGTTGGACGCTCGGGTCGCGATTCCCTGGTAATCCTTATCGGGCAGCCAGATGCTCTTGACCAGTACTTCATGCGGAATCCCCACGACTTTTTCCAGCGTTCTTTTGAGGCGGCGGTGGTTGACCCGGACAACTGTGAGGTGGTGGACGCTCACCTGCCATGTGCCGCAGCAGAAATACCCTTGCGTGAGGCTGAAGACCTTTACGCCAAGGGGGGGCTGCTTGCCGATAGGGTGCCAGCGCTCGAGGCCAGGGGTGACCTGTTGCGCAGTGCAGAAGGCGACGTTTGGTATGCTGCCAGACGTCAGCCCCAGCGTCTGGTGGACATTCGGAGTGTGGGCCCGGGCTATGTCATTTTCGAAGAGCCCAGCGAAAAAGTGCTGGGGAAAAATGACGGCGTCCGCGTGTTTAAAGAATGCCACCAGGGAGCGATTTATTTACACAGAGGTCAGCAGTACCTGGTGACCCGGCTTGATCTGGAGCGGCAGAATGTCTTTGCAAAACCCATCAAGGCGCGCTACTACACCAGGGCCTTAAGTGAAAAGGAGACGGAAATCCTGGGGGTGGATCGGAGTCGCCCGGTGGCCAATTTCGTCGCCCGTTTGGGCCGGTTGCGGGTCACTGAGCAGGTTGTCGGATACGAAAAGCGCAACCTTTACAGTGGGGAACTCCTGGATACAGTACCTCTGGATTTGCCAGAACTGAGCTTTGAGACCATTGGCCTGTGGCTGGAGATCGAGGACATTATCCAGGAGATGGTGCGCAGACGAAAGCTCCATTTCATGGGAGGTATACACGCTCTGGAGCACGCCCTGATCAGTATGTTTCCCCTGTTTGCCATGTGCGATCGGAATGATGTCGGCGGTATAGCCGTGCCCCGACATCTACAGTTGCAAAAGAGCGCGGTTTTCATCTACGACGGTTACCCCGGGGGGGTGGGTCTTGCAGCTCGTGGCTTCGAGATGATTGAGGAACTCCTGCGGAAGACTGACGAGCTCATCTCATCTTGTCCCTGCGATCTGGGCTGTCCTTCTTGCATCCATTCGCCCAAGTGCGGTTCCGGTAACAAGCCCCTGGACAAAACGGCTGCCCAGTTTCTGGCACAAGCATTATTAGGCGAACATGATCTGGAAGTGAAGCAGAGCGATCTGATAGAAGGGGCAGCTAGAGTGGAGCGGCGGGAGGTGCTGGCGTCAACCAGCGACGATCCGTCCGTGGGATGTATGGATCTCGAGACCCAAAGGCTGGCAGACGAAGTGGGCGGTTGGGGAAACATTCACCTCATGCGGCTGGCGGTGGCGGTGCTTTATGATAACCGCTCCGATGGCTACGAGGTCTTTACCGAAGAGCAGGCGGAAAATCTGATTGGCCGGCTACAACAGTTTGATTTGGTTGTGGGATTCAATATTAAGAGATTCGATTACCGGGTGCTATCCGCCTACACCCATTTCGATTTTCGCAAGGTGCCTACCTTCGACATCCTCGACGACATTTACAGCCGGTTGGGCTTTCGTCTCAGTCTGAACCACCTGGCTGAGCAGACCCTAGGAAAATCCAAAGTGGCCGACGGCATCCAGGCAGTGCGTTGGTTTCGGGAGGGCAATTTGGGTGAGGTTACCAATTATTGCAGAGATGACGTGGCTATTACCAGAGACCTTTTCGAGTTCGGTCTGAACCATGGCTATTTGATCTATCAGGCCAGAGAGGGGCAAGCGGTGCGGTTGCCGGTGGATTGGAATCTGGATGCCATCCTACGCAAAACCAACCAAAATAAACTCTAAGTCAGATCATCTTTGGCATTTAGGGGTCCACCGCCATGCAGGACATCCGAAGATGTCAAACCAGAACCAATTACGGACCATCCACTGACCATTTGTGTTCCAGCTGGGAGGTCCGGTTGAATCTTGCCGATTGAACATCTTGAACTGGTATTGATAGTCGGTGGTGCCATCGTTGTGGAAACCCTCGTCGGTCCGCAAACTAAAAACCAAGGACTGCTCAAACAGTTCTGGCTGCTGGACATTTACCGCCCTGATTTTATAGCCACGGTGGCCATCGGGCCGGAATTCCATTGCCAGGTCCGTAAGAACGTATTCGAGAGGCTGGGCGGGACGGTTGGTTGGGTTCCAGCCGATTTCAACCACCTCTCCCGAAGCATTGGTGGTCTCACCAGGCCTAAGAGGATAGAAGTTCTGATTATCCAAATAATAGAGCTCTTGGGCTCTCAAAAAATTGCGCACTGAGGCCTGACACTCAACTTTCCTGTCACGCTTGAGGTAGGCGATATAAGTTGGAATCGCCACTGCCGCAATTACAGCCACCACACCCAGCGTTGTCATAAGCTCCAACAAGGTAAAGCCCTTACTTTTTCGAGACTGTTGCTGTCCGGACACCATGGGCTATCTTCACTCCCTTAGCGGATTAATGCCTTGTGAGTTGGCTATTAGATCCGCTCCCGGCAAGCCTGAATCCGCTTGGATTCGCAGTCGGTAACCTTCGCGCTCGTCGAGGTCGTATTCAAGATATCGCAATACCCTTTGGTTCTCCCAGCTAACGGCCAAAAAACCAGGCATAAGATCGTAGAGGCTGTCGGGGTAACGATTGGAGTGTGACACGGCATACCGTTCCAATGCTGCCTGAACACCAGCGAGAACTTCCACCGGGTCACTGGACTCCACAGTTATCTGGGGAGGTTGTTCAGTTTGGCTCCAGTGAAACCAGAGACCTCCGAGCACTAGCACGAGCAAAGCCCCAATTATGACTATTTTGTGAATGTAGGTGGGGTGCCACTCTCGCTTGAGGCCGACAACCTCGTCTTCTTCTGCCTGGATGAGTATGCTGGTTTCACTCTTAACATGCTCAATTGATAGGGCCAGCATGCAACGGTGGCAAAGCGTTCGGCCGTCTTCTACCCGGATGACGCAATCCTCACAGAGATCGGCCTCACACTTGGCACAGAATGCAACGCTGTCGTGGTCAGGGTGATATATACAAGCCATACGCGCGAATTTGGTGATTACTCGATCGAGAGAAAATATCTGCACCTACAATAAAATTGTAAGCACACGATTAAAAACAACTTTCTTATGCATAGCCACCAGGAAACAATTATCAAACTCTCATCAATTCTCCTTCCCAATGAACATCTGTTGCAAGTTGCAAGCCAGCCGGTTCGAATATGTGACTCAACTGGACGGCTGAAGTTATTCAAGATCGAAAACCTGGTTCTATGGACAAGATCAGAGTTCAATAGCTTTGCCGGTTGATGAACACCTTGGAATGTTGGAATGATGGAATGTTGGAACGATGGGTTTAGAGGCATTGGTTTAATATACAACTCCTGTAAATTCTTAATAATTAGAATGTTTCTTGTTCTTTACCCCATCATTCCATAATTCCATTATTCCAATGGTTTCTCCTGGCTTCTAAATTCTGGCTCCTGACTTCTCCTCAATCACCGGCCGCTTCAGGAAGCCCCTTTGGCCCCAGATTCTTGACTATGTTTTGGACGACGATATTGCTCCCTTTGGATGGGTCACTATGGGTAGTAAAGGTGGCTCTTCAGGGTTCTTATCGATTTCTGCTTGCTCAGGAATAGAGCAGGTATGGGGTGCATTGTTGGCGAAAGTCACTCAGCTGTGTTTGCCAGCTCTGCTCCAAATCCGCAATGGTCACTCCTGCTTCCAGCTGCCTGCGCAGATGAGCACTGCCCAGGATAATCTCGATGGGAAGATGGTGAAACTCGTACTCGTACGGTGGTGCGCTCCAGGCGAATTCCTCCGGGTGTGCGGTTAGCACAGCTCGAACCAGGGCGAGAGATGTGGCGTAGGGTCGGTAATCGTCAGAATTGGTGACGTGAATCTGGAAACCAGCGCAGCTTTGTCCAGTCCACTTGTCAAAACAGGGCTGGAAACGCACCGGCCGAAGCACCGCACCACTGAGGTTTTCCTCAGCTAGGTGTTCCAGAACCAATTTGGGTTCGAGATAGGGAGCACCCCAGAGTTCGAAAGGTGTGGTGGTGCCTCTTCCTTCTGAGAGATTTGTCCCCTCCAGGATAACCTGGCCAGGGTAAACCAGGGTTGACTTGGAGGTTGGCAGATTAGGCGAAGGTGGCACCCAATACAATCCTGTCTGGGGGTAAAGCATGGCACGGCTCCAGCCTTTCATGGCAAAGATCTCCAGAACCGCACCAATGCCGAAAGCCTCATTGAACAGTCGGGCCAGTTCGGCCATGGTAAGCCCATGTCGCATGGGGATCGGGAAATAGCCCACAAAAGAACGGAGTTCCATCTCCAAGAGGTTTCCTTCAATTTGCTGGCCGCCAATGGGATTTGGTCGATCCAGAACAACCACCTTTACATTATGGTCTCGGGCAGCCTCGAGGCATAAGGCCAAGGTGGTAGCGAAAGTGTAGACGCGGGTACCGACATCCTGCAGATCAACAACAAGGACATCAATGTGCGACAGCATGGCAGCAGTGGGCTGGCGGGCTTCTCCGTACAGGCTAAAAACGGGAATACCTAGCTGATCGTCAACAAAATGATCAGACTCGACCATATTGGCCTGCAATTCACCAAAATATCCGTGCTGAGGGGCAAAGATGGCCGTGAGATTGACTTTGGCATCTAGTAGCCGATCTCGGGTGTGGCGAAGGTGGCCATCCACAGAAGCCTGATTGGCTAGGAGCCCCAAGCGAGCGGTTTGAAGCCACGCTGGTTGGCTTGACAACAGGTTGTCTATACCGAGATGAACTGAAGCCATATAAAATTCCGAGTTCGGGTTCCGGGGTAATGGTTATAGCAGCGTTGATGAAATGGTACAAGCTTCAACCAATAACTTTGGCCTGAACGAGGCCCTTTGCACCGTGTCTGAGGTCATGCCATTATAGGAGAGCCTCGTTTGCAGTCAAGGGACTTTCACTTGACCTTTGGAGGCTTATCTAGTAGAGTCGCGTTGTTTTAGAAAATGAGCTGACTGGGCCTTCGATCGACGCGACTTTATTTGCTGTATTTCGCCAACTCGGATTCGATTGGAAGTATGCATGGCCCGTAAGACCACCTACAACATTCTGATGTACTCGCATGACACTTACGGCTTGGGCCACATCCGTCGGACCTTGGCCATTGCCTCCCAACTGCGAGATCCCAACGTAAATATCCTGATTCTCACAGGTTCGCCAATCGTAGGCCGTTTCGATTTTCCACCGCAGATCGATTTCGTCCGGGTGCCGGGCATGATCAAGATGACCAACGAGGAATATCTTCCCCTCTCAATCAAAATCAACGCCCGTCACGCCCTGAAAATCAGGCAGGCAATTATCACGGGCACAGCCAAGGCCTTCCAGCCTCAGCTTTTCATCGTTGACAAGGCACCACTCGGCCTCAAGAGGGAAATCATCCCGACCTTGCAGTGGCTCAGGCGTTGTCACCCGCGCGCTCAGACCATACTCGGGCTCAGGGATATCATGGACGATGCCGAAAGCACCCAACGAGATTGGGAAGAGAAGGGCGTCTATGACGTGCTAGACAAGTATTATTCTGAAATCTGGGTTTATGGCAATCGGGAGTTTTACGACCCGATTCGCGAATACAACATCCCGGAGCAGACGAGTCGGAAGATGATCTTCACCGGGTATATTCCTCGGACAGTGCCGAAGTCTGGTGAACTGAAAGATGTGCGCAGGGAGCAGCGCCTCGGTCCTGAGGAAAAGTTGGTGGTGGTCACCACCGGCGGCGGTGGTGACGGCTACGCCCATCTGGATGCATTTCTCAGTATGCTGGAGAAATGGGAAGGATCACCACCCTTTCGCACCGTGATTGTTACCGGGCCCTTCCTGGCTAAGAAAAAGCGGATGGAGGTCCTTGCCAGGAGCAGGGCCCTCAAGATTCGTGCCTATCGGTTCTATCGACGGATGGAGAGACTAATAGGGGCCAGCGATGTTGTGGTGAGCATGGGTGGTTATAATACGGTTTGCGAGATCTTGAGCCAGGGCAAGGTATCACTGATTATTCCTCGAGAAAAACCGCGTCAGGAGCAGTTGATCAGAGCACAGGTGTTGCATGAGAAAAAATTGGCAGACTTCATACCATGGCAGGAACTCAATGCCAGCACATTGAAAGAAAAATTGCTCGCCATGCTTGAGAATCCACAACCCTATCATCAGGCAATAGAGGAATTTCAGTTTACCGGCCTTGAGGTTATGCGCCAGCGGTTGGCCGAGTTTCGCTGGGGAGGCAGTGAGCGGAAAAAAATATTACGAGTCGCAGGAAAGAAATGATAGATCGGAAGTAAATTGAGCGATTCTTGCAGGTCTTGCTCAAAAGGTAGACGAGTTGGATTGACTTTTCTAAAGCTGGATGGGTTACGGATAAACAGGGAGGTCCGCTTCGGCGGGCTTTTTTAGTGTCTTCCATCTAGTTCCTATGAGTGGGCATTCGTTGATTGATGGGATAAACCTCACATTGAATGATTGTCGCCTTTGGGATCACGCTGCCGGAGAAAAAGTTAGGAGGACTAGTAGGTGGGAGCTGATTCACAGACTGCTGCCTAGGTTGGTGAAATGAAGGCCATTATTATTAGTGATTTGCACCTGGGAGCGAGATTTTCTTTATCACGCCATTTTGAAAACTTTTTGAAAGCCCTTCCAGAAGAGTGGGATCTCATCTTAAATGGAGATGTCGTCGATAAGCACGGAAAGAGCCTGACCCCGTCAGACCAACGAATACTGGCGCTTATCAAGAAGGAGTCGTTTCATAGAAAAGTCGTTTGGGTGCGTGGAAATCACGACAGTCACTTTTTGTTGGAAGAGCCGGGAAAAATCGACTTCAAGGGTATGTATAGATTGGGCAATCAATTGTTAATCGCCCACGGCGATGTCTTCGATAGGCTCTGGGGGAGGAACAGAGTTGCAGTGGATACGGTCCGCTTCATGGGTAATATCTGGTTGGGTCTAGGGGGCCAGGATGTGAACCTGGCCCAAATGGTTAAGAGGTTCAAGATGTTCTACAAGTATTACTGCAAGTATCTGATGCAGAAAGCTGTGCGCTATGCCAGGCAACATGGCTTCGCCGCGGTTACATGCGGGCATACCCATAATGCTGAAGATAGAGTTTTCGATGGAATTCGGTACATCAATACGGGGTGTTGGACCGAATGGCCAGCGTATTACCTGCGGGTAAATGGCCAGGAGATGACTCTAAATATCGCGGCCGGAGGAGAATAACTGAAGATCTCGCCGGTCCAAAGGATGACGCACCGTGCCCTCGCTGGACTGGACAAGGTTAGGCGTGATACTATGCTGGACCCAAAGAGATTGCTTGATTCTGCCTAAGATCATGACTTAGGCAACGAGACGGACCCATTCAAGACTTGAATCGTCGGATCGCGCGAAAGTTTTTCCCCAATGCAAGCGAACCCAAGAGTAAAAAAGCGTGATAGGTTATATACTTAAGGGGTATCCCCGCATCAGTGAGACTTTCATATCCAACGAGATTCACCTACTGGAAAACCTGGATTTTTCGCTGCATCTTTTTTCCATGCGCCAGCCGCGTGAGTCTTTTACCCACCAAAGCGTGAAGCAGATTCGGGCCCAGGTGGACTATTTGCCCGAAACGCTACTCGCGCATCTGCCATGTCTCCTCTATCATAACTTACTGCTGGCCAGGTCGCGTCCAGCTGCTTATTCACAGGCGTTTCGACTCATGCTCACTCGCTTTCGACGGACCAAAAAAGTGGCCACCATCAAACACCTATTCCAGGCAGGATATCTGGTTCACTCACTCCTCCCTGGTACGGGTGTCCGACACCTGCACGCCCACTTTGCCCATTCGCCCACCTCAGTGGCACTATTTGCCAATAAACTCAGCGGACTTGCTTTCAGTTTCACCGCCCACGCCAAGGACATTTACACCTCCGATCCTCGTCAACTCCAAGAAAAGATCGAACTGGCGGAGTTTGTTGTAACCTGCACCGACTACAACCGGAGCTTTCTCCGGGGATTGTCTCCCGGAAAAAATGCCATTCACCGCATCTACCATGGTATAGACGCGAGATTTTTCTCAACCCCTTCCCAAGCGCGAAAACCTTCCCCGCCATATCGGGTATTGAGCATTGCCCGTCTGGTGGAAAAAAAGGGATTGCCCACGGTCTTCCGCGCCCTGCGACATCTGGCAGATCAAGGACACTCCTTTCGCTACACCCTTATTGGCGACGGGGAGGAACGGCAAGCGCTCCTGAAATTCCTCCATCGGTTGCGTCTTGATAACATGTGCGATTGGTTGGGCACTCAGCCACACGAAAAGGTCCTGGATCAGTACAGGAAGGCTGACCTCTTTGTTCTGGGTTGCGAGGTGGCTAAAAATGGTGACCGGGACGGTATTCCCAATGTTTTTCTCGAAAGTATGGCCATGGGAGTACCGGTGTTGGCCACCCGCGTTTCAGCTATCCCGGAACTTGTGGAAGACGGCCGAACCGGTGTATTGGTAGAACCCGGTCAACCTGAGGCCATGGCTGAGGGTATGGCTCGTTTGCTGTTTGATCTAAATCTGCGAAATCGGGTGATTGCGGGTGCACGCCAAAAGGTTCGAGACGATTTCGATAATAGAAAGCTGATTAACAATCTAGCAGCACTTTTCGAGCAAGCCGGCCTCAAGGACGCATAGCGGCTAGCGCAAAAAACACTAATAGGAAACGGAATGGTGCCTAGTGCCTAGTGCCTAGTAAGAATAGTTGGTCAACCCATGTCCCCAGAGATGCGCATTGCCTTTTACGCCCCGTTTAAACCACTGGGACACCCCCATCCTTCCGGAGACCTAGTAATAGGCACCGGCCTGTATCATTTTCTCGAAAGACGTGGTCATCAGCTCGAAAGGGTCAGTCGGCTCCGTGCTCGCTGGATTTACTGGAAGCCTTGGCTCTGGCCGCAGTTGGCGTTGGCCAGAAGTCAGTCTTTAAGAGAGTGCCGCAGAATGGGCGCGGACCTCTGGTTGACTTACCATAGCTATTACAAGGCCCCTGATCTCCTCGGTCCCGAGTGTCGTCGTCGTCTCCGCCTGCCCTACGCAATCTTTCAGGGCATCTACTCCACCAAGAGGCGCAAAAACTGGCGAAGCTGGGCGGGCTTTGTCCTGAACCGTCGGGCTCTTCTGGCTGCTGACCACGTGTTTACCAACAGGAAGGAGGATCTAAACAATCTGGTTAGAATCATACCAGAGGAAAAGCTAACTTACGTGGCGCCTGGAATTTTGCCGGAACATTTTAGTTTTGACTCGGCACACCGTGAAGAACTGCGCCGCGAGTGGGGTACGGGTGAATCCGTTGTGGTGCTCAGTGCTGCCATGTTTCGCCCGGGCGTAAAGAGTGACGGTCTTTCCTGGGTGATCCGATCCTGCGGGGAGCTTTATCGCCAAGAATATCCCTTGTATTTAGTAATAGCAGGTGACGGGAAGGACGCGCCCCGACTTCGTCGACTGGCCGCAGAATGGCTTCCAGGCCGGGTCCGCTTTCTCGGTAAGGTGCCACGGGAGCAGATGTATCGTTTCTACAGCGCAGGAGATTTGTTTGTCTTCCCAGGAATACGTGAGACTTTAGGTATGGTTTATCTGGAGGCCCAATCCTGTGGACTGCCTGTGGTCGCCTTTGCTGACGGTGGTATTCCGGAAGTCGTGTCCGATGGTGTGAGCGGCTATCTGGTGCGTCCTTTCGACTCCAGCGCATTTAACCAGGCTGTTGCACGGCTATTAGAGGATTCTACACTGCGGGAACGCATGGGAGAAGCAGCGAGTAGCCACGTTCGCCGTCGGCACAATCTTCAAAAGAACTATCGCATTGTCGAAGATATGCTGTTCAGATTGGCTAAAAGGAATGAACTCAGATAAAAGCTCCATAACTCAGTTCGCCTTGTTACGCCACGCCGAGACCGCGTGGAACCGTGAAAAGCGCATTCAGGGTCAGCAGGACGCTCCTCTCACCTCTGACGGCAGGCAGCAGGCCGAGGAATGGGGTCGTTCGCTCATCAGATATCAATTTGATCATCTAGTGACGAGCGATTTGGGAAGAGCGAAACTTACAGCAAATATAATAAACCAAAGCCTCAATCTTCCTTTTTCAGAGGAAGGTCGTCTGCGCGAACAGCACTGGGGTAGGTGGTCGGGCATGAAGTTCGGTGACCTCAAGACCGAAGTCCTGGAAGAGCAGGTGAAAATGGGATGGCACTTTCGCCCGGCTGGTGGAGAAAGTCGCCTGGAAGTGCTGGAGCGCAGTCGACAAGCGCTTACGGAAATAGCCCAAAGCCGAGAGGGTGACCATATTCTCGTTGTGACCCATGGAGGCGTCATTAGGTGTCTGCTTTACCAGCTTTGCAAGCGAAATTTTCTACCGGAGGAGCCGCCCTTGATTGAGCCGTACAAGCTCCACTGGTTGTCCTTCGATGGCGAAGAATTCCATATCCAGCATTTGAATGAGCGAATTTAAAATTGTACTTTTGGTTGGCCGGTTATCCACTCTGCCGATTTTTCATCGGATGTGAAGAGGAAAGACCGCAAGATGACCAATGACTAACGACCAACAACAGATGACAAATAACAAATGAAGATAATACATTATTGCCAGCATGTTTTGGGAATTGGTCACTTTTTTCGTAGCGTTGAGATTGCAAGGGCGCTGCACCGTCATCAGGTGGTGCTGGTGACCGGCGGACCGCCTGTGGAGGTGGAATTGCCGCCGCATGTGAACGAATACAAGCTTCCTGGCCTGAAAATGGATCCCAACTTCACGGGTCTATTCCCCACTGATGCGAAGCGGACTGCCCCGGAAGTACAAGATGAGAGAAGGCTGTTACTGCGTTCACTGTTTGAAAAAGGTGCTCAAGATCTATTTTTAGTGGAACTTTTTCCATTTGGGCGTAAACGTTTTGGTTTTGAACTGCTTCCGCTGTTAGAGAGTATACGTCGGGGTGATTTCGGTTCAGTTAGGGTGGCTTGCAGCCTTCGGGACATCCTGGTTGAGAAGGAAGGTCAGGAGGCTTACGAGCGGCGGGTTGTGGATTTGCTTAACCGCTATTTTGACGCTTTGCTGATCCACGCAGATCCGAAATTGGTGTCCCTGGAGGAGACTTTTGAGAGCACAGCAGAAATAAGAATACCGTTTGCTTACACCGGCTTTGTCACTCCGGTTCCCGGTGCAAATGCTGGTAGAGAGTTGAGGAAAAGGTTGGGAATGAGCGAGGATGAAGCGCTAGTCGTTGCCAGCGTTGGGGGAGGCAAGGTGGGTAATGTGCTGCTCATGGCAGTGCTTGAAGCTCATTCTCAGCTAGTTGAAGAAAGGCGACTGCGTCTCCACATCTTTACCGGGCCCTACATGAGCGAGGGCGATTTTGACACGATTGCCCGGCGGGCTGCCTCATTGCCAGGGGTTGAGGTGGCTCGTTTCACTGGGGAATTTCTCTCGTTTTTGGCTGCCGCCGATCTTTCGATTAGTATGGCAGGATATAATACCAGCATGAATTTACTGGCAGCCGGTGTTCCCTCGCTCGTCTACCCATTCGGGCAGAACCGCGAGCAGCGGTTGCGGGCGAAAAAACTTGCCGCCGTGGGCAGTATGACGGTGGTGGACAATGGAGATTTGGAACCATCGCGGCTGGCAGAGCTGATGAAGGGATCTCTGAAAGAGCCGAGGACCACCGTTTCGTCTCCAGTAAGCTTGGATGGTGCTCAGGAGACAGCTCGGTGGCTGGAGGCATGGTGTGGTGAGAGGGGGGATCTAGTCTAGTGGGCCCGGCTGCAAGTTCATCTCAGCTATGGCTGAAAGTTCCGGCCGACATTCAGCTTGGATTGAGCCGCTGTTTGCACAGAGCTGCTGCCGAACCGTTTTTGGGTGGCGAAAGGATCATTTTCTTCAGGGCGGATGACGTGGGCGTGCCCGGGAACAGGTTCTCCAGGTTGATAGACCTTTTTCGTCGTCACCAGACACCGCTGACGCTCGGTGTGGTTCCCAGTTGGCTTACGGGAGAAAGATGGCGATGCTTGCTGGAAGTTTGCGGAAATGACAGGACTTTGTGGGGTTGGACACAACATGGCTGGCGTCATCTCAACCATGAAGCCGTTGGTAAGAAACAGGAGTTTGGGCCAAGTCGGCCAATTTCCCTGAAGCGAAGAGATTTGCGGCTCGGCTACGGGCGACTCCGTGCACTTATGGGTGAAGCTTTGCTGCCAGTTTTCACACCGCCCTGGAATCGCTGCGACCAGGAGACTCTTACCGTTCTCGAAGATCTGGGCTATAAGGCACTCTCCCGAGATCGGACCGCTCAACCAGCAGCCCCGCTTACGCTTCCTGATTATCCGGTCTGTGTAGATCTGCACACCAGAAAGGAAAACGATGCTGAAGGCGGCTGGCACAGCTTATTAAAAGAACTCACCGATAGCCTGAGCAGCGGCTTCTGTGGCATTATGATTCACCACCAGCGCATGAATACCGCAGCTTTTGATTTCTTGAACTTACTTTTGCCGGCTCTGAAGCAATGGAACCATGGCCGCATCGTTCACCTGGGCACCCTGATCAAAGAGAGGCATGGGGTGGTAGGGTAAAGCGTTGAGTGGGTGGGATTTGTCTGGCGCCCAAATGTATCTTTTAAGTTGCGTTTGTCCAATTTGGAGGACTGACTGTTTTCCACCTGCTTCTTTTGTGTTACTTTACGGAACTGAACAAAAAACCGTTATGCCACAGTGAGTCAGCAGCGAGCGCATGAATCTTAAGGCCTCTGCAGATAAAGGGGCAGATATTGCCAGGCAGGTGGTTCTCCCCTTCAGAAAGTCTCTGGAAATCAGCTTTCAGAGTATCCGTGTCCGTTTTTTCCGATCCATGATCACAACCATGAGTCTGGTGCTGGCCGTCTCCTTCCTGAGTTTTGTCCGGGTGAACACAGATCTGGCCAATGGAATGCTCCAGACGCAGGACGCCCAGCTGTATGAGGCCCTGGTTCGGGCAGGTTATGATCTCGAGCCTGGTGCCACATCCGCAGGAAGCAGTGCCAAGGAGCGCTGGATAATTTTTCTCTCGCTCTTGGTCTGTGTCGTAGGCATTGTCAATGCGCAGCTGATGGCCGTCACCGAGCGCTTTCGTGAGATTGGTACGATCAAGTGTTTGGGGGCGCTGGACAGCTTTGTTCTTCGCCTATTTGTCCTGGAGGCGGGTATGCAAGGGCTGGCGGGAGCAAGTGGGGGCGCACTGCTCGGCGGAGGAGCTGCTCTGCTAAGTGGACTGATTCGTTTTGGCTTCATCGCTTGGAAGCATCTATCTTGGGTGGCAGTGGGCAAGTCCGTGGTTTTTGCAGCCTCGATCGGCTGTATTCTAAGCCTGCTGGGTGTACTCTATCCTGCCATAGTCGCCGCCCGCATGCATCCGGTGGAGGCCATGCGGGTGGAACAGTAAGCATGTTGCGAATGATCTAAAATGATCTAAAGTGAGCTAAAGTGTCTAAAGTTTTGGATCAGCACCAGCCAGTCAACCTATCTTCTGCTGTTGAGCAGTTCTTTAACTTAAGACATTTTAGCTCACTAAGACAGCAGTCACCTTACGGGCTGATGCTAACAGGCCTCTCCTCTGGGTGATGGCCGGTGGAGTTGTGTGATTATGTCAGATGTCCACAACATTGTCCGGGTCTCTGGCGTTACCAAGGTTTTTCACTTGAAAAAGATTACCGTGGAGGCTCTGCGCGGGGTTGATCTGGAAATCCGGGGAGGCGAGTATCTTTCCATCATGGGACCTTCCGGATCGGGCAAAAGCACTCTATTCAACATGATTGGCGGCCTGGACAAGCCCACTTCCGGGAAGGTTTTTATCGACGAGGTGGATATTGCTCAGCTGGACGCTTACGAACTGGCTTGGTTGCGTTGCCGTAAGATTGGCTACATATTTCAGACATTCAATCTCATTCAAGTTATGACGGCGTTGGAAAATGTTACCCTGCCCATGATTTTTGGTGGGATGCACAATGATTCAGCGGTGGAGAAGGGGATCAAACTGCTGGAATTGGTGGGTTTGGGGGATCGATTTCGGCACAAGCCTGTCGAGCTCTCTGGTGGACAGCAGCAGCGAGTGGCCATTGCCCGGGCAATGGCAAATGATCCCGCCATAATCCTGGCCGATGAACCAACGGGTAATCTCGATTTGACCACCGGCGAAGAGATCATCGAACTGCTCAAACGTCTGAGCGAGGAGCAGGGTGTGACCGTCATTTCTGCCACCCATGATTTCAAGATGCTGAGTGTGTCGGATCGGGTCGTCTGGATTCGAGATGGCCGCATAGATAAGATCGAGGAGCGCGAACAACTCTCCATCTCGGTTGGTGAGATTGCTCACCGACCCACTTAGGGAAGCATCTTTTTTTGGTTCCAGTTAGCGTCAGCCGCCCCCAATCGTTCCCGGACCGGAATGAAGATGATATCCATCATTCGTAGAGAAGCAGTCGCAGGAAGGTTACCCTGTGCCCTGGCAGGTTTACTGTTTATTGCTTTTTCATGCTTGCTGCATCCTGTGGCTGCCAAAGCAGCATATTCAAGTCAAGACCTGGTCAGGCAATTTGCTGAATTCAAGGACCGGAGCACGGGAACCTCAGGCTGTCGGAAGGCGGCGGACCTGATATACCGGACCTTTTCAGACCTGGGATTCCAAAAGGTGGGTCGGCATCCATTCCTGCTGCCGGTCAGCCAATACGAGGAAGCGAGCCTCACCATAAAGGGACGCCGCACACCCATCAAGCCACTCCAACTCAACGCACTCAGTCTGGAAGTCACCCCTTCCTCAGGCCTCGAAGGCCCCCTTCTCTATGTGGGCACAGGCCGGCCCCACGAGTTCAATGGCATGGAGGTCAACGGCAGCATTATTCTGATGGAGATGGATTCTGGTAAGAACTGGTTAAATGCTGCCATGCTCGGCGCCAAAGCTCTGATTTATGTGGACCGGGGTCCCACGGCCAAATGGTTTTTCACAGAGAAGCGAGAGCTCACGTCCATAAATTTTCCCCGTTTCTGGATGCCACTCACCCAGGCGCGCTCCTTGTTCGGTTTCTTCAAAAGTGCAGCAGGCGGGGTCGTTGCCCCCCGGGTGGTAGTCACCTCGAGTGGCGGTTGGAAACGGATCAAAAGCGAAAACATTTATGCTCTAATTGAGGGTAGCGATCCGCAGCTCAAAGACCAGCTTCTCGTGGTGGAGGCATTCTATGACAGCACCCCCATTGTGACAGGCGTATCTCCAGGGACTGATGAGGCAAGCAGCATTGCTTCACTTCTCTACCTGGCAAGAAGGTTGCGTGACCATCCGCCAAACAGATCGGTTCTTCTCGTTGCGACCAGCGGGCATGCCCAGGGTCTTTCAGGTATGCGCGAGTTCATCTGGGCCAGCCATGCCAGAAGTAAAGAGCAAAAAAAGCTGAATAAAGAGCTGAAGCAGAGGATCGAAACCGCCGAGGAGGCGCTGGCGATTCTAAATTCTCCTGAGCCTCTGGATCAATTGAGCGGAGAGCAAGCGGTGCGCTTGCGTGAAGTTCTCGACGACCAGGTCAAAAGCGAAGTCGACTCGCTCAGTCAGCGACTGATGCAGCTCCGTCTGGAAAAGCAGGACGATGCCGACCAACAGCTCATCAAGCAACTGGCAGCCCGGCGGTTCTTGCTGCGACGGCTCAGTTGGCGAGGTTCCTATCAGGATATTACGTCTGAGGAGCGTCGCACGTTGCTGGCACTCATTCCCGCGGCAATCCGCAATAACGAGGCGATTCTGGAGGACTCCCAGGAGCAGATGACAGCTTTGAAGAGCAGTCGACGGTTGCGCAGATTACTCGGTGATTACGATCTCCCTCTTTTTGTTTCGCTGCACCTTTCCAGCCACGGCGACGGTGTCGGCGGTTTCAACGACGGCTTTCTATATGATTTAAAACCACAAATTAACCGTACCGCGACTTACGGTCATATAAACCAAGTACTGAATCGCATTGGCCGCGAGGCGGAAGAGCGGCTTGGCTTGCCTCAGCTTTTTCAGGACACGCTGCGGCCAAACCCGCTGCGGACTTGGCAGAGCTACCTGCCCGATCGGCCTGCCTTGGGTGGTGAGGTGAGTGCGCTGGCCGGGATTCTCGGTCTCAGCCTGGTTACACTCAATGACGCCCGCCCGTTTTGGGGAACACCCTATGATCAGCCGGAGATGGTGGACTGGGCTTATTTGGCTCAACAGAGTGAACTGGTTGCCGGTCTGGTGGAGGCGTTAAGCCGCGAACCCCAATTGGCTTCGGACCTTCTGCCCCGGAAGGGATTCGCCACTCTCAGCGGTGAAGCCAACTTTATCCGTCAAGGAGAACTCTTTCCTGATCAGCCAGCTTCGGGAACGCTCATTCTTGCCTATCAAGGGCCTGGCCGTTTCTATGGCATGGTGGACGCTGCCGGTTCATTTCAGTTTCGGGGTCTGGCCGACAGCAAGCACACTATTCACAAGGCAATTTTAGAAGGATTTCGATTCGATCCCAAAAGCGGTGAGGTTATCTGGGCCGTCGACAAACCGATGACCGGTAAGGCAGCTTATCGAGTAAAGATGAGGCGTCGCTTTATGGAGACCGAACTGATTATGTTCGCGTGTAGGGTGAGTACATTGTTCAGTCTTCTAGAGCCGCGAACCTTCAGTTACATGACTAAAATAAAGCTGATAGATGGTCGGACTGAGGCCACGCCATTGCGCTATTGGTGGAGCAGAATCGACACCCGTTCCTCTACTATGGCTAGCATTTACTTGGAACCTATAACTCCTTTCAAGCTGACCCTGTCAGACACGGTGCTCACACGAAAGCTGATTTTGCTCAATTCCAAGAACTACCGGCCCGACGGCACGGGGTATCGAGTTGAGAACTGGCCAATCATCCCGGCCACTGAATACCGGGTAGCTCACGACATGTGGAGCCTCTTGCTGCCGAGGATAACCGCTTTGGAGAGCCACGGGATCAATAATCAGCGGATCCGTTCACTCCAGCAAGAGGGGGTCGAGGCCCTGCAGCAGGCTGAAGATGGTTTGAGCGAGCGTCGCTATGACCGCTTCGTGGAGGAGGCCAAGAAGTCCTGGGCTTTGGCAATCCGCGTCTATGACGACGTTGAAAAGACGCAGAAAGACGTTCTGTTCGGTGTCCTCTTTTACGTGGCCCTTTTTGTTCCCTTCGCCTACTGTGTAGAACGGTTGCTATTCTCTTTCGTTGACATTCATCGCAGAATCATTGCTTTTCTGGTGATCCTGGGTATCGTCATAGCTGTCATTTACCATGTACATCCGGC
Source organism: Syntrophobacterales bacterium (assembly GCA_050124835.1). Taxonomy (GTDB): domain Bacteria; phylum Desulfobacterota; class Syntrophobacteria; order BM002; family BM002; genus BM002. Next base: position 13,603 of record JASFEM010000011.1, on the reverse strand, counting down.
ATTTCAGCTGACGTACAGTCCAGTGGTGGTAATCCTTGCTTTTTTCATCTTGGGTCTGTCGGTGATGGTGGCCTTGATCATCATGAACCGCTTTGAAAAGGAAATGGTGGAGCTCCAACAACGAGCCCGACATATTAAGGCTTCCGAGATCAGCAAGACCAAGGCATTCGTTGCCGCCTTTGTCCTGGGGGTAAGTAATCTACGTCGCCGCCCCATTCGCACAGTGCTAACCTGTGTGACCTTGATCATACTTACCTTCACCATCATGAGCTTCACCACCGTAAAGACTCTGCGTCTGCGAGGCCGGTTGCAATTGCAGGAACAGGCACAGTACGAGGGATTACTCCTGAAAGTTTTGAACTGGGAAAGCCTGCCGCCCGAGGCGTTTACCACAGTGGCGAACAAGTTTCAGGGCCAGGGGGAAGTCGTACCCAGGTCCTGGCTGGAAAACGAAGATCGAACCCAGCCCATGGTGGTTTCTCTCCGGTGGGAGGGTAGGGAAGCTTTGGCGAGAGGGGTGGTGGGGCTGAGTGATCGGGAACCGCAGGTCAGCGGCCTCGGTACATTGCTCAGTTCTGGACGTTGGTTTGAACCGGACGAGCGGCAGGTGGTGCTTCTCTCGGAAAGGCTAGCTAAGAGTCTTGGCATCTCTCTGGAGCAACCTGAGAGAGCCAATGTGACTCTCTGGGGCATGACCTTTAAAGTTGTGGGTCTCTTTCGGGGTGATGGCTTGCAGAGCTTTTTTGATTTAGACGGTGAGCCGCTCACACCTGTGATATTTCCCAGCGAGGCGGCTAAAGAGGTCACTGAGGTCGAGATGGAGGCCATTGAGGCCGGCGAGGATGTACAGGCTTTCCAGAGTCGCTATCAACATGTTGCCGGAGATCTCACCCTGATCGTTCCCCATCAGACCCTTATGGCTTTGGGCGGGAGTCTCAAGTCTCTTGCCATCCATTCCCAGTCCGGCGTGGTAACCAGGTCCACAGCCATGAACCTGGTGGATCGCTTTGGCCTTACCCTTTTTAGTGGAGAAGAGGATGGTACTTTCATGTATCACGCCTCCGACGCCTTGAGCTACAGTGGCGTTCCCAATATACTCATTCCCCTGCTCATCGCCGTGTTGATCGTTCTCAACACCATGATTGGCAGTGTCTATGAGAGAAAACGGGAAATCGGTGTTTACACTTCAGTTGGCTTGGCGCCCTTTCATGTCTCCTTTCTTTTCATAGCCGAAGCCATGGCCTTCGCAGTGCTCAGCGTGGTGTTGGGTTACTTGCTGGCCCAGACCTCTGCAGTAATTTTTTCCACCACATCCCTTTGGAAGGGAATTACGGTGAATTATTCCTCGCTGGCTGGAGTCGCTGCCATGATCCTGGTGATGTTGGTCGTACTGGTGTCGGTCATCTATCCTTCCAAGGTGGCAGCAGACATTGCCATCCCCGACGTCCACCGGGCCTGGACATTGCCGGAATCGGTGGAAAACGAGATCAAGGTCACCTTGCCGTTTCTGCTGAAATATCGCGAACAGGCGGGTATTGGCGGTTATTTGCGGGAATACTATCTTGGACATCGGGATGTGTCTCACGGGCTTTTCACCACAGACGACATATCTCTGGAATTCTACTGTCCAATTGACGAGATATCTCGCCTCGAGGGCCCGGGACATTGTGAGAATGACTGCATCCAGATTTACACCCGGGTGTGGCTGGCACCCTTTGATTTTGGCGTGAAACAGCTGGTTAGCCTCATATTTTGCCCTGCCGTTGAGGATCCCGACAATTACCTGGAAATCCAGGTCCGGGTAGAGCGGGAGGCGGGAGAGGCGAATTATTGGAAACGGATCAACAAGGCCTTCTTCAATGATCTTCGTAAACAACTGTTGGTCTGGCGTTCTCTAAACGATGAGGCCCAGGGTCATTATGCTAAAATGTTGGAGACCGAATTTACCTCAGAAAGGCTGACGGCAAGGAGTTGGGCATAGCGAAGTGCCTCGTGCTTAGTGCCTACTAAAATCGTCTTTGTGTTGAGTTGACCGTTATTAGCGAAGCGGACGTCAAGATGCTGCAAGGTCGGGTAAGACTGCGAGCCGTGATATTGGGGGTGGCACTAGGAGTGCTGATCTGTGCCATAACCCCCTTCAACAACGCCTATCGTAGTGCCACACCGTTGGGTGGCGGCCACTTTCCTCTCGCACCATTTTTCATCTTTTTCTGGCTCTCCGTGGCTATTGCGGCCTTGGGTAGACTACGGTTGCTATCATCGTTGCTGAGTGGTCGAGAGCTTTTCGTGATCTGGATCATATCGGTTATTGCCTCGGGAATCGCCTACACCGGCCTGGCTCGGACCTTTTTCATCAATGTCACAGCGCCCTACCACTTCGCAACCGTCGGGAATCGCTGGAACGAGGTGATTCAGCCCCTTTTACCCAAGGGGTGGTATCCGAACGACATGAATGCCATTGCGCTCCTGTACAATGGACTAGAGGGGGGGCGCCAGCTAGGTTGGTTGCAGGTCCTGCGGCAGATTCCTTGGGGTTGCTGGTTGCAGCCGCTGCTTACCTGGGCCGGCTTCATTGTTCTGAGCTACTGGGTGATGCTGTGTCTAGTGAACATTTTTAGCCAGCAATGGATTACCAACGAAAAGATGAACTTTCCGCTCCTTCGGGTGCCCCAGCTCATGGAGGAGGCTCTGGCCGAGAAACGCTTCGGACGTTTTCTCGCCAATCGATTCCTGATTGTCGGAGTGCTGGCCACTTTTTTCTTGCACCTTCTCAACGGTCTTCACTTCTATTTTCCCGAGGTGCCCCAAATTCCCACGCTGATTCTTGCTGGTCCCTATTTCCCGAAATATGGACTTTTTTCAGGTTTCCACAAGCTCAAGATCCACATTTATCCCGCCTTCATTGGCTTTGCCTTTCTTACCTCGCGCCAGATTTCCTTCAGTTTCTGGTTCTTTTTTCTGCTTGGGGGTCTGTTGTTCGGGCTATTGTCCATTCTGGGCTACAACATTCCTGCCGCTGCCCTGGGTATTACTTTCGGGCCCACTCTTTCCCGCCCTGAAGAGACGCAGATCATCGGGGCTTATGCGGTTTTCTTCCTCTTCATGCTCTGGTTGGCACGCTACCACCTCCGAGATGTGGTGCGGCAGTGCTTTGTTCCTGGGAAGACGCAAATGTCCGCATCGGAGATGTTTTCTGTGCGGATGTCCGGCTGGGGGTTCTGGTTGGGAACCTGTTTGCTGGTTTTATGGTGCCTCAAGTTCGGTATGTCGCTGAAGGTGACCCTTCTGCTTCTCGGCGCTTTCTTTTTTGTTATGCTGGTGGCGACCAGGGTAATATGCCAAGGAGGCATCGCCTACTTTACCCTTTCGGTGGCACCCACCGATGGCCTGCTCGCCTTTTTTGGCTCCCGTTTCTTTACCAATTTGGGTTTACTGATGGCCGCGGTCATGCAGAAGGTATTGTTTGTCGACTTGCGGGAATCCATCATGCCCTCTCTGTTTCATGGCGCCAAGGTGGGAGAGGGTATCCGCAATAAACGCATTTTCTTTACGGCTGTTCTACTGGCCATACTCACCGGGTTGTTGGCGTCTTTTGTGGCCATGCTGGCGCTTTGCCACAAGTATGGGATTCGAGAACTCCAAATGGAATGGGCCACCCGAACCACTATTGGTGTGTATGATAATGTCCAGCGACTCCTGGATGCACCGGGAGGACCACGCCATTGGGTGCTGGTGTTTTCAACTGTGGGGGCTGTGGTCATGCTTGCTCTGGTGATTCTCTATCAACGCTTTTACTGGTGGCCCATCCACCCTATAGGCTATTTAACCGCGTATAGTTCGGCCATGCGGATCCTCTGGTTCAGCTTTCTGGTAGGATGGCTATGCAACCATTTGAGTCTGAGATACGGCGGCGTATCCCTTTTCAAGAAAATAAGATTTTTCTTTATCGGTTTAATTCTGGGCGATTTTCTGATGGCGGGAGGCTGGGCATTGGTGGGTCTTTTCACCTATGCCAGCTACCAGGTGCTGCCCACTTGAGTTTAGCCAGCCGGTATTCATGATATTCCTTCCACCAACCGACTAAACCGGCTAAGGGTCATGTACGACGACAAAGAACTGCAGGAATACCGAGATCTTCTAAAAACACCCGATCATTTCGAGGAGGGCTTCGACTGGAAGACCATCGTTGGGGCCATCTTCATCGGTTTTCTGATGATGCCGGGCAGTATGTACCTGCAGTTGGTGATTGGCACAGGCATCGGCCCGGCGGCCCGCTGGGTCACCATCATTCTTTTCGCTGAGATTGCCAAGAGATCCTACACCGAGCTCAAACAACAGGAGATCTTTCTGCTGTATTACATGGCCGGTGCGGCTCTGGCATCACCGTTTCAGGGTCTGCTGTGGAATCAGTATTTGGTCCAGTCCGATGCGGCAAAAATGCTGGGACTTGCCGAATTTATACCCACGTGGGTGGCACCTGAAGCCACCTCCATGTCACTCCTCGAAAGGACATTTTTTCACCGCGACTGGATGATTCCTATACTGTTGCTGGTGGGATCGCAGGTCATTCAGCGGGTTGATCATTTTGGTCTGGGTTACGCCCTGTATCGCATCACCTCAGATGTGGAAAAGCTGCCCTTTCCTATGGCACCCGTGGGAGCGCTGGGGACCATGGCTCTGGCCGAATCCACCGAGGACAAGCAAAAGAGTTGGAAATGGCGGGTTTTCTCTATCGGCGGTGTGATCGGCCTTAGCTTTGGGGCTCTGTATGTACTCCTCCCATCGGTCTCCGGATTGCTCTTAACCGAACCGATCCGTTTGATTCCCATTCCCTGGATTGACCTTACCCGGCACACCGAGGACGTGCTGCCGGCAGTGGCAACGGGCCTGCAGTTCGATCTGGGGCTTATTTTCCTCGGCATGGTTCTGCCATTCTGGGCGGTGATGGGTGGATTGCTGGGGTTGATCATAACAGTGGTTGCCAATCCCATTCTGTATCGCAGGGGGATATTGCACCGTTGGCACCCGGGCATGGGCACCGTTGATACGGTTTTCGCCAACAACTTTGATTTTTACATGAGTTTCGGTATTGGTCTGGGTTTGGCCATCGGAGTGATCGGCATCTGGTACGTCCTGCGCTCCTTTGGTAAGAGTTCTGTTGGTCAGAGGGGCAGTTTTCGTGAGCTTCTTCGTCCGCCACCCGGGCGGGGTGATTTCAACTTCTGGATATCCATCGGCATCTATGTATTTTCTACTCTGGCCTACACGGGTCTCTGCCTCTTGTTGGTGCCCAACTTCCCCTGGTTCTTTTTTCTGATCTATGGCTTCATTTACACCCCGGTCATTTCCTACATCACCGCCCGTATGGAGGGGATTGCCGGTCAGTTTGTCAGTTTGCCCCTTGTCCGTGAGGCAAGCTTCATCGCCGGGGCAAAATTTTTTGGCTATCAAGGTATTGAGATCTGGTATGCGCCAATTCCCATCCATAATTATGGTGAGGCAACCGTTCAATTTCGCCAAATCGAACTCACTGGCACAAGTATTCGCGGTATCATCAAGGCGGAAATTGTTGTCTTTCCAGTGGTGATGGTGGCGAGCCTCCTTTTTTCTCAATTCATCTGGCGGTTAGCCCCCATTCCTTCCAGCAGCTATCCATACGCTCAAGAGTTGTGGCATCTGCAAGCCCTGAATACCCTCTTGATGCAGACCTCAACGCTTGAGGGAGATTCTTTGTTTTTCCAAGCGCTTAAAGGTAGCTACCTCTTGAGCGGTCTGGGCTTTGGCTTGGTGACCTATATTTTGCTCAACCTGTTGGGGCTACCGGTGCTGCTGGTCTACGGAGTTGTGAGGGGTCTGGGGCAGAGTACTCCCCACGGTTTGATTTTAGAAGTGGTGGGGGCGTTTTTGGGTCGTTTCTTTTTTCTAAAGCGCTATGGCACCATGTGGCGTCAGTATGCGCCGGTACTGCTGGCCGGATTTTCCTGTGGCATGGGCCTCACCGGTATGTTCGCTATGGGGATAACGCTCATCCTTAAGTCCCTCGGTAAACTGGCGTATTAGTCCAGCATGCAGCATGCAGCTGGCAGCGGGCAGCAATAAGATAGAGGTCGGAGATCAGAGATAAGAGGGCAGATTGTGAATTGCGGATTGTTTAATACCCTGAAACCAATCATCTATAATATATAAATCATATCGTATAACTGAAAAGCCATAACTAACAAAGTATACCTCTAGCTGCCAGCTGCGAGCTGTCTGCTGTCTCCTACCTGCTATTCCCTACCAGGCATACGGGCGGACCCACTGAGCCAACGCACCTGAACTCTGGTAGCCCTCAAGTCGACCACGTTCTTTCCCCCCTTGAAACAGGAGTAGGGTAGGCGTTCCGCCTATTCTGTACAAGGTGGGGATGTGTGGATGTGTGTCAACATTAAAGGTACCAAGCTTGAGGCGACCCTCATAGTCCTTGGCCATTTTATGGATGATGGGATTGAGAAGCTTGCATGGACCACAGTTGGGCGAATGAAAATTGACCAGAAAAGGCAAGGGTGAACGCAGTACAGTTTCAGCAAAATCTTGATCTGACAAGATAAAAGGGGTGCTTTGGGTATTCACATCTAAGTCCAACAGAGTTTTGCATTTGCCGCAGCGGGGCTGGTCGGCAAGCTTTATGAGGGGGATTTTATTGTTTGTTTGGCAGTGTTTGCAGGGAACGATGATCGTTCCACTGCTGATAGGAGAGCTTTCGGGAAAGAGTTCTTGTTTGCACTTACCACACGATGGCCGTCGTCCGAGCCTCGTTAATGGCAATTTATTCTTCGCACTGCAATGGGTGCACCTGACATAGTAATCAATAGAATCCATCATAAAAATTTAACAATCTGTCTCCAAGTGATCCTTAACCAAATGTACTGTCAACCATAACTTTAAGAATGAGATTCTTGGTGTCAAGAAGCTCACAAGGCTGGTTGAAATTCTACATCCGAAACTAGGGATAGGAGATGTGCGGTGTACAATGGGGAAAGTGAGAAGGGTAGAATTAAGATTTGAGATTGTAGATTTGAAAGCACAACGATTCGCAATCAGGAATAGTACAATCTGCAATCTCAAATCTACAATCTTTCTAATCTAGGTCAAGATCGGGCGGGGTCTTGGTGATCTCTTCATCATCTTCTAACTCGATCTCTGGCTCAGGTCCAATATTCTCTTTAACGTCATTGGGCAAAGCACCATAGTTAATCCGTAGATAAGGCGCGCCAATGCCGGGAGGTTTGTTCTTGTCATATTTAATCGGCTCTCCTTCAGGTTGTTCCGCGGTGATGATACGCACTCCCTCGCTACCTCCAGCTACACAAACGGACACTTGGTCGTCAGCAAACCTTGCCCAAAAAATGTTAACTTGGGCGGGACCTTCTTTGGACCAGCCGATCACTCGACGCTGTTTCTGATCTTTACTAAGAATGAGCCAGACCTCCTCAGTCTTGTGAATGTCAGAGAGCAGACGGACCTTTTCCTTCTTTTCTTTCTTGGAGGTATCCACGCCAACATCATAGAAGAAGGTGTTTACTACCTTCAAGACATCAGGGGGCAGGTCACGAGGTTCCAGAGATACGTGGCTGACCATCCAACCGGGTGGCAGGTCAATTTCTTCCGGGTTGAAAGGGACTGATTCTTCCGAATTGGCCAAAATGCGTAACCCTCTGTCGCCTCCGACTACCAAAAGATCGATAAAGCCGTTGGTCAATTCTGCCCAGAAGACGCTGAGGTCGCAAGGTCCAGTATCCGACCAGCCCACGACTATTCGATGCAGCCGGTCGTCTAAGCTGGGCAAAATCAGGTAGCGGGTTTTATATGCATTTGAGACTGGAAAGATAATTTCTTTTGCCATGGCCCGGAATCCGAATTTAGAGGAGTTTATCAGGTGGCAAATACTAGCAAAAATCAGGATTGGTTGGCAACTCGAAAATGGTAACCGGTGGCAATATCCTGGCAACGGCGTAGACGACAGAGATGAATGGTTTGATAACTTTCTGCTTGCGCTCATCTGTTTTCTAAGGCTAAATCTAGAACGATGATATAGTCAGCAATCAGTAAGCGGTGAGCACCAAGAAGTAAGCAGCGAGAGATCAGCAACCAACCTGAAGCTGGCCGAAAGGCCAGGCCTTGTTCCTTGAGCCTGCCGCTCGGCGCGAAACTTGAAGCCCAGGAAGATGGAATCACAAAACTTAGAAACAATACTGGGAACTAAAGAAAGGGATGAGTCATGAAGTGGTTTCTTGTCGTTGTTGCAGTTTTCTGGATTGCCATGGGTACCTGGGGAAACCTCTATCCCACACAAATGCATGCGAAACTGCGCCCTCTCATTGAGAGGATTATCCGCAACCGCTTGCCGATCGCTATCCTTACGCTGGTGGTGGGTATATTGCTAATCCTTGCTGCCCCTGCGAGCAACCAGGGTGTAGGACTCGTGCGTCTCATCGGTCTGATTGCAATTGCCAAGGCGGTTATTTTTTTTCTTCTACCAGCGGACCGTTTCCAACGGCTATGGAACTGGTGGCTTGCTCCCGAGAGGGAGCAATCGTTGCGAGCCTCCGGCCTGGTCATGTTGGTACTTGGGGTCGTTCTGTTGAGTTGGCTTTAGTTCTCCAGATAACAGCGTGTCGGAGAAAAGTGCATTCGCTTGACTGCAGGCCAGCACTTAAGGGTTGAGCCACTTTTTCAATCGTGAATATCTCAGCCCTCTCTGCGGAGTTCAGCACATCCGGGTTAGGAGAAACATGGTAGATCCAACGCCAGAAGGGTGGAAATTGCTGGCCTGGAATGGGATCAGTTTGCGGGTACCTCCCCACTGGGAGGTAAGTTCCTTGGCCACATCATATCTCCAACTGGATGATGGGGGTGGTCCGGTCCTGGAGCTTAAATGGCAGCAGTTAAAAGGTTCGTTTTCCCACAAGTCTCATATGAGAAAGCTGGCGCGGCTTTCGGGAGCTGGGTCTGGAGTCAAGTTTCAACAGAGATCTCTACCGGAGCGATGGCGTCAGTTGCTCCAAGGCTTTGAGGCTCAGTCTTTTGAATGGCATGGGCAGGAGTTAGGGGGAGAAGGGGCCATCCTCTATTGCACCATGTGTCAAAAAGCTACCCTTCTTCATTTCTACCAGAGGATGGGTGAAAACAATCCACTGGTCACGCTGCAAGTGCTGAACTCATTTCGGGACCACAGTGAGGACGGTTGGGTGACTTGGTCGCTTTATGGGTTACGTGTTCTGATGCCGCACCGTCTAGTGCTGGTAGGCCATAGCTTTCACCCTGGCCACTACCAACTGGCCTTTCAGCACCGCCACGAGCATGTGACCGTCAGTCGCTGGGGGCCAGCTGACATTCTGCTAAAAGAGGGTGATTTGCTGGAATGGTTTGAGAAGCGTTGCCGGGAGTTTCGCTGGTGCAAGACTTCAAGTTTCAGGAAACATAATTTTAGGGGAAACCCGGCCATTGGCGCCCAGAGCCGACGTTCAAATGGACCGGGAGCAAGGCTTTGGGCTCAAGTGACCAGAAAGTTACCCCATATATGGATTCGAATCTGGCATCTACCCACCTCTAATCAGATCCTGGGCGTGACGGCACGTGGCCTCAAACCTTTGGATGAAAGAACACTTGAGGAAATATGCAGTAGTTATGAAGTGGTCTAGAAAGAGGAAGCCAGCAAAAGCTGATTTAGCCGCTGGGCCGTCCAGTCGGTCAGAGGCATTATCCTACCGGCCAATGAAAAACAGGGAAGTACTGGAAGAAAAACTGGAGAGCGGCGAGGTAGTGCTCACCTATCCTCTCACCTTGCGACCATGGTTGGTTAGTCTGGCTAGTCGGTTGGGGTTGCGTTCAGGAGAGCCGCTGACCCGGAAACTGCAGCTGGATGAAATAGGTAGCCTAACCTGGACACTACTGGATGGGAAGCGCACCGTTCAAGATCTGGTGGACTACCTATGCCGCCGTTACCATCTTAACAGACGAGAAGCGGAAGTTGCCATGACTGGATTTATCCGGGACTTGGGCAAGAGAGGACTTATCGGGCTTCGCCCTTCGAAACTTGAGGAGAGTGAAAAATAAACTTGACAAGGAGAAGTTTCTCTCTGCACCATGGACAAGCTGGGCGATCTACATCCTGGTCTTTCTTAAATGGATTTGAATGTCTGCATTTAAACAGAATCTAAGGGAGAAACAGACCAGAGAGGAACATCTAGACGCAAATTAACCCCATTGAGCAGGTAGGAGGTGTGTCATGCGTATCATAGTCATAGGCCAAGCGCCTTTTGGTGCAAAAGTACTGGAGAGCTTGCTTGAAAAAGGGGAGGATGTGGTGGCTGTTTATACACCGCCTGACAGACCTGGAGGCCGATTGGACCCACTCAAGGAAGCAGCGATAGCCAAAGGAATTCCGGTATTTCAACCAACAACCTATAAAGACGACCAGGTATTCACCGAATATCAGAATCATGACCCAGATTTGACAATCTTGGCCTTTGTTACGGATATTATTCCTGAAAGCTACTTCACGACACCCTCCAGGGGCGCTATTTGTTACCATCCATCTCTCCTTCCTCTTCATCGGGGTTCCAGCGCTATTAACTGGGCGGTTATCGAGGGCGACAGCAAGACTGGTCTCACCATTTTTTGGCCGGATGGAGGCATTGACACGGGACCAATTTTGCTTCAGAAGGAAGTTGAGATTGGTCCCGATGACACGACTGGTTCACTCTATTTCAACCATCTCTTCCCCATGGGGGTCGATGCCATAGTCGAATCTGTTGCTTTGATAAAGGAGGGCAAGGCTCCTAAGATCCCGCAACCGGAAGAAGGAGCTTCCTACGAGCCTCCCTGTGATGATCGCGTGGCTCCTATTGACTGGGGCAAGTCTGCCCAGGACATTTATAATCTGATTAGAGGCTGTGATCCTCAACCAGGGGCTTACAGCTATTGGCAGGGAGAAAAAACTCGCTTCTACGGTGCCAAGCTCTTACTGGAATCCACAGAGGAAGCCCCAGGTACTGTTGTCCGGGTAGATCCTGATGGCTTTCAAGTCGCTGCTGATGGCGGCATAATTGCCATCAGTAAAGTTCGCCCTGAAACAGGGGGCAAGGTAGATGCTGCTGCGTTTGCATCCGAGAAGGGACTGAAAATTGGAGAACGGTTTGGTGAAGCCAAATGAGAGAGAATCAATAAATGATGAGGCCGAGGAGGAAAACCGCCGCATCAGGACCTTGAGACTTCTGGTGGATTTCTCTCTGGCTTATCTGGCCCAGACGAAATTGCCCCTGGAAGAGGCGCAAGCAGTTGTTGAAGGGGTGAAAAAGCAGGCTCTGCGCCTCTTTCCAGATAAGGAGGAGACGTTTGATCTTATTTATCTGCCCAGATTTCGCCGGTTGCTAAGAGAGAAATATCACCTGCATTAGATTGGAACGTTGCAGGATTGGAAATAGAAGGGAGGGCGCTTTTGGGACCATGAAAGAAATCTACCTTCGTTTGATGAACGAATCACGCTGTATTGCCTCCCGCTACGAGATTCCAGAATTCTACCGACGATTCAAACCATCGCTGGCAATATCGCGGCGCATTTTCTTTCATAATCCATTGGTTATCCATTGTAGAGAGTTGATTACACCAAAGTATGCAGATGATTATGGCCACGGCCTCCAGCATGCCACAAAGGTCAGTGTGGATGGTGGTGCCATTGTACTCCTTGAGGGAGAGAAGTATTTCACGGTGCAGGCCGATCTGGAGCGCGCCGTAGTACTGGTACAGCTTGCTGGACTCCTACACGATATCAAACGGACAGAATATAAGCATGCATTGGCTGGCTCAGAGGCCGCTAGAGATCTCTTACATAATTTTCCCTTGAGTTCTGCAGAGATAAACTGTGTGGCAGATGCCATTGCCAATCATGAGGCATTTTCTGAACCCAAATCCTGTGAAACTTTGACCGGACAGCTTGTGGCCGATGCTCTCTATGATGCAGACAAATTTCGATGGGGGCCGGACAACTTTACCCACACAGTCTGGTACATGATGAGCTATCAGAAAATAGATATCACGGAGCTGTTTGGCCGCTTCCCCTGGGGTGTTGACGGCATCCTCAAGATAAAGGATACCTTTCGAACCAACATAGGCGGTCAGTACGGCCCGGAGTTCATTGATTTAGGAGTACGGATCGGCAAGGAAATTTACCAGCATATTCAGCGAAATCTTGATGCACTTAGAACTGAAATGGAAAAGACTTGAGTACACCGAGCGACTGGATGCTGGTGCGACTTGCCAAGTGGTGAGATAGATATCATGACTCTGAGGAATTTTAGCGGAATTGAAGGACTTCGCATAGGCCAGGTGACGGATAAGCAGCACCATACTGGATGCACTGTGGTCCTGGCCGAAAAGGGGGCGGTAGCTGGTGTGGATGTCAGGGGTGGTGCTCCAGGAACCCATGGCACTGATGCATTGCGGCCGGAAAACCTAGTAGAGCAGGCGCACGCAGTGGTTCTCACCGGTGGCAGCGCTTTCGGTCTGGCCACTGTGCAAGGGGTAATGCGGTACCTGCGCCAACGTGATTGTGGTTTCAAGACCGATTATGGCGTGGTTCCTATTGTCACCGGTGCCGTGGTGTTTGACCTGGGGCTGAACCGAAGTGAGAACCTACCGGATGTCAGTATGGGTTACCAGGCCTGCGAGAAAGCCACAACAGATGGAGCTGAACAGGGTTGCGTTGGGGCTGGGACCGGTGCCACCGTGGGTAAGCTATTTGGCCTAAAGCGAGCGATGAAGTCTGGACAAGGTTTTGCCTCTCTGGTCTCTGCCGGGGGACTTCGGATGTGGGCCATAGCTGTGGTGAATGCTTTTGGCGATGTTCGCAATGATGAGACTGGCGAGCTACTGGCAGGGGTTCGCACCGAGGATGGACTCCGATTGGCAAACGCAGCCGCGAGCCTCTATCATTTGGAGGTTGTTAAGGGATTTTCTGGAACGAACACCGTCCTGGGAGTAGTGGCGACCAACGCCAAGTTTTCAAAAGCCGAGCTTACCCGAGTGGCTCAGATGGCCCAAAATGGTGTTGCCCGTACCGTTATACCTGCCCACACCTTATATGATGGTGACACCGTTTTTGCCCTGAGCACGGGGTCTCATGCCGGAGTTGAAGTAACAGTTGTGGGAGCACTGGCAGCTCAGCTCATGGCCCAAGCCATCGTTAATGGCATTCTGCATGCCGAAGGGGTACGTGGTTTGCCGGCATACAAAGACCTGGCTGGCAACCGCAGCGCAAAGCGCTAGCAAATGTCCAACCCTTCGACCCAGCCTTCGCCACGGCTACGGCGGGCAAGCGGGCTCAGGGCTTGTAGCAGACAGGAAAAACTAGGCACTAGGCACTAAGCACTAGGCACTAAGCACTAGGCACCAAAATACACTCTTTCTCAGAGACTCCTTGTAGTGCCTAGTTCCTAGTGCCTAGTGCCTAGTTTTTTGGTCTAATGTATACATGAGGTTATTACCATACAAAGGAGCAACGAATTGAAGTCAATAGTCAATTTCTTCTTCGAGTTGGGCATGCTGAAAAAAACGCCACGGA
>JASFEM010000010.1:0-55763 GCA_050124835.1 Syntrophobacterales bacterium | reverse complement strand
ATTGGCAAGCAAGCGGTTACAAAAAATATGGTATATACGTTCATGTAAATGATGAATCCATATTTAAAAATCAGCTAGAACCTTCAGACACTCGTATCATTGATAAAGGTCGCAAGCTAAAAGATGCAATAATAAAGATGGATCACGACATTGATGGTGGTGATGGGGCAAATTTGGGCAAATTAAGATGGTATACTTGTGGTGGCATTGACTGCGACGAAGGATGGGAGAACAGATTTTTACCTAGGAAGTAAAATAGATACAGACCCCCCACTCGCTAAAGGCGGATATGCCGTGGTCACGCCAAGGCTCGACTATGGCGGGACAGGCCCGCCTACGCTCCTGTTGGAGCTACGGCGCGGCCACTGAGCCAGGCCGGCCGTAAGGCAAGAATAATATGAACCTAAGGACGGAAAACAAAACACGAGCTGAGAAGCTGGGATGTTACTGCAATCTTTGGAATAAAGACCCTGCGTTTCTCAAAAAACAAAACATCCCAACCGGGTACTGTGGACTTTGCGAGAAATGCGGCAGACCAGGACATATTAGACATTTTCCTGGAGCTGCTCCTTACACTGGCTCATGGTGTGAACGACATTATCGTCAGACAATGATCATTCACCCACTCGGAAGAATAGGAGTCATACTATATTCCTTCTTTGTTTTAACTGGCGTCATCGTCTTTGTGCTAGTTCGATAAAAGGCTTAACCAGTCGCACTTGCAGACGGATCCCGCCGACAAAGCTCAGGGCCGCTGAAATAGGCCGCGAAATGGTATTTTAAAGGTATGCCAAATTGACCAAGCGGGGTCACATTCGAATCTTCCTAATCGCCACCGTTGTCTGGGTGGGCTTCTGGGTAGCTGGTCTGCCTTTTTACTATCAGCAATACTCCAACGTGCTGATGGTTTGGTTTGACTCCCTTGTACTGATTCCCATAGCCACCATCGTCTATTTCGTACTGAGGCCCCTACGACCCGAGAGGCGACTTACGATTTCGCTTTGGCTGGCATTTTATTTCACCGTTCCTCTGGCGGTCTATGACTGGCTCTATTGCGGGCTTTACCTGGGCCACGGTGTTCAGTTCATCTCAAGATATTGGTATTTGACAGTTTACTACGCAATACCCTGGGTTCTCTTGCCACTCATGGCACTTCTTCTCAATCGGATGCGCTCAGGGAAAATGGAGAATCCGACCGCCACCTAACCACTCGCCGGATGCAGGTTCGCCTGCACTCCTTTTGGAGCTTCGATGTCACCGCTGAGCTCGACCTTCAGCGGAGATTTTGCTATTCGCTGGTTTAAGGAGGAGATATGAAAATAGTGCGACACATAGGCTCTCTGGCCTTTGTCCTGGGACTTTTTACTGCAGTATTTGTTGGCATACCGTGGTACATGATCGTTGCCGATGATCCGGTCGTGCCCTGGTGGCTCAGGATGGCGGTTTTTTGCCTTTTGGGCGGTATCCTTGTGGTTCTGCTTACAGTGGCTCTCGAACAAAGGAAATACAAGATATCCGAAGGGGTACCACTGCCTTCTGAGCCTGATCAGAAAGTTTTGCTATCGAGCGCCGCAGCAATACCCGGCCAGGAGATCAGGGAGATCCTCGGTCTCGTTCAGGGCCATACGGTATTTGCTATCTGGCTTGGCAAAGATCTATCTGCCATCGTCAGGTTGATCCTTGGCGGCGAATTGACTGAATACACAGATATGATGGGAAAGGCTCGGGCAGTAGCTACCAGTAGGATGATCGGTCAGGCTGAGCAGATGGGGGCGGATGCAATAATCAATATTCGCTATATGACTACGAGTGTTGTGGGGAGTGCGGCTGAACTTTTTGCTTACGGCACAGCTGTGAAATTTAACGAATAGACCGGTTTGCGGGAGGATATTGACATCTGTCAGATTGGCGCCCTATGCTGTCCGAAACATCGGCTAACCCTGAGCTCGGTCGAAGCATGTCTGAGCCACTGAGATCGGTCTCTTGATAAAATTTGAAAAAATCAGACGTTTACGACTCGCTTTAATTCAGTCTTCCTCTGAAAGGATAGATGACATTGGAAAATACAAATGATTCACATCTGAAATCTATCGGCTACATCTTGTGGCTCTTCGGATTTACTGGCTCTCATCGCTTTTATTTTGGCAAGCCAATCTCTGGAACCATCTATTTCCTCACTCTCGGCCTGCTCGGAATTGGCTGGCTCATTGATCTCTTTCTCATCCCCTCAATGAATCGACAAGCGGATTTAAGGTTCCGTGCAGGTCGCATAGATTATTCAGTTGCATGGATTCTACTGACGTTCCTCGGTTTTTTCGGTATTCACCGTATGTACATGGGTAAGTGGTTCACGGGCATCATTTATCTGCTAACGTTCGGCTTCTTTGGCTTTGGATATCTTTATGACTTTTGGACGCTGAACGACCAGATCACTATAATAAATAGCCATGGATAAAACAGATGTCTCATCGACCGCCAGACTCGGGCCGCCGAGCTCGGTCGTTAGACATATTCGTAACTTTGAAATTGTTCACGAATAGCCTTCAAGATTGAAATATAGGAAATGCGTACTTGGAAAATAACACACACTGGTCCAGTATCAGGCATGATCTCTTACTGGATAGGTCGTTTTTGGATGTGGTTATTTGGATGGGATGTGGTAGGGCAAGTTCCGCCGGGTGGAAAATTTGTCCTTATTGGCGCGCCGCACACCAGCAACTGGGATTTTCCTTTTGCGTTGGCCGCACTATACGTCTTTCGCTTAAAGATCTCATGGTTGGGAAAACATACGCTTTTCAAGAAGCCTTTCGGAAACGTCATGAGGTGGCTGGGGGGAATCCCGATTAATCGGGAAATTCAAGAGAACGTAGTCGATCAGATTGTCAAGCAATTCAGGACATCTCAGCAGCTTGTTGTTGTTCTAGCGCCTTCAGGGACAAGAAAAAAAAGAGACTATTGGAAATCTGGTTTTTACTGGATCGCAAACAGCGCTCAAGTTCCCATACTATGCGGATATCTAGATTACTATCGAAAAAAGGCATGTCTTGGTCTCTCTTTTTTACCTACTGGTGATGTTAAAAAAGACATGGACCGCATTCGTGACTTCTACGAAGGTGTCCAGGGTAAACAAGCTGAGTTGGCAACAAGAATCAGGTTGATTGATGAAAACACCTAACTATCGCCGCAGGGCTTGACCGAAATCACCCATCTTGAAGGTGAGCACATGGAGACGAAGAAAAAACGATTAGACAACGACAGGTTGGAGCGGATTGTTGCCGAGGCTCGGCGCAAACAGCAGCAGCGGGAGCAGGGTTATCGAGAACAAGCGCTCAAGATTTACCCTTGGATCTGTGCTCGGTGCGGGCGTGAATTTGAAGGCAAAAAAGTTCGTGAACTCACGGTGCATCACAAGGACCACAACCACGATAACAATCCGGCCGACGGGAGCAACTGGGAGCTATTGTGTCTCTACTGTCACGACAATGAGCACTCGCGATATCTGGACGAGGAATATTATGAGGAAGGGTCGGCTGATGGCGAAGAAGAGGCAGCCTCTACCTACAGGCCGTTCGCTGATCTCGAGGACTTGTTGAAGGATAAAGAGTAGCTGATCAGTGCTGTTATCGACAAAAAGGTTTCGCTGATACCTGTGTTCGGAGATATCAATGTATGTTTTGAAGCAATTGGAAGCCCTTCTGTTTTGGAGCTAGTAATTTAATAGGGTCCATATTTCCCACCCACGACACCCGATTTGCAGAGTTCGCACCCTGGCTTTCCCACCGCAATCGGGTTTCCCCGCTACAAACCAGCATCAATAAAGAATCCAGGCCCAAAGGACCGGGCTTCGCCCAGCTACGCCGCGGCAGGCCCTGGTTTTGAGCTGCCCCCATGGGAAGGCACAAGGCTCAAGGTACAAGGCACAGGGTAAAATGAATCTTAAATACTCTTATCTTCCCTGCGCCTTACGCCTTGCGCCTTATGCCTTAGAGTTCTTTGGCTGGCAAAGCCATTGAAACTGGACCTGGCCCACAGGAACAGGTTTTCTTTGCTCGAATAAACCCTCGTTTGGGATGAATTTTGCATCAATTCCAGCCCTGAGATTTTGGATGATCGGATCCGCCAGCGCTCTAGCCCTGGCGGGTCACTCATCTTTGCTGTAGGACTCCCACAACGAGGGAATCTGTTATGCAAAAAAGTCAGTCATGGTGCAAAGCTGGAGGTTTTCGAAAAACCAGGTTTGTCCATCATAATGTTTTACATATTATAGTATTATTCATAATTACGATCACACCACTCCAAGTTGGCAGTGATGCTTCCGCTGACATATCCGAGTATAAACATTACAAAACGACCGCAATCTCAATGGTGCCGACTCTTTTAGATGGAGAGTTCATACTGGTAAATCGAAACTGCTATAAGGATCAAAAACCACAAAGAGGTGATATAATCGTATTTGAGTGCCCGTACGACTCAAACAAGAAGATGATAAAAAGAGTTATCGCAATTGGGACAGATGTAATTAAGGGTGAAAACAAGAATATCTATTTGAATGGTCAAATGATTCACGAACCGTATGTGCAACACACCAGGGATGAGACAGTGACAGAGTTGGATAATTTCGGACCTGTAACTGTTCCGGAAGATGCATTATTTGTGATGGGAGATAACAGGGACGAAAGTTTTGATAGTCGTTTCTTTGGCGTGGTTAGTCTGGATAAGGTTGAAGGCAAAGCCGTATGTGTCCAATGGTCGAAAAAATCCGATAGAAACGGTTCTCGAATACATTGAGTTAGCCAGCAAATCTGCACTCAGAAAATCAGACTGCCAGCGATTTTAGATTTCAGATTTGAGATTGCGGATTTAGGTGAAAATTAAAATCTACAATCTGCAATCTACAATCTAAAATCCCTTGCCCCGCACAGCGGGATCTTCGACTGGCCCATCGACGATTCCGTTATGCGGCGAACGACCGGATTCTTCATGACCAAATAACTACTGAGCCCAACCCATTTGCTGCAACAGAAGGCGGTTTTTTCAGCCGCTCTCATGGAGGGTTCTGCAGGAGTCCAAAGATGCACTGGGGATTCGTTAGAACACTTATCCTGCTCCCCGGCACGGTGCTCGTTTTCATTCCCGCAGCTATCCTCGCCATCACGAAAGACTCGCACTTTTCTGCCAAATTAGCTGCTCCCGGTCAGAGTTTATTCTGGTTGGCGCTATTATCTGCCCTCTTAGGTCTTACGCTCAGCATCTGGGCGTCAACGCTTTTTTTGAGGGTCGGCCAAGGAACCCCTGCTCCCTGGGACCCTCCGAAGAAGCTGGTTGTCCGCGGGCCCTACCGTCACGTTAGAAACCCGATGATCAGTGGGGCGTTACTTCTGCTCTTAGCTGAAGCAATGCTGTTACAGTCATGGCCGATAGCCATCTGGTTGGTGCTCTTCTTTATCGGGAACTCAATTTATTTTCCTCTTGTGGAGGAAAAAGGTCTGGAGAAAAGATTCGGCGATGATTACCGGGAATATAGGGCCAATGTACCCCGCTGGATCCCGCGACTGCTGGCTTGGAATCAGGGAAAAGATGATCAACCAATGGGAGACCAGTAGTGGAACCTCAATTCCCGATCCGGCGTAAAGGTTTGTATCTCGGCACTGAGGTTGGTGAGAAGTGGTGGAAAAGATACACCAGAGATAAATTCTTCGCACGTGGGAACGGCAAATACTGGTTTGACGATTCCGCCTTTTATTTTCATAGATATTTGACCAGGAAACCGATTCAGATCCCTTTCGATAAAGTCGTTGAGGTAAAATTGGGAAGATCCCATGCGGGAAGATGGCTACTGAGGGTTCCGGTGTTAAAAATTATCTGGAAAAAGGCTGATCTCTTATTGAGTTCTGGCTTCCTTGTTTCTAAAAATCCACTGGAATTGGAGAGCATTTTGGCAGATATAAGACAAAGAATACACGCATAACCGTTCGGATAAAGAGAACGGCTTCGGTTTTTGGTATCGTAGGCCTATCAGGGGGTTCAGGCTGGCATCGCTACAGGGGCAAGCTTGGCTCGGCTGCTAGGCTTTTTTATTGGTGAGCGGACCTGAGAAAATTAAGACCGGCCCTGAAACTACAACGGCGAATGGCGTCAAAATGGAAAACTTCCTTTATGCTTGCGCAAATTTGAACGGCTAACCACTTGAAATGATAGAATCGATTCTTAACTTAAAAGTCGAATATCTATCCTTAAGTTTTTTAAGATCATATTTACGGATAGGGGTCTTCAGGAGCTTTCACAATCGCAAAATTGATGTTGGAGGGTTTAATGAAATGGTTCGATGATGAATTCGAAGAGGAATTTGAGCGCATGCGAAAGCGCATGGAAAGGATGCTAGGCTCGCCGTCTCGCCCCGTTGCTGTCACAGTGTGCGGCGACAGCGGTTGGCGCCCCTCACTCGACCTATACGAGACCTCTGAGGAGTTCATCGTTCTCTTGGACCTGGCCGGCATCCAGCCAAAAGATGTGGAAGTGGTGGTGGAAAGTGAGGTCGTCCGTATTTCAGGCAATAGATGTCGACTGCCGGATCAGAGTGTTACCAAAGTGCATCATATGGAAATAGACTTTGGCCCCTTCAACCAGGCAGTTAGGGTTCCTGGGCCGGTAGACTCAGAAGCTGCCAGTTCAACATACCGCGATGGCTTTTTGCTGATCCACTTACCCAAAAAGGCTAGAACCTCGGCATCCGTATCCATCAAGACAGATGAATAGTTAACCATCAACAATCAGCTGTCAGGTTTTTTGAGCTTAGAGCAGCTCGACTGACTACAAGTCTGTTAGCAAAGAGCTTATAAATAAGGAGTTATGTCCATGGTAGAAAATGCTGTCACCCCAATAACTACAGAAGAGGAACACCAGATTCCCCAGAAATTACCTGTTCTACCTTTGCACCATGGAGTCCTCTTTCCCGAACTCACCGTACCGCTCCTGGTCAGTCGCCCTGAACATATCAAGCTGATAGATGATGCCCTGGTCAAGGATAGAGTGCTTGCCGCAGTCGCTCAAAGAGACGAGAACATAGAAAAACCCTCTTTGGTAGATCTATTCACCACTGGAGTGGCGGTTTTTATCCTGAAGATGATGCGAACGCCAGAGGGCCCCTACCAATTACTAATACGCACCTCAAAAAAAATCAGGCTGCTGGAAACGGTGCAAGAAGAACCTTACCTGATGGCCCGGGTGGAGCCACTGGATGACCTCGTCGAGACAAGCAAAGAGATCGAAGCCATGGTGGTCAATATTCGCAACCTCTTTCAACGGGTTGTGGAACTGAGCAACATGCCAGATGAGTTGGGCCTGCTAGCTGCCAATGTCGAAGGTCCCTACCCCCTCGTTTATCTAGTGGCCTCCAACCTAAATCTGAAAGTAGACGAGGCCCAAGAAATCCTTGAAACCTCCAGCACTCAAAACGTCCTGGAGCGCTTGACCCTCCACCTCAACAAAATGCTCGAGACTTTGGAGCTCAGCCAAGAGATTCAGCAAAAAGTCAAGGACGGCATGGATAAGACTCAAAGGGACTACATGTTGCGCGAACAACTCAAGACCATTCAAAAAGAACTGGGCGAGGGTGACGAGCGCACAGTTGAGATCGATGAACTGAAAAAGCGTCTGGACGAGACCCCCATGCCTGATGAGGTGCGAGAAGTGGCCAGCAAGGAACTGGACCGCTTGGGTCGAATGCCCCCAGCTGCTGCCGAGTATACCGTATCGCGAACATATCTTGACTGGCTTCTGGAGCTTCCCTGGGAAGTTGCTACTGAGGACAACCTGGACATTGCCGCCGCCCAGGATACTTTAGACTATGACCACTATGACCTCGAGAAAGTCAAAAAGCGCATCGTCGAATACCTCGCGGTGCGCAAGCTCAAACAGGATATGAAGGGTCCCATTCTCTGTTTCGTGGGCCCCCCAGGTGTTGGCAAGACCTCGCTGGGTCAGTCCATCGCTCGCACCCTGGGTCGTAAATTCATTCGCCTTTCACTGGGCGGGGTGCGAGATGAGGCCGAAATCCGCGGCCATCGTCGCACATATGTGGGTGCCCTGCCTGGCCGAATAGCTCAGGGGCTGCGCAAGGCCGGCGCCAATAATCCAGTGTTCATGCTAGATGAGATCGATAAGGTGGGCACCGACTTTCGTGGTGATCCATCCTCTGCGCTTTTGGAGGTGCTCGATCCTGAACAAAACCACTCCTTCTCCGATCATTATCTGGAAGTGCCTATCGACCTTTCCAACGTCATGTTCATTACCACGGCCAATATTTTAGACACGATTCCTCCTGCCCTGCGCGACCGTATGGAGGTCATGGAGTTGCCTGGCTACACAGAAGAAGACAAGTTGATGATCGCCAAGCGCTATCTCCTCCCCGAACAGTTAGAGGCCCACGGCCTGACTGCTGATCTTCTCAAGTTGGAAGATGATGCCATTCGTACAATTATAGCTTCTTACACACGCGAGGCTGGGGTTCGCAACCTTGAAAGGCAGATAGCCGCGGTCTGCCGGGGAGTGGCCAAGGAGGTGGCAGCCGGCCGCGATGAGTTAACCCATGTTGGCCCTGACCAGCTTGAAACCTTCCTTGGACCGGTGAAGTTCATTCCTGAGCTTGCTACCCGTGCCTGGGGACCTGGATTGGCCACCGGGCTGGCTTGGACACCCACTGGCGGCGACCTCATTTTTATTGAGGCGGCCCGTATGCGAGGAAAAGGCGGCCTCACTCTGACCGGCCAACTGGGTGACGTCATGAAGGAATCTGCTACCGCAGCCTTAACTTACGTGCGTGCCCATGCCACTGAGCTGGGCATGGAAGAGGAGTTTTTCGACGGCTGGGATATCCACATCCACGTCCCTGCTGGGGCCATACCCAAAGATGGCCCCTCGGCCGGTATCGCTATGTTGGTTACATTGGCGTCTCTGATTAGTGGTAGGCAAGTACGAAGAGACGTGGCCATGACCGGCGAAATTACCCTGCGCGGCGACGTTCTCCCCGTGGGCGGTATCAAGGAGAAGGTGCTCGCAGCCCACCGCGCTGGGATTCACGAAATTATCCTGCCGCACGTAAATGAGAAGGACTTGCCGGACATCCCCGAGCCTGTCAAAGAATCGCTGCAGTTCCATTTTGTCCGCGCCATGCCCGAGGCCCTAGAAAAGGCTCTGGAGGCAAGCTCTTGAACTAGGGTTACATCGCAAAGCTGATAACTTCGTCGCTATATTTTTGTCCATGTCGCGGCTGCTGCGTTGGTTTTCCCTCGTGGATTTCCTCGTTATCCTTTCCGGGAGTATGAAACCAGTAGCATTAACCAGATTTCTAGCTAACCATGGCAGGTATGTCGAGCGGGCTTGATGCCCGCTCTTTTTTTCCAACCTGTCTTTGCGACTGCACAATCTTCCACCATTACATCTTGATGGTAAATCCCTTTCACTCCTACCGCGCGAACCTCAATGAACTGCGAGATAAGATTTTTTCCTCGATTAACTTCTCAGCGTTCTAGAGCCCAGCGAGCAAAACTAACTTGCACTAATATCAACGCTTGATTACTATGTGGCAGCCAGATCTCTGGTAGTTAAACCGATTCATATTGCCCACAGCATTGGTAGGCGAGCTGAGGCTGAGATTCGAAATATGAGGAATAACCCATGAAGGTTCTCATTTGTGGAGCTGGGAGGGTCGCAAGACACTTGCTCAGCAGACTTGGCGAGCACTGGCACGTCACGCTGATCGACAAGTCCGAAGACAAGCTCAAACATGTTATTCCCAAGTTCCAGAATGTTCAAAAGGTGATTGCGGCAGATGCCTCCAGCGTCGTCACGCTTGACGATGCTGGCGTGGCGGACTTTGACTACGTTCTGGCTCTCACCGAAAATGACAAGGTCAATTTGGCAATCTGCAACCATGCTGGCTCCAAAGGCGTTAGCCATCTCGTTGCCCTAGTAAACGAGCAGGAAAATCAGGCGAGATTCCAAGAAATTGGCGCGCGAACCCTACTCAGCAGCACCATGTTGGCCAAGAGCATACACCACTACTTGCAAGACCCGCGGATTAACTTGATGTCCCTTACCCTGGGGCAGGCCGAAATTATGGAGATGGATGTATCAGATCATTTCCAGGTGCTTGGGAAAAAGGCTGAATCACTGACAGGTGAAGAGTGGCGGTTGGTGGGCATTATGCGACACAACGAGATGTTCTTCCCCAATGCCGAAACTGTCATAGAGGTCGGTGATCGTCTGGTAATTGTTGGAAAACCTGACACGTTTGAGGCCGTTTGCACCCATTTGGAATGTGGCATACCGCATTTTCCCCTCGGTTACGGCCCTGATCTTCTTCTTGCCCTTCTGCCGGACAGTGACCACCAACAACTTATCAAAGAGAGCATTCACCTTGCTCAGAACTCCAAGGTAAAGTCCCTCACCATCTTGTGCGCAACGGAGGAAGATTCTTTTGATGAGTTGCTCGAGACTTGGACCCCAAGCATTGACATCAGAGTAGAAACCGTTGAAGGCGATGTTGAGGACCATCTACAGAGGGTTGGCAGACAAGAAAATTTCGGTGTAGTGGTGGTCCATCCTTTTGAGGCTTTTTTTTTCGTATCTCTTGCAAAACCAACCTTGATCTCCCTGGCCCATGCCATATCCTGTCCGCTTCTGGTGGCCAGGCAAACCCAGCCGTATCAACGGATTCTGGTGCCTTTCAATGCGACCACCAAGGCCGAGCTTGCCTTGGGAGTTGCGGTGGATCTGGCTCGCCAGTTTGACGCGGAGGTTGGCGTTGCCGTGGTGAAAGAGCCAGAGTTTATCCGGGGGGTGCAGGAAAAGGACTGGGCCGAATCCGTTCTAAAACGGGTTCGAGAACTGGCCCACATACATAAATTCGATTTCGAGGAAATTGTCAAACGGGGAAATCCAGTAAAGGAGATTGTCGCCCTTTCCGACGATTACAACCTCACGATCATTGGGAGCACCACCAAGGATAAGGGGCTTTTTTCCCCTCATGTGGGTGAACGAATAGCTCAAGAAGCCCGCTGCTCGGTATTAATTGTCGCCAAGTGACCTTGCCTGGAACTGGTCATGATACTTAATCAAGCCCTGTCTCTTTTGCTCGTCTCACTGGCCGCTGCTATCCTCCCCAGCCTCAGCCGTCTGCTCCGAATCCCAGCTCCGGTCTTGGAAATACTGTTCGGCGTCATACTGGGTAAAAGCTTTCTCCACTTGCAGTTCAGCGGGGAGTGGCTGCACTTCCTGGGTTACCTCGGTTTTCTTCTTCTCATGTTTCATGCCGGCATGGAGATCGACTTTGGCATGCTCCTAAAACAGCGCGTCGGCCAGCTTTCTTTTCAGCTGTTTCTATTTCTCGTCACCTTTGGTTTAGCTTTTCTGTCAGCCCTGTACCTGGGACAGAGCATCTTCATGGCGCTGGTATTGACCACCACTTCACTAGGGCTGGTGATGCCAACCTTGAGAGAAGTGGGAATCCAGAGAACCCACCTCGGCCAGACCATACTCATAGCTGCTTCATTGGCCGATTTCCTCACTCTGTTAGGAATCACCTTCTTTATTCTGTGGCATCAGCATGGCGTGGGCTGGCACTTTTTTACCCCATTGCCCCTTCTTGTCGGCTTCGCTGTGTTGCTTTGGGCGGGCAGACTGTGGGCCTGGTGGAACCCGGATCGAGCTCAAAGATTTCTGGGTGCGCGCGACTCCCACGAACTGGGGGTCCGCCTTTCTTTAGCCCTGCTTTTTCTGTTTGTGGCCGTGTCCGAGCTGGTGCACCTCGAACCGGTTTTGGGGGCGTTTATGGGGGGCTGCGTGCTCTCCTTCGTCTTCCGGGAGAAGGGTGAGCTGGAAAGCAAACTGTCGGCCATTGGCTTCGGTTTTCTTATCCCCATTTTCTTTATCAATGTGGGAATCCAGTTCGACCTGAATAATGTGTTGCGCCCCGGGCAGCTCCCCTTCACCCTAAAGCTTATCTTCTTGGCCGCTCTGGTGAAAATCGTCCCGAGTATTTTGCTCAAACTCCAGCGGTTTTCCCTAAAGGACGGTCTAAAGGCGGGCCTGCTCCTCTCATCCCGCTTGAGCCTCATCATGGCTGCTGCCGAAATCGGGGTAGTGGAAAAATTGATCACACCCGCCGTGAAGGATTCAATCATCCTCCTTGCCCTTCTTACCTGCCTTCTCGGGCCAACGCTGTTTAAATCAACTCACAAGGTTGAAGCAAGGAGTGCGGCGGAACAAAATGCGGAGTGATAGGAGGGTAACAGCGGCTGTCTCCACCCACAAAAATGATGGGGCGGTGATCCCCGTTGCAAAAAAGGTATGGGAGATAAAAGTTTGAAGGTGACTAAACATGGAAAATGTAAAGCATGCCAATTACCCCCTATTCGCGCACGGGAATACTTACTTCTGCCAGTTTCTTTCTTACTGCCTGAGCCTCTATGTAAATCTTAGTTACTGCGGGCACCGCTTGTTTTATCCGCGACTCAATTCGATCCACTGCCGCTTCCACTTCGTCGGTTGAAAGATCGTCTACGAACTCTACCTCAATGTTGACGAGAATATCATTTGGGCCCATGTGCATCGTCAACAGATTACCGCATTCCCTGATTTCAGGTATATCACCAATGACCTCTCGTATGGTTTCACGGTCTTTTTTTGTAGCGCTTTCCCCAATGAGCAGTTCTTTGGTTTCGTAGGCCAAAAAAAGAGCCAGCACCAGAAGAACCAGACCGATCATAATGCTCGCAATGGCATCAAAAATGGGCTTTTGCCAGACGTACGCCACGCTGATCCCTACGGCAGCCACGATCAAGCCGATCATGGCGGCGGTGTCCTCAAAAAGAACAACCATGACCGTTGGATTCTTGGACCTGATCGCCATATCCATGAAACTCGAAAAACCTTTTCCCTCTTTGATTTTTCTCGCCTCCGAAAATGCTACCCACCAGGTGTAGGCCTCGAACAGCATGGAGGCGACAAGAACGGCCAGTGGCAGGAAGAGAGATTTTACCGGCTCAGGGTGCATTATCTTATGGACGCCTTCATAGATTGATAGGGCAGCCCCCACAAAAAAGATTGAAACGGCGACCACAAAAGCCCAGAAGTAGATTTCCTTGCCGTAACCAAAGGGATGCCTATCGTCCGGGGGCTTCGTGGATCGTGCTTGCCCGATAAGCAGCATTATCTGGTTTCCACTGTCTGCCGTACTATGGAAGCCTTCTGCGAGCATGGCAGCGCTGCCAGAAAAAAAAGCAGCGATAAACTTCATCACCGCAATGGCAGAGTTCCCAATCAAAGCTGCGTAAATGACTTTTTTATCAGAATGTTTCTGCATTGCTGCCTATTATTGCGGAAGGGAAATTGGCCCAGCAAACATTTTGCATAAAGATCCCTGAATCTATCTGCTCAACCTCAACCAGAGTGCTGCGGTCACCCCCCAAACTGCGTTGAAGAAAAATACGAGTACCGGTGTCATATTCCCCAGTGCGAGCCCGAGCATCCCTTTGTTGGCCTTCACAGGAAAGACAACAAAAAGCATTACCAGAGTGGGCCCGAGGCTGTAAAGGATGCCGCGAATAAGCACGGAACGGCGCAGCAAGGGCAATAAGAATAAAGATCCCCACAAGCCGCCCCAGACGACGCGGGGATAAAGCCATGCAGGGGTCAGTTTCGGCGCTATTTTGACACCCAGTGCCGCATTGATTCCCAGGTCTCCAAAAAGCCAGACAATGAGGCTGTTTGCTACTGCACCAACACATCCAGCCGCAAAAACCAGAGATAGTGTTCGGAAAATATTTGCCATGGGTTGCTCCCTATTTGTCAGTTGCTCGTAGTCCGTTGGTGGGTCTCTATATGGCTCATAGCTGTTGGTGAAAACTGAACTGTAAAAGGTAAAGCGATCAAGAGATGGTTCTGTACCTGTTCACCATTCACTGCATTTTGCGCCATGCGTTTCCTTTTAAAACCGACAACCGATATCACTTAAACCTATCGTCCGCTTCCGCTTTTGTCACTTTATCTGCTCTGCCGGCAAGCCAACCAATTCGCTCCGTTTCTCTCGCATCGAATTCCGGAACATAAGGTTTTATATCCAGCAAAGGGGTGCCGTCCACAATATCCACATCCTCAATGTGCAGCGTAGATCCCTCAATTCTCACCAGCCTGACAACCGAAATCCCTATGCTGTTGGGACGATTGGGAGCTCTGGTGGCGAATACCCCTCGCATACCATCGTCAAGGAATGGCTTGACCATAAGGGAGTATTTCTGGGAAAGGTGGAAATGGTAGATGAGAAATATGTACGAAAACCCCTCAAGATCCTTCAAGCCACCGCCAAAGTCAGGGTTTACCTCCACAGTGCCCGCAACCCCCCTGGCCCCGGTGGGCTGGATGGGCATGCCTTTGGTTTCTTTGAAAGGAGAATGAATGACGCCTATGGGAGCGTATCGTATTTCTGCCATTCTCACCTCCCTTTGCAGGAGCGACCTCCTGGCTGTGATCCATGGGGTGGTGTTGGATCTGGGATCGTGAATCACGCGTCGCAACTCTTTTGGTGGACCTTCGCGTTCTTTGCGGATCCCTTACTTTTTGAAGATATGTTTTGAATAACATCCCATTGAATCTACTAAGTCAACATAAATTCTTTACCCATAATTGGCTTTAGCAAAAATGGGTCATTTTACCCAAAACTGGCTTGACCTGAAATGGCTAAAGGAATTGGACCAAGCATCATGTAGACGAGTTTGTCACTACTGGACCAGCTTCATTGCTCGTAGGCGGCCAGTTTCCGAATACCATAGCGCATAGGCAACCAGATAGCGGCCGCATTGACTAGCACCGCCAGAAGGAAGGAGCCGCCAATGTACAACCACTGAAGGTGGCTGAGGGCGTGGTGGTGAACCTGGGCCATGAACAAAGTGTAGATTGGACCAGCCTCCAAAACAATTACCAGGGCTATGAATCCCATGGCCAGGATCATATAGAGGAGTCCACCAAACCCGGTGGCTACCTGGGTTAGGTTTTCGGCCTTGAAGTTTGGGAAAGCAGCCCCCATGCCTATTCCAAGCGCGGTAACCCCGAAAACCATAGCAAAAATCGTCAAGGGTGCTAGCCACCGCATCAATGGATCCACATGAAGCAGTTCATTGGAAGCAATGGTTAAAATCAGACCGAGAACAAGCAACGGAACTAGATAGAAAAAGAATTTGCTCCAGAGAAGCCGCCTTGTGGTCAGCGGAGCACTCTGCATGATCCAGAAGGAAAAGCCTTCACCGCTTACCGCCGTGAAAACGAAACGCACGCCGATGGAAGCGAGCACAAATCCAGCCAGCCCCACATTCAGAAACGCAATAAGGTTCTGTAAATAAAAGGTCGGCATTCGCGCCATTTCCAGCGGCAAAACACTGTAATTGTAAAGATAGAGCACAATAAGCGCGAAGATGAGGAGCAATTGTGACCATTGAGTGTTATCGCGGAAAAAAAACTTCAGATCCTTTCCCATAAGCGCCAGAATCTGAGAGCGATGCCCTTTTCTGGGTCTCTGGCCCTCAGAGATAAACCTGCCAACAACCAAGCGTCTGGTTTCCTGCGACTTGGACCAACCCTCAGGGTAAATCAAGAACGCAACAAAGGCACTGACTACCACACTGGCCATTGCGGTCATCCAGATGAAACCCTGGTAAAAACCGCTGGAGGTTGATGAGGACTTCAGTAGTGGCCACACTGCCTCGCAGGCCCAGCTGCTGGGAAGATACGGCGAAGCGGGGGTGCTCAGTGCTCTGAAGTAAGTGATCACATTGCTAAAGGCGTTGGGATCCACCAGTCTTTCCGGCCGGGTAAATCGGAAGAGAAAGAAAAGAAGAATGGTCACTAAGATGGAAAGTAGCAGCAGAATGTCCCGGGTACGCTGGGCCGGAAAGATCTGCACAAAGAGCATGGTAAGCATTATTCCCACAGCTGCGGCAAGGATCAAGTAGGGAATCATCACGCTGACAAGACCAAGATAATAAAGAGCGGACGCCTCGTAAACGAGTCCGTAAGCCGTTAGGACTGGAACCCCGAAAAGCAAAACCATCCATGAGCTCTCCAGTAGAGTCTCCAAGAAACGGGCCGTAAACAACTCTCCAATGGAAACGGGGGTGGCGTGAATGGTTCCCAGATCTTGAGAGAGAAAAAACGTATTCAGGGCGACAAGTACATTACTGAAAATCAACAAACCGAAAAAGGTGAGAAAGACCATGCTTAGAAGCTTATAGGCCAGGAGATCACCGAAATCCTCAACTGCCTGAAAATAGCTGAGCACCCGGTAAAAAATCGCATAAATCACTACCCAAAAACCGACGGCCATAACGAACAGGGAGCCGGTTTTGGTCAGGGACCGGCGACCGCCAAATACAAAGCCGTTTCTGAAACCCCACAACCGTGGAGCGAGCAAGGTCAGTACTTTCATAGCGTGAATTCATTCAGGAATTCAGGATTAAGGGATTACGGATTGAAGAAATGAACCATTTAAATTTACAAGAATCAGGAAGTTATCGCCGCTTGTTTATAATAATTCCTGAATTCCCGAATCCCTTAATTCCTTAATTCTATTCGTGAATGAAGCCAATCTCCTCTGTGCTGAAGGCCTCAGCCCCAGTAAGATGCAAAAATATTGATTCCAGCCGTGGGTCTTCCTGGCCGGCCATCTTCTGAAGTTCCGCATAGGTTCCTTCTGCAATGAGTTTGCCCTTGTGGATGATGCCAATGCGATCGCAAAGTTCTTCGGCTATTTCCAAGGTGTGAGTAGACATGAATACTGTAAGGCTGCTGTCCTTCAGTTTACTGAAAATTCGTTTAATGAGCCTGGCACCCTTGGGATCTAAGCCTACCAGGGGTTCATCCACAACAAAAACCCTCGGTTCATGGAGCAAGGCAGCACTCATGATCAGCCTTTGTTTCATGCCATGGGAATAGCTGCCCACCAATTCCCTACCCCATTCTGCCAGCTCAAAGAGCTCTAGGAACTGCTGAATCCTCTTATCTCGCCCCTTGCCGTTCAACCCATACAGATTGGCCATGAAGGACATGAATTCCAATCCTGTAAGCTTTTCATACAGAAAAGGGCGATCCGGAATGAATCCAACACGCTGCTTCACTTCAATGGGATGCTTCTCCAAATCCAGGCCATCAATCAATATGCGGCCGGACGTTGGCCGCATGATCCCTGCCAGCATTTTGATGGTGGTGGTCTTGCCAGCACCATTCGGGCCGAGGAAACCATAGATCTCGCCGGCTGCCACCTTCAAGCTCACATCATTTACCGCAATAACCTGCTGGAAGCGCTTTGTGAGTTCTTCCAAACGAATCATGGTCTACTCCCAAACGGTAGTGTCCGTGGTCCGTTATTCAACCTTTTTCTCGGCAACGGACAGAGGAAAAAAGTCATGATCGATTGTTTTTCAGGAGCGGTAGCCGATCGCAAAAAAGTGGACGACGGCTTCATTCATAGTCGATGACCTTTATCCCCAAACGCCCTAAGACCCTCACCAACTGCACCTGGCGATCCAGCTCCCCCAGAATGAGCCGGATGTGAGTGGGATCCGCGGGTACCTGATTCATCAGGGGGTCTACCGCAACCCACTCCCCCACAAATACCTCGTCCCAGGCATGGTAAAAGAAGCGGCCCTCAGCATAAAGTAGTCCGGCGGCCACCCTTGTAGGAATGCCAGCAGCGCGCGCTAAAGCGGCAAAAAGTACGCTGTGCTCATTGCAATCCCCGGCGCGCCGTTTATAAACCTCCAGCGCGTTTGGAATGGAGAGAGTGGGCCGTTTCTCCAGGTAATTGTAAACCCAGGAGCTAATGAGGGTCACTGCTCGCAGCGCATCTTTCTCCTCACCAACGATTGAGGCTGCCTGCTCCTGCAACATCAACGCATCACTTTGAATGAGCAAACTAGGCTGCAAATCCTGGGCCAGCTCCGCTGTACGGTAGGGTATTTTCACGGAAGCGATTTCCGACAAAGACTCTCGGACTATTGCCAGCTGACCCTCATCCCACTGTTGTCTTCCACCTGTCAAGTCCCAGCCGTCGCCGGTAATCCCAGTGAGTTCCAAGCGCAGACTTTTCAAATGCCTGGGACCGACAAGGGGACGGTCTGGCACCACGGAGGCTTCTCGAACCCACTCAGCAGCTGTGGCCTCGCTAATTCCTTTAATGGCGTCCTCCCGGTCTGTCCTTATCATAGTCATTCCCAGGAACCCTTCTTCCTTGAGGAGTTCGCCATATGGGCTAATCCACGCCCTGAGTTGGATACCGTGAAACTCCATTACTAGGCGGTAGGCATCGAGATTGCGGGAACCTATTCTGACGCTTTCCCTCGCCTCTACGCGCAACGGCACCATGGTCTGACTCATGGTGGCGGGGTCGAAGAGTGCCAGGCTGTAGGTATTTCCTACGTGCATCTGCTGCTGCGATATAAACGATTTTATCGCGCTGCTGAGATAAATTGGCTGAGACAGAGGTAGTCTTTGGGTCTGCTCCTGGCCGGCCATCCTGCTGACGAGAATCAAGCTTTCATCCTTTACACCACCGCTTAGATTATAGGAGATTGGACCCGCCCGGAGCCTGAAGGTAAAGGTTTTCAGGGAAAAGTCCGGCGCCAGTGTAGCTTGAACCCTGGAGACCAGGTCCTGGATGTTTCCTAGAAAGTCGAGACGGAGGAACAGTTCTTCGATGAGCACATAGCCCTCCTCCTGTGGCCGAATTTCGATATGGCTGTATCCTGCCCTGCGGCCATGTTGATAGATGGTAAACCATTCTTCCTGGAGTTCTTGCATGGCCAATCGTTGGACTTCAGGCGTGAGAATCGCCTCACCACCCCGGTTGATTCGATAAACAAAAACCGCCGCGTAACATAACCATCCCAGGAGAACTGCAATTCCCACAAAGATTGCCACTCGTCTTTTGCGGTTTTTTTGCTTAGTTCCGTTCATCTGTTCTGCGTCTCAACAAAGTCTCAGCATCTTGGGTCATTTGTTGCAAGGCCGACTGATCCAGACCTGCGCCCAGGACGATTCTTTCGACCATTTCTCTGGAGAGCAGATCTCCCGGGGCATGGGCATCTGAATTTACCACCAGACTGGCTCCAGCCGCCTGCGCCATTCGGACCACGTGCCCATTGGCGAAACTGTGGCCCTTGCGACCTGATATCTCCAAAAGAATACCCCGGCGGGCGGCCAGGGCTGCCTCCTCCTCTGTGAGCAGACCAGGATGGGCCAGAATATCGATGTCAGCCTCCAGCCCGGCCCTGTTGGTTCCAGCCATTACCGGCTCCACAATGGTCTCACCATGGACAACCACCAGCCGTGCTCCAAGCTCTCTGGCTTCAACCGCCAGGGGACCAATGGTGGCAGGCGGCACGTGAGTGAGCTCGATGCCAGCCACTGCCTGAATACGGTTGTGTCGGTTGATTTCTTCCACAGCCCGCACAACTCGAGGAATAATTAGGTCCAGATTGCTGCGGTCAGCGTGATCGGTGATACCAATGAAGCGGTACCCCATCTCTTCGGCGCGCCGCACCAGCTCGCTCACCAAGAGTTCACCATCGCTAAATAGGGAATGTGTATGCAAATCAATCAAGACATCTCTCCTTTTATTTAGAGGTCAATTCATTCCCCCAGCACTTCGGCGGCCGCCTCGGTCGTCTTGCCAGTCCATGCACAATTCGTTCCGAGTTGCCTGATCTGAAGTAAGAGCGGGACGTCACAAAATTTTGATCTTAATGGCAACCAAATTGAATGACAAGGGTATTTTGGGATTGTGGATTTCAGATTGTAGATTGCAGATTTGTAGAAGGGTATCACTTCCGTTCACCCTTCACTCTTCACCCTTT
Organism: Syntrophobacterales bacterium; assembly: GCA_050124835.1. Lineage (GTDB taxonomy): Bacteria > Desulfobacterota > Syntrophobacteria > BM002 > BM002 > BM002. Next base: position 35,862 of record JASFEM010000010.1, on the reverse strand, counting down.
ACCGTTCACCAGAGAAATTGCGGATTGCGGATTTGGGATTGCGGATTTAGAAAGGCATAGGGCATGGAGCATAGGCCATAGGGTGAAAGCGAGCTGGCAGCTGACAGCGCGCAGCGGGCAACCAGAAGACAGATGATGGAGGGCCAGAGGGCAGAGGAGAGAATGCAGATTTTAGATTGCAGATTGGAGATTGTGGCAGCAAGGGATTTTAGATTTGAGAATTTAGATTGTAGATTTCACTATATTTTAGGCATTTAGAGCTGTGGATTGCCCGCTAGGGTATCTCAATTCATTAATTCCTTAATTCGCCAATTGGCAATTATTCACATCTTGTATTTGCCGAAGTCTTCGGCTGAAAGACTTTCTAAAATATCAGTCCATTTCTTGGCTTCCTCGTCTTTGATTTCCGCTTTGGCGGGGGTCTCCAGCGTTCCGGATTTTTCGATGACCTTCTCGTCTACGTAAATTCGGGCCTTAGCCCGTAAGGCGATGGCGAGAGCATCGCTGGGCCGCGCATCAATCTTGGTTTCCTTTTCCCCCACTTGCAGATAGATCCAGGCGTAAAAGGTATTATCACGCAGATCGCAGACCTCGACCCTGTCTACTTTGGCCCCCAAGTGGCCCATCAGATTTTTGATTAGATCGTGGGTCATAGGACGGGAAAACTGGACCTGCTCAAGCTCGGTAGCAATGGCTGTAGCCTCCAATAAACCAATCCATATGGGCAACGAAGTTTCACTTTTAGGATCTTTCAACACAACGATGGGTGTGTTGGTATGCGGGTCCATGGTGAGACCCGATATTTTCATTTCCCGCACCATGATCTCTCCTTCACGACTTTCAAGCTTGCATTCGCTTCCAAACAAACCACACCCTCCAAGGAGTGGGCATGTGCTTTGGTCACCAGAACGGGTATCTCCTCACCCACCAGCTGGGGAGGGCCCTGAAAATTAACCACCCGGTTTTGAGGTGTCCGACCGCTGAGCTGCGAACCGCCGGCCTGGCTCGGACCTTCAACCAACACCCGGGAGATCTGGCCTACCTGTGCTTCGTTTTTTTTCAAGGTTATGCGCTCCTGCAGACTTTGTAGCGTCTGCAGCCGCTGCAACTTAACCTCTTCCTTCACCTTACCGTCCAGACGGCAGGCCGCCGTCTGGGGTCTATCCGAATACTTGAACGAAAAAAGAGCGTCGAAGCGCGCTTCCTCCAACAGACTCAGACTTTGTTGAAAGTCATCCTCACCCTCACCGGGAAAGCCAACAATCATGTCGGAGGAAACGGCCACGTCATTTCGAATTCCTCTTAACTCCGTTAACAGTCTAAGATAGTGATCCCTGGTATAGCCCCGCTTCATTCGCTGCAGAATTCGGTCTGAGCCCGATTGCACCGGAAGATGGATATGGGGGCAGAGGGGCTCAAGATCGTTAAAGCAACGCATGAGTGGTGGCAGTAGATCCTTAGGATGAGAGGTGGTGAAACGTATCCTCATCAACCCATCCACCTGGGCAACTCGCCGCAGCAACCCGGCGAAGTCGAGTTCCCTCGAAACTCCCTGGCCGTAAGAGTTCACATTCTGGCCTAAGAGGCTCACCTCCCGAACACCGCGTCCGACAAGGCTTTCCACCTCCCGGATGATCTCGTCGCTGGAGCGGCTGCGCTCTCGGCCGCGCACAAAAGGCACGATGCAATAGGTGCAAAAGTTGTCGCAGCCTCTCATAATGGTCACGTAAGCGGAGACTCCTGGCCTCCATGAATACGTTCGGCCATCCGGTGCGTCACCGAAGTCATAACCGAACTCCACAAAGGCTTGCCGTTCTCCAGTGGTCTCAAAACGGGCGAGCATCGCAGGAACTTCGCTGATTCCATGGGTCCCCACCACCAAATCCAAGTGGGGCAGCCGCCGTAACAAATCTTCACCATGCTGTTGGGCCACGCAACCGCCCAACGCTACTACCAACTCCGGCCGTCTGCGTTTGACAGCCTTGAGGCGGCCCAAGTAACTAAATGCCTTCTGTTCTGCTTTGTCCCGTACTGTGCAGGTGTTGATGAAAATCAAGTCTGCCTGACGGTAATCATCCACCAGCACAACCTGTTCTTCACCAAGGATCTCCACCAGCCGCTCACTGTCGTAGCGGTTCATTTGGCAGCCGAAAGTTCTTATGAAAAGCCGCCTTACTTTGTCGTCGCCTTGTATTGTCACGATCCAGACCGAGTGTTAGCTTCCAGTTCTCTTTGCAGTTCAGTGATCTTTCTGATGGCCTGCGAAAGACGCTTTGCCAACGTGCCAATCATCCTCCTGGCAACCTCCGGGTGCTCCTCAATCATATCCTGAATGTGTTCGGCTGAGTAGACCTGAACCACACTCTCGCCCCTCGAGGTTATGGTGGCGGAGCGCTCCTGTTTCAGGACGCTGGCCATTTCACCGAAGAATTCACCGGGGGTCAGAATGACCCCGATCTCCTTACCACCCCTTGAGACCTGCAACCCCTGCTCAGTGGATACCAACTTGAAAATATCAGTTTCTCTGCTGCCTTCCTTGATGATGACTTCTCCGTCCGAGCAGAAGCGAATGTCAATACTGTCCAGTACCTCTCCGGGCTCTTGCCGACCTGCAGCCTGAGCGGTTTGCTTCAACTGGCCAAGCAGAGACATTAAGATACCTCTGCTCATCTGCGGACGCTCGTAGAAAATAAAATCAATTGCCGCTTTGTCGTATATGGCAATCCGGGCATTATCCACTGATCTGGCCCTTATGGTTGAAGGTTGACCAAGGAGACAGTTTTCCAGGCCAAAAACGTCTCTTTCACCTAGGATGCTAAGTTGCCGCTGGCGACAGGATATTTTCACATTTCCGCTGAGCACAACATAGAACTGATCGGTTTGCTCTCCCTCGGCAACAATTTCCTCGTCAGCCCTGTAAGTGCGGATTTCCAGAGCCGTTGTCCCGTCTTCCAGACCAACGTCTTTCAGCCCTTCATCATCCACCACAGCTGCACCTCGCCTGCCTCACTTAAAGAAGCTGGTATGTGGATCAGCGTCTGAAAGTGAGAGACACGAACGTTTACGTTTATCCCAGCTGTCCATAATTTTCAAGAGTAAATCGTGCCTACCCGTAAAGGTTTGCAATGAACTGACGTGATGAACCTAACGCGCATATTGAGGAAAAGAGCGCTCTTCACCCTCCCCTGCCGGGCTGATCCGCTTTAGCTTCAATTCGGAGCCAAGTGCCTCCATCAGGCCCTCCAGGCGGTCATAAGACCCGGGTGGCACTGCCAGCTGCACCAAGCCTTCCTGGGAATCCAGCGTTGTTACCGTCGCCAGCCCCTCGTAAGCCTCCAGTATGAACTTCAGATAGTGAATTTCGTAAGGATCGACCTGGTAGATCAACAGAGTTGATCGTTTGGGATGCGTCGTTATGGTCATTTTTGATCTCTGGCAAACCGTGGCGACACGTTACCATTTTTGTCTGACGCTTACAAGGACAAAGCCAGATGACGGGAAATCGTTGGGCGGTTTGCTCTTGACTTGAAAGCATGGTTGAGATTTAAAGGACTGGAGCTTCCTAGTGGACGAGACGTCTAAACAGGGCAGGACAATCGTGGAAAGTGTTCCAAAGACCATCCAGGGAACCCGTTATTTGTGGCAGCTAAGCCATCACGATCACGAACTAGCCGGAGAAATTGGCCAAGCCCTCCAGTTACCTCCCTTGGTTGCCCTGATTCTTACCAAGCGTCAGATTACCTCCCCCTCACAAGCTCGCGATTTTCTCTATTCCCGGCTGGAAAACCTTGCCCCTCCGCATCAATTGCCAGACATCGAAAAAGCGGTGATCCGCATAGTTAGAGCCATAGAGCATGGAGAACAGATTGTTGTGTATGGTGACTACGATGTAGACGGCATAGCTGCCACCGCCTTGCTCGTTCATTTCATCTCCCGCCTCGCTGGTAAGGTGCAGTGGTACCTGCCGCACCGTATTCATGAGGGCTATGGCCTTAACAAACAAGCCTTGAGTCATTTGCATGACCAGGGCGTTAGCCTGGTGGTCACCGTTGACTGTGGCAGCTCAGATCATGATGCCATCCAGCACGCGCGTGAGCTCGGCATCGATGTAATTGTCACCGACCATCACCAGCCACCAAGACATCTGCCGGCTGCCAATGTTCTGCTAAACCCGAAGCTTGACCAAGATATTAAAGAGCTCAGGGACCTGGCGGGAGTTGGCGTCGCCTTTTACCTCGTGACAGCATTGAGGACTCACTTTCGTCGTTCGGGGCGATGGGATGTCTCTGATCAGCCCAATCTCAGAGAGTATCTCGATTGGGTGGCTTTGGGCACACTGGCGGATATGGCACCACTAACCTCGACCAATCGGATTCTCACGAGAGTCGGTCTTCTCGAACTCTCCCGAACGTCCAGATATGGGCTGCAAGCACTGAGGGAGGTCTGTGGCTTGGATAATAGCCAGGTCGGTGATTGGGACGTACTTTTCCGATTGGGACCAAGGCTTAACGCTCCCGGGCGTATGGGAAACGGTGAACTGGCCTTGCGTCTCCTGCTCAGTACCGATCTCGCAGAAGCCCGAACATTGGCTGGTCAAGTCGACGAAATCAACCGTGAGCGCCAGGTTGCAGAAGATCAGCTCTTGGCCGAGGTCTTGGGCTCTGTCGAGGCGGACAACTCTTTTCAGGCAAGTAGTTCTTTGGTTCTCGCCTCACCTGGGTGGCACAAGGGTTTGCTCGGCCTCGTTGCCTCCCGTCTGGCGGAACGTTTCAACAAACCGACTGTTCTCCTAACTCAAGTCGACCAGGTCTGGGAGGGGTCTGGTCGAAGTGTCCCCGCCTTCGATCTCCACCGAGCTCTTGACTGCTGCAGTGAACATCTGCTACGCTTCGGCGGCCATCGGCAAGCAGCAGGACTTCGCCTCAAACAAGAGCAACTACCCGGGTTCCGCGAAGCTTTCGAAAGCATGGTGACAAAAGAAATCCCCCGGGAAGATCTTCCCCGAACCCTTAAAGTGGACTCTGTGGCTCGCCTGGATGAGATCAACCCAGGAGTCATGACATATCTTGAACTCATGCAGCCTTTTGGAGTAGGTAATCCGGAACCAATTTTCTGTTGCCAAGACTTCCAGGTGGAGAATCTTCGGATACTCAAGGGGTCTCACCTGCAGCTGAGGTTGCGCCAGGGAAACACTCGTCTGAATGCAATTGGTTTCAGACTATTGGAATCTGGTCAAGCAGCTCCGGCTCCCGAGCGACTATTGTTTAGTCCCCGATGGAACTATTGGCAGGGTGAGAAACGATTGCAGCTACATATCATCGATTACGGTTGAGGCAGAATCCAAACACAGCAAGCGCATGGTGGTGGGGAGCATGGGATCCTGAAAGTTTAACGCCTATTGAGTTAACTTCGCAAGAGCGCTTGAGAGCTGAGCCATTCCCTCCGCTTACGCTCGGTCTGCTACCATCGCGAAGGGAAGACCTTCGAACCGGGGGCAGTGGCAGCCCGAGCTGCGGATGTCACCAGCCTCTGTAGCAAAATGCAGGACGGCCTAACCATTTAAGCTCGCATAGGCTGTCAACATACGCCGCTTCGAGAATGGTTCAGCTCTCAAGCCCAACCTCTTCCGAGTTGAATACATATGCGTATAAGTTTTTTCATCCGCACGCTGCCCCATGCTGCTGGCAGATAGCTGACCTAAAAATCCTTGCCATTGACCGAACCCTATGCTAGTTAAATGGAGCCTTGCCTAGTCCGCTTTTTGTGCAGCAACGGTAGATGTATCTTCCTGAATAAGAATCTACCATCCAAATAATCATGAAACGGTCGCTATCCACCATGCAACGATCCATTTTGTTATTGTGTCTGCTACTCTCCGTTTTCTCGTTCCCTGCTCTGGCCCAAGAAATGGGACCCGCTAGGCCGCTGGTGGCCTCGGGCACGACCTCCATGCTTGAGCAGGACTCACCGGAAGCGCGCAAGCTAGCCCTGGATGAGGCTTTGCGCGCCGCCGTTGAAGAGGCTCTTGGCTGGCTCATTCCCTCTGAACGCATCGTTCGTTTCTACCCTCTCCTCTTGAATCGTGTCCTGACCGAGCCCATGGAATATGTCCAGGACTACCAGATAATCCATGAGGGTGTGATATTCGGACTCTATCGAGTCTCAGTGCAAACCACACTCTACCTCGATCGCCTAAAGCAAGACTTGCGCAGACTTGGCCTATTGTTGTCATCCAGTGAGCGTCCCCAGGTGGCCATCTTAGTTGCCGAGCGGACCGACCCGGAAAACTCCTGGCATTGGTGGTGGCAGATGCCACCTGCAGGACATCGGCAGCTCGTTTTTTCCCAGGCTCTAGCACAGCTTATCTCGGCACGAGCTCTCGTGCCACTCGATTCCAATCTCCTCATGGAGAATTTCCCGGAAGACCCAATCTACCAGGAACCTATGTTGCGAGATGTCCAGGGTGCTGCACTGGCAAGAGCGCTTGGAGCCCAGGTGGCCGTGCTCGGCCAAGTGAGTCACCAACCTGCCAGTGATGGAGCACCGGCGATTTCCAACGGCTCACTCAGAGCCGTGAGAGCAGACAGCGGTGAAATCCTTGCCCGGGTCTCGGCCTCCGTACAGGTTCAGCCCTCCAGCGAGGACCCGGTAACTGATTACGGCTTCTCTGCCCTGGCAGAACGTTTGGCACCGCACCTGGTAGATGGAATATTGGCCCCGTTCGTTGTCGTGTCCCGCACTCCCAGTGAGGCCACTGTCCAGGTAATAGGAGTCCAGTCTTACGGTGATCTCATACTAATCAAGGAATACCTCCAAAGCGCCCCTGGGGTTAAAGAGATCAGCCAAATTCAGTTGAGCGGTGATCTGGGATCTTTTGGCTTGATCCTGGCAGGAGACCTCCGAGACCTGAGTAACGCACTCTCAGGTTATGACTTTGGCTCCTTCTCGACCAGTGCCGAATTGGCTGGCGACAACCTTGTGACTGTTAGAATACACCGGAAAAGGTAAGCCTCCCCCCGATGACCATTCCCAACCTCCTTACCATCTTGCGAGTACTTCTAACCCCTCTGCTAGTGATTCTGCTTCTGGAGAAACGGCTCAGCGAAGCCCTCGTCGTATTTATAGTGGCTGGCGTAACCGATGGGCTAGACGGTCTGATAGCTCGTCTCTATAAACAGAAATCTAGATTGGGAGCCTTTCTCGACCCGCTGGCGGACAAGTTGCTGCTGGCCACAACCTACGTTCTTCTGGCCTACCTGAATTTGGTTCCCACCTGGCTCACAGTCATTGTTCTCAGCCGCGACGTGCTCATAGTTCTGGGAGTATTCGTTCTGTTCATGCAAGACTTGCCCTTTGAAATCAAGCCCTCGCTTGCCAGCAAGTTGACTACCTGTACCCAGATCATTACCGCTATTGTTACCATGGGCACGGCCCTGGCTTCACCCCATCCACTTCTCAAAAGCATTCTTTTCCAGGCTACAGCTGCCTTCACCATCATTTCCTGGGGGCAGTACATGGTTAGAGGAGTGCGGATCATCCAAGCGGCGGGGAACGAAGATAAAGACAGCAGGCAGTGAGCAGGTGGCAGCTGGCAGTGTTGGGTGAAAGTTTATCTGCCGCCGTTCAGTCTGGTGAACGGTGAACAGTAAACGGAACAGATACCTTTTCTTTAAATCTGCAATCCGCAATCCCAAATGACTCCCTTCAAGCTCCGTGCCCCCTAGCTTCTGCGCGCCGCGTCTCCGTATCGTCGTGTCCCCGCGTCGTGGAGTGCGGTCCGCTACCGCGGAAATTTTGCTTGACAGTGAACAACTGTCTTGATACTTAATAAAGGCTTTTATTCATAGGCACGTAGCTCAGGGGGAGAGCACTACCTTGACGCGGTAGGGGTCTGGGGTTCAAATCCCCACGTGCCTACCATCCTGTGTAAAAGGTGTTGATAACTACCTTCATGCGAAGTGAAAAATAGGATTCAGGTAGAGGCATCGGAGAGGTAGGGCTCAGATGCCTTTTCTTATTTTCCGATGATGGAAAGACTATGGACGAGATCCGCGTAGCCTTAAAGACTGGAGATAGCCAACGCTTGCAGAAAGGTATCAGTGTTGGTGAAGCACTGCAACGTTTGGGAATAGGAAAGCACAATCCTGCGGTTGCCGCCATTGTGGACGGTGAACTGGTTGACCTCAACCGGCCCCTGGAGCGGGATTGTACCATTGAGCCGTTGGAGCAGAGCAGCGACGAGGCCCTGGAGGTGCTCCGCCACACAACCTCGCACGTAATGGCTCAAGCGGTTCAGGGCCTTTACCCAGAGGCGAAAATTACCATTGGTCCTGCCATTGAAAACGGCTTTTATTACGACTTCGACTGTCCTGAAACCTTCAGTGTGGAGGATTTGCCCCGCATTGAAGCCAAAATGCAAGAGATCGTCAAGCAGGCCCTACCCGTTCACCGCCAAGTACTGGACCGGCAAGAGGCAATACGTCTCTTCAAGGAGCGTAACGAGTCCTACAAGGTGGAGATTCTGGAAGAGATGGACGATCCTACCGTCTCGGTTTACGGCCAGAATGATTGGCTGGATCTTTGCCGGGGCCCCCACCTGGTCAATACCAGCGAAGTCAAAGCGTTCAAGCTTACTAGTGTTGCTGGAGCTTATTGGCGTGGTGACGAGCGCAATCCCATGCTACAGCGCATCTACGGCACCGCCTTTTTCTCAAAAAAGGATTTGAAAAGATACCTGCAAGTTCTCGAAGAGGCACGCAAAAGAGACCACCGCAAACTTGGAAAAGAACTGGATCTTTTTCACATCAGCGACGAGGCAGGACCAGGGCTGGTGATTTACCATCCCAAAGGGGCCTTGCTCCGCCATATCCTCGAGACCTTCGAGAAAGAGGCGCACCTGCGCCGCGGCTATAAGATGGCCATAGGACCGCAACTTCTCAAGACCGAAATGTGGAAACGATCTGGCCACTTCGAACATTACCGTGAAAACATGTACTTCACTGAGGTGGAGGGACACTCCTATGGCGTCAAGCCCATGAATTGCCTGGCGCACATGTTGATCTACAAAGCCGACATTCGCTCCTACCGCGATCTGCCCTTGCGCTACTTTGAAATGGGCATTGTGCATCGTCACGAAAAGTCTGGTGTGCTACATGGTCTGACGCGCGTTCGTCAGTTCACTCAAGACGACGCGCATATCCTGTGTACTCCCGAACAGCTCAACGACGAGATCAAGAGGATCATTGATTTCGCCTTGGACATGATGGACCTGTTTGGCTTCGAATACGAGATGGAGATCAGCACCCAACCAGAAAAACGAATCGGCAGTGACGAGGACTGGGATAGGGCTACAGCCGCCCTGGAAATGGCGCTCAAAGACAAGCAGATTCCCTATGATATCTGCGCAGGCGAGGGTGCTTTCTATGGACCAAAGATTGACCTCAAACTCAAAGACGCTCTGAATCGCCGCTGGCAGTGCGCCACCATCCAGTGTGACTTCACTTTACCCGAACGTTTTGATCTCACCTACATCGGCCCTGATGGTGAAAAGCACCGGCCAGTGATGCTGCATCGCGTGCTTCTCGGCAGTATTGAGCGGTTCCTTGGTATACTCATTGAGCACTATGCTGGCGCCTTTCCCACCTGGCTGGCACCTGTGCAGGCCATTATCCTCACGGTTACTGATCGACATCAACAATACGGTGAAGAACTTTACCAACAACTCCTGGCAGCCGGCATCCGAGTGGAAAAGGACCTCCGTAACGAGAAACTGGGTTTCAAGATCAGGGAAGCACAGTTAGAGAAAATCCCTTACATGCTAGTTGTCGGCGATCGAGAAGTGGAGGCTGGTGGAGTCTCACCCCGGCGAAGGGATGGCAAGGACTTGAAGCTTATGGAGGTGGAGGAATTTATCGAGATCGTCAAAACAGAAAATGCAGTAACTGATTTTATTCTGAAAACTGGATGATGTTTTTCGGCATGGAACATGCTAGGTCTTGACGTGGGGCAAAACGAAACGAAGACTCGAAAGTTATCACAGAAAGGAGGGATGCAAAATAATCAAGCACGTGAACGTCAATCAAAGAATTAGGGCTCCCCAGGTCCGTCTTATAGGTGTGGATGGTACTCAATTGGGGATTGTGCCGCTGGAAGAGGCATTGGCTCGAGCCGGCGAAGAAAAATTAGACCTGGTAGAGGTGGCACCCAAAGCTACTCCCCCCGTATGCAAAATAATGGACTATGGCAAGTACAAGTACCTGCAAAGCAAGAAACTACAGGAGGCGAAGAAGAAACAGGTCACTATCCAGGTGAAGGAAGTGAAAATCCGCCCAAAGACCGAGGAGCATGACTATCAATTTAAGCTGCGTCACATCAAACGTTTTCTCGGTGAAAAGAACAAGGCGAAGGTGACGATTATGTTTCGCGGGCGTGAGATCGCTCATTCCGAGCTGGGACTAAAAGTCCTCGAGCGTATTGTTGCGGACACTGAAGAAGAAGCTGTGGTTGAACAAACTCCCAAGCTCGAGGGAAGAAACATGACTATGATACTTGCTCCTCGTTCCTAACTCTGTTTGGGTTAGCTTGCTTGCCCTACTTGAGTGCGAAACCCTGCCTTGCTAAGCTAGGTTTGCACCTGAAAAGAGAACCTCAGTGTGAGCTGACTGGCCAGCGAGCATCCCACCGCCATTGTGTTTTCTATCCCCTTGCTTTCCAAAAATATCTTGACAATTACGGGGCTACAGGGTATGTTCCTTGTTTCGTTTGTGGGGACTTAGGAGAAATAATGCCAAAGCTGAAAACAAATCGCGGTGCAGCCAAGCGCTTCAAGACTACGGGTTCCGGAAAATTTCGCCGCTCTAAAGCTTACAAGAGTCATCTGCTGACGCGGAAGACAGCGAAACGGAAGCGAAACTTGCGCAAGTCTGGCCTGATTGATTCCACCAACGTCCGAGGAATTCGACGGTTGCTACCGTACGCCTAGGATTTTAGATTTGAGAATTTAGATTTATCCATCTCGGTCAATAATCATCTTTCAATCTGAAATCTGAAATCTAAAATCACCAGGTCGGTCAGAATGTGTTGGTTGAAGTAAATCGGTTTTAGATACACACAGGGATACATTATGGCACGCGCCACCAGTGCGGTCTCTTCCAGAAGACGACGCAAGAAAATACTTAAACAGGCGAAGGGATATCGCGGGGCGCGCAGCAAGCTCCTGCGCGCAGCCCGTTTGAATGTGGAGAGGGCGCTCCAGTATGCATACCGCGATCGGCGTGTCCGTAAACGCCATTTCCGTTCTCTCTGGATCACCCGAATTAACGCGGCCGCCCGGGTTCACGGTCTCTCGTACAGCAGGTTCATGGATGGTCTCAAGAAGGCCGGAATCGATTTGGATCGTAAGGTGCTTGCCGATCTCGCCGTCAATGACCCCAACGGTTTTGCTCAGATCGTGGAGCTAGCTCGCCGGGGCGCCTAAGCTCTCCCATCTCAGGCAACAGTCAAGAATAGAAGGACCCGGCTTCGCCCAGGCTACGCCGCGGCAAGCCCTGGCTTTGAGCTGCCCAAAAGAGCGGCACAGGGATACACGGTGTCGTCAGAGCGGATTCGGCCTCCGCTACAGTCTAGAGGGTAAATAGACTGTTCCGGCGCGGTAAGGCGGCCAGATTTACAGCTCGGTGCAGTTCACTCTATTCTGCGCCACGACAGCCGGCTAGCAAGTGGAAATCGATATGATGGAAAAAGAAATCGACATGCTTCTCCAGGAAACCCTTGAGCGGTTGGAAACCATCGATGACGCCAAGGAACTGGAAAGGCTGCGGATTGAGATTCTGGGACGTAAGGGAACGATTCCCCGTCTGTTCAAGCAATTGGGCGAAAGCCCTGCCCGTGAACGTCCTGCCCTCGGGAAAATACTGAATAAGACCCGCGCTAATCTTGAAAAGGCCTTCCGGGAGGCCGAGTCTCGGACAAAATCTTTCGCTCCCCAAATTTCCACCCTGGATGTCTCGCTACCAGGCAGGACACCGTATCTTGGCCACCTCCACCCCATAACCCAGGTTGGCTCAGAAATCACAGAAATTTTCTTGCGGCTGGGATTCGAGGTTGTTGAGGGACCAGATGTGGAGCTCGATTATTATAACTTCGAGGCTCTCAATATCCCCAAAGACCATCCCGCCCGGGACATGCAAGATACCTTTTACATCACCGATAATGTGGTGTTGCGCACCCACACTTCACCCATCCAGGTGCGGGTTATGGAGAAACAGCCACCACCAGTGCGGATCATCGCACCAGGCAAGGCATATCGTTGTGATTCCGATATGACTCATACCCCCATGTTTCATCAGGTGGAGGGGCTCATGGTGGATACAGACGTCTCCTTCGCTGATCTGAAGGGTGTCCTCACTATTTTTGTGCACCAAATGTTTGGACAGGATGTGGACCTTCGCTTTCGTCCCAGCTTTTTCCCCTTCACCGAACCCAGCGCTGAGGTAGACATCCAGTGTGTCATGTGTCGGGGTGAGGGTTGCAGGGTATGTTCTGAAACTGGCTGGCTGGAGATTTTGGGCTCCGGCATGGTCGATCCAGAGGTTTTTAAAATGGTCGGCTATGATCCTGAAGAGATCACCGGATTTGCTTTCGGTATGGGCATCGAGCGCATAGCCATGCTAAAGTACGGCATCAACGATCTCCGTCTATTTTTTGAAAACGACTTGAGGTTTTTGGAACAGTTTTAGTTTGGAGCAATGGAGTAGTGGAGTGATGGAGTAGTGGACACTACAGTTGTCAGAATTTAAAAATCTTTCCAGTACTCCAACGCTCCAATACTCCAACACTCCAAGAGCAGCCGATTTCGGCAGCTCTGACCGCGCAAACAATGCGTGGTTGGACATTCAAGAATTAAGCTTTTCTCAACTTGGGATTTCACTATGTTGGTCAGCCTCAAATGGCTCCGCTCCATTGTCAATTGCGACGCGCCGACCGATGAGATTGCCCACAGACTCACAATGGCAGGGTTGGAGGTGGAGGCGATGGAGCCTTACCATTTCGGCCTGGAGCGGATGGTAGTCGGCCGTATCCAAAGCATCAAAAAGCATCCCACCGTCGACCATCTTAAGGTATGTGAGGTGCAGGGATCTGAACGAACTTATGATGTCGTCTGTGGCGCACCAAATGTGGCTGAAGGACAGATTGTGCCGCTTGGGTTGGATGGGGCCTCATTGGCTGATGGCGCCGAGATCAGTGTGGCCGAGATTCACGGTGTACTCTCCCAGGGTATGATTTGCTCGGAACTGGAACTGGGTCTAGGAGAGGACGGCAGTGGAGTCATGATCCTCCCTTCCCACCTGGTCCCTGGGACACCTCTTGCCGAAGCTCTCGAGCTTGAGGACATCGTGCTGGATATCGGTATAACTCCAAATCGTGCCGACTGTCTCAGCGTCGTGGGCATCGCGCGAGAAGTTGCAGCACTCTTCGGAGTACCCTGGTCGCTGCCCGCCATTGATCTCGTGGAGAACGGTCCGCCTGTCGAAACCCTGTCATCTGTAACCATAGAGGATCCCGACCTTTGCCCACGCTATGCAGCACGGGTGGTTCAAAATATTACTATCAAGCCATCTCCCCTCTGGTTGCGGCAGCTTTTGGAGGCGCAGAGCGTCAGGGCCATCAACAATGTCGTCGATATAACCAATTACGTAATGCTGGAATTGGGTCAGCCCCTGCACGCTTTCGACTACCATCGTCTGGACGGGCATCGTATCGTGGTTCGTAGGGCCCGACCCAAGGAAACCTTTGTAACCCTGGATGGCCAAAACCACCAGCTTCAGAAAGACATGCTGCTCATCTGCGATGCAAGCCGGGGTGTGGCCCTGGCTGGTATTATGGGTGGGCTCAACTCTGAGATTACCGAACAGACCCATACCGTTCTCATTGAGAGCGCCTATTTTCAACCCACTGGCACGCGTCGTACCGCCAAGACCCTTGGATTGAGCACTGAGTCATCTTACCGATTCGAGCGGGGCGTAGATCCCGAGGGGGTAATAACTGCCCTCGATCGAGCTGCCCAACTTATGGTCGAACTCGGTGACGGCGAACTGGCCAAGGGCCGTCTTGACGTTTATCCGGCTGCCATCTGCCGTGAACCTGTACAACTTAGAGTTTCCAAGACCAACCGATTTCTTGGCATGGATCTCTCCAGGGAGGAAATTTGTAAGCTCCTGAAGTCCATCCAGTTGGAAGTCCGTACCGCCAACGAAGATCTATTGATAGTAGATCCACCATCTTTCCGAGCCGACTTGACTCGCGAAGTTGATCTCATGGAGGAGGTGGCTCGGTTGGCTGGATATGATCGCATTCCCAGTGTTTCACCTACTGCCCGTGTGGTTTCAGCCAAGCCAGCAGACGATCAAGTCATCCGGCAACAAACCAAGCAGATCCTTGCCAGCCTTGGCTTCTGCGAGATTGTCTCTTACTCATTCATAAGTCCTCGAGCCATTGAACTGTTACAGCTGAAAGAGAGTGATCCCCGCCAGCGGCTTCTTCCCCTGCGCAATCCTTTGAGTGAAGATCAGGCGGTGATGCGCACCTCCCTTGTACCGGGTATGTTGGAAACAGCTGCAAGAAACCAGCGTCGGAACAACTTCGACCTTAGACTCGCTGAACTGAGCAAGATCTTCTTTCCCAGGGAGAATGAGGAACTACCCGAAGAGCGCTTCAACTTATGCGTCCTCCTATCGGGTCTGCGCAGACCTGCCGCATGGAACGAGCCAGCTTCGACAGTTGATTTCTTTGACATCAAGGGCGTGGTCGAAGCACTCTTCTTAGGCCACGGAATCGCAGGTATTCGCTGGAGTACAACGGATCCAGCCCCCTATTTGAGACCAGGCCATGGTGCCCGTATTCTTCTTGCTGACACCCATTTGGGCGACGTGGGTGAGGTCCACCCCCAGTTGATGCAGTGGTATGACCTCAAAGGTCCTGTGTTTCTTTTCGACATGGACTTCGATCTCTTCCTGGAAAAAGTAGCAGCAGATAAAACATTCGAACCTCTACCCAGATTTCCTGCAGTTAATCGGGACCTGGCCATTGTCGTTTCTGATTCCGTCGCCGCTCAAGATTTGCTTGACTATCTCCAAGAACATCGTCCACAATACGCTGAATCCATTTTTCTCTTCGATCAATATCGTGGCAATCAGGTGGGAAAAGACCAAAAGAGCTTGGCCTTTCGCATCACTTACAGATCCACCCAACGAAGCCTCACTGACTTGGAGGTAAATGAGATCCACACCGATTTCAGCCAAAAGGTAATCGAAGAATTCCGAGCCCAGTTGCGCTCGTGATTTTTGCTTGAGTGTCTTGGCAATGCTGCTGCATTTCGTACAACATTAAAGAACCCAGGCAACGAGGACCGACCTGCCTCCAGAGGGACGGCGATAAATATAATTGGAAGAGTGGAATAATGGAATGGCAAAGCCATTGAACAATACCATTGGAATTTTGCGGCTGGAACCACCAGTCTTTAACCCCTAAGTTTGTTGGCTATGACCTTGGAGTGCGTGGATACCGTTATGACAGACACCATTCCCAATAAGCGTTTTTTCAAGATAGGAGAAGTGAGCCAAATCGTAGGTGTTCCCACCCATGTGCTGCGGTATTGGGAAAGAGAGTTTTCCTGGGTCCGACCGCGGCGTGCCCCATCAAAACAGCGCGTCTACCGCCGGCGAGATGTTGAGATGCTCTTGAAGATCAAAAACCTGCTTCATCAAGAAAAATACACCATCGCCGGTGCCCGCAAAAAGCTTCAACCCCGTTCTCCTCGTCCATCGCATGACCAAGCTTTAGAGGAAATAAAACAGGAACTGATAGATCTCCGCCGTTTGTTGGATTGAGAGGTTCAACCGGAGAAGTCTTGACGGCATGATTCCTGCAGGCATGCGGCATTACTGGAAAAAAATATTTGCATTTTGGTAGATATGCTGCTATAGATACCGTGACCTATTTTAGTAGCGAAATTGAAAGCATACGTGTAAATCGCTGCGCTGAGCTTTTCGGAGGCCGAGGAAAGCGGGGTGGGTATGGATCTCGTTTTATCTAAAGAATCGATCGACAATATCATCAATGTTCTTGATGAAGATCTTTTGCGAGCTGGTGCTGATTGCGTCCTTCTGGTTGACCGCTCAGGCAACCTTATCGTCAATCGCGGAGATCCCGCCAATCTAGATGTTGTGGCTCTGGCCGCGCTTTCGGCGGCCAATTTCGGCGCAACTGCTGAAATTGCCAAGCTTATTGGGGAGGATGATTTCGCCCTCCTCTTTCATAAAGGTAAAAACGAAAATATCCACTTCACTAAAGTGGGCAAGGGCTTTATCCTAATCACCCTTTTTGGTAAAGATGTGTCTTTGGGGTTGATTCGATTAAATACCGCTAAAGTGACTGACCAGCTGATACCCATTCTGGGCGGAGAGCAGTAAACTTGTCATTCATTGATCTGAGCAAGAACGAGGTACAGTGTAAGGTCGTCTATTACGGTCCTGGAAGAGGGGGTAAGACCACCAATCTACTTTACATCCACCAGGCGATGACCGAAGCTGTTCGCGGCAAGATGGTTACCATCGACACCAAGGGTGATCGAACTTTGTTTTTTGACTTCCTCCCCTTGGCTCTTGGCAAGATTCAAGGACTGAGCATCAAGATCCAGCTCTATACCGTACCTGGGCAGGTGATGTATAACGCTACCCGTAAATTGGTGCTTAAGGGGGTGGATGGTATTGTATTTGTGGCGGATTCTCTCAGAGTACAGAAAGAGAAGAATGTTGAGAGTCTTGAAAATCTGAGGCAGAATCTTGCTGAGGACAACATTGATATCAAAGAGATCCCCTTAGTGCTTCAGTACAACAAGAGAGACCTTGGTGGTTCCAATATACCCATCCTCTCCGTAGAGGAGATGGAGGAAGACCTCAATCAGGAACTCCAGGTCCCTTGGTTTACTGGCAGCGCTTTAAAGGGTGACGGCGTATTTGAGACCTTGAGGGAGATAAGCAAACGGACGGTGAAATATGTGAGCCGTAAGCTTCTTTCCCGCTAACAACCGTCAGTTCCCACAAGGAGGGGCACATGGATATTACCGACGACCCCTTGGCAGGCGTTGATGCTGACGAGCTTGAGGCCGATATTGACAAGGCCATAGACGAACTCTTCGTAAAGAAGGGTAAGGCACCAGAGCCTTCGATTGCTGAGGAGGCACCACCGAAAGAATCTGTCCCAGAGCCTAGAGAAGAACCAGCTGAAGAACCGGTTCTTGAAACACCGGCTGAACCCGAAGTTGATTCATTGGGACCATTGAAGGAAAGTCTCCTGACACTAGATTGGGAGATAAGTGCTGCAAATATCGAAAGCTTTGAAAAAGAGCTCCAGGCCGTCAATGAAATGGTTAGTGATGACCGTCACAGTACGGCCTTGATCAAGATGTCGTTGGGCGTCCTCCAATACCTTCGTGCCGCAAAGGCATCAGCTACTCCCATTTCTGTCCAGTTTCTGCACGCTGCCACACGAGGTCTCGAACTCTTCCTGCGAGAGCCACCGCCTACAGAGGGCGAGCGCACCCAAGTCATGGACAAATTGCTCGGTCAATTCCGGCGGGTCAAGGCAGAGATTCAGCGTCTTAGACCGGCAGAAGATTTGCCTGTTGAGGAGCCTGTTCCAGAGGAAATTTCCGCGGAAGAACCCGTCTTAGAAGAAATCCACCCGGAAGAACCACCGCTCGAAGAGCTAATTGAAGAAGAACCTATCCTGGAGGAAATTTCCGCGGAAGAACCCGTCTTAGAAGAAATCCACCCGGAAGAACCACCGCTCGAAGAGCTAATCGAAGAAGAACCGACTCCGGTGGAACCTCCCGGAGAGGAGCCGACTCTGGAAGCATTTCCCGCCGAAGAACCCACACTGGAAGAAATTAGCGAGGAAGAAATCGTCTTCGAACCTCCTCCCGAGGAAGAGCCGTCTCTTGAAGAACTATTCGCCGAAGAACCGACTCCGGTGGAACCTCCCGAAGAGGAGCCGACTCTGGAAGCACTCCCCGCTGAAGAACCCATACTGGAAGAAATTAGCGAAGAAGTACCGGTCTTGGAACCGTCGTTGGAGCCCACGGAAATCGCTCCCGCGGCTAGGGCCGACATCCCAGCTCCCTTGCAGCAATTTACCCAGGAAGCAAGGAAACAAAATAGACAGCTTACCGATGCCCTGGATGAATTAACCCAGGAGACCAGCAACTTTTTTGGCCGCATACTAAGAGTGATGTCCGGCAAGCCGGCTCTGGGGAAAGTCGAAAAACATTTCGACGTTGTCCATAGGAGCATGCAAGACAAGCTGACCACCGCTCGGGAACTTTCTCGCAATTTAGCAGAGGTGTTGACTAAACTAGAGCAGAGTTTAGGCCAGCAACAAGGGGAAGCTCTTGACCCGGAAAGCCAGGCTGAAATTGATTCGCAGGTAAGAACAATCCATGATGCCGTTGAGAAGTTTAGTCAAGCCGCGACCAAATTGCAGAAAAGCCTTGGTGGCCTCCCTGTGGGACCGACGCCCGGCCGTGAGTCCATTGCTTCCAGGGATACCGGGGAGGACACCGCAGAGTTCGCTTTTGAGTCCGAAGAAACCATGGAATCTTTGGGGTCTGAACCTTTACTGGAGCTGGTTGAGGAGGCACCGCCTGAGCCCTCCCTTGGGGCGCCCCCTGCAGAGGCAACCATCTATCTTGCCGATGTGGCTAACAATACGCTGGGCATCCCCACGGAGGTGGTCACCAACGCATTCAAGGTCTCCAAGGGTAAGGTTAAGAGTTTCCGCAAGAGAGGGTACGTGAGACTGGCTGATTTCAAAGCTCTTTTCCGTAGCATCAAAAAGGGTGTCACTGGACCACTCGCGGATCTGAAAGTCAAGGATTTGAAAAAAATACAATTTCCTATTATTACTCTCAGTCCGGAGACTCTGGGCAGTGATGATTCCGACGCAATAGCCCCCGCCCGAGGCATTGTCCTGCTCAGTAATGGTGAACGCCACGGTGCCTTGTTTACTGATGAGGTCATACAAAAAACGCCTTATGAGGTCAAAGGTTACCGAAAAGCTGGCCTAGCCGGAGAGGTGAGTGGCGCAGCCACCATCGAAGGAGACTTTGAGATTAATTTAATTGATCCGGACTACGTGCTCCCATAGACCACCACAGGCCTACACAACCTGCCTCCACCCATATTAACAGGACAGTTGCCCAGCGTCGTCTCTGACCATGCAGCCAAAAAACACTAACCAGCCCAATGCCAATGGCCTTTCTGAGATCCAAGAAAGGATCCAGGAGGCCGAACTCTATCTGACCCAGGGCCTCTTTGAAGAAGCCCGCCAGATCTATAAGAAGCTTCTAAATGAACTGGGGCCTGTCCCGAAAGGAGCTGCCGCTGATCCTGCCACCCATAGTTCCCATGAAGATCGCCGTGGATTTATTCAGGAGCAGTTGGCGATCATAGACAGACAAGAGGCGGAATTCCATGGCCAACCCATGGAAGCCGAACCAGCAAAGCCAGCTGCCATCCAAGAAGGCGAAGGGAATGCAGCCTTCAATCGGGGGCAAGCATTTCTGGACATCGGCATGTTTGCCGACGCCATCCAAGAGTTCCAGCAAGCAGCAGAGCTAGGATTCCAACCAGTTGAATGTTCTCTAGAGATTGGCAAAGCCTATTTTCAACTCGCTCAGTACCAGAAAGGCATCCAGGTTCTCGAGGAAGCTTACGAGAGCAAAGATCTCAGCGACGCCGACCGTAACCAGCTGTTACGGCAGATAGCAAAGGGCTATGAGGCCTCTGGTGACACGGCCAAGGCACTCGAAGGCTATGAGCAACTGGCTGCAAGTGATCCGAAAGATTCAATGGCAGCAAATAAGGTTAAGAGTCTGGCCAAGGAGGACCATCGCTATAATCTTAATATGGTTAAGCTCCACCTTAAGAATGAGCAGTTCTCGAAAGCCATTCAAACATTGAACCTTGTAAAGCGGGAGCATCAGGTTCCACTAGAAAATCTGGTGCCTCTTTACGAGCAAATACTGCAGAAAGATCCAGGCAACTCAGATGCTTCTCAGCAGCTATCAGCCATCTATAGGCAAATGCTCGATGACAAGAAGGGTGGAGCTGATGTCAAACTCAAGTTCGCACGCCACCTCCTCCAAGCAGGCCAAATCGATGATGCGGCTAGCGAGTACTTGGAAGTGATGCTGGAGGATTCTCCTCTCAAGTTGATTGCCCTAAATGAACTGGGAGAGGCTCTGTTCCAACGACAAGACTATGATCGCCTCTTGGAGCTAATGGAAGATGCGCTCTCCTGGGCAAAGTCCAGCGAACCCGGGCCTGAGACCTTCAAATATTACTATCTGCTTGGCAGAGTTTTTGAAAAGAAGAACTTATACGATCAGGCGAAAGACTATTTCCAGCGCGCTGCTGCCATTGATCCATATCATGAGGCAATTGTTGCCAAAGTGGAAACCCAGGCCAAGGGGCCCCTTATCTCCCGGGGCAAAGCTTTACTCAGCCTCCGAGTGGATGAAAAACTGCAGTATCAGATTCAGGAAAAACTCGGACAGGACGAGGTCCATCAGATTTTTAGAATCAGCGAGGTTCCCAGCGGCACTCTGCGCATTGCCAAGACCCTGATGCCCGAGCTGTCCGCTGGAGACAAGGTCAAAGATTTCATTGTCAAGTGGGCTCAAGAGCAAATAGCCATGGAAAACCGCAATATTTCTCGAGTGCTCGATTTGGCCGAGAGCGAGGGCCGATACTATCTCATCATGGAAGATTTTCAAATCACCTTGCATCAGCTGCTCAAAGAGAAAACTAAATTGCCAATAGCCGAAGCGGTCAGCCTAGCCAGATGCCTGCTTAACGCTCTAGCATATGCCCACTCCCACCGTGGCACCGACGATATCCTTAGAAAGATATTCCATCTTGCCTTGAATCCCCAAAGGGTGACCATTAGGGACGATATCACCAAAGCTAAGGTTTCCGATTTCGGGCTTGTCACCGGGCTGAATCGAATGCTGAATCTGAACCAGAGCTATCAAGAAATTTCCGTTTACCAGCTGGCCTATATGGCGCCCGAACAGTTCCATCGCTCTCCAGTGCGGATGCCAGATAAAATGAAGCAGGCCGCAGATATCTACTCCTTTGGTCTCGTTTTCTACAAAGCGATTACCGGTAAATTGCCCTTTAAAGGGCCATCGCCAGAAGACTTCAAGAAACAGCACAGTGAGAAATACCCGGTGCCCCCGCGGGTGTTCATCTCGAGTATTCCTGCCAAACTGGATGAAGCCATTCTTAAATGTCTCCACAAAGATCCCAAAAAGCGCTGGCGCACCCCCACAGAGCTGGATTTAGCTCTGGAAAAAATAAATGTCTAAACGATTGTCATTTGTCAACCGTCAGTAGTCATTGGTCAACGGTCAATGGTCACAGTCATTTATCAAATGACCCGGCCATTTTTCGGTGACCCACGCCAATTCTAATGCGGGATGTGCTTTGCAGGAATGGAGGAATGAAGGGTGGCTACTGACAGATGACTACTTGCGTTTAAGAAAAGAGAGGATGCCGCTGCCTTTTTCTTTACCTTTCTCAATTATGCCTGCTTCTTTTTGAAACTGCTCCACCGTCTGAACAACAGCGCTTAAAATGGCTCCTTTTAGATCGGACCTCCCAGGCTGTTTCTGCCAAGCCGCATCCGGACTGGCCAATTCCTTGAGGGTGGACATCACAGCCTGCTCGTTCAGAACTTCCTTCTGTTTATGGAGTATGGCAAGAATCCAGGCATTGAAACCGTTAAGCAAATCATTATTGCTGGGGGGTGAGTCGCCTGCAGCATGGAGGACCAGTTTGATGTTGCTCTTGGCGTCCTTTTTGCAATCATAACCGCGCAGCAACCCCGCGTACTTGGCGGGTACCTGAGCTTTGGCCTCTTCCAAAAGACCGTGGGCGCGATTGCCCATTGCCTTTTCCATGGGTTTCAACATGTTCACCAGCACCTGGTGGTAGATCTGGATTATTCCTGGAACCTCATTTTTGCCGCTGGGAACACTAACAGCGACAGCCTTGCCCTTTTCGATAAGCCCTGAGGAAATCAGGGAATTTATCATGCGATACACAACAAACTCATCGTGGCCGCTGTCGGCAACGATTTGTTGTACGGTTCTACTCCCGTCCACCAGCGATATGATGCGCCACTCGTTGGCGGTTAGATTAACCGCATCTCGCTTTTTCTCCACACTCCTGTTGATTCTGAAGACCATCTGGGGATTAGGAATATTTTTCTTAAGGATTTCCCATTCGTCCACCCGGCGGGTGCCCTCCAGAATAACTTCCATGTGGTTTAACTCAGTAAGAAACTCCTCATCCAGGTTGAGCTCCTGGTCTACATACTCGAAATCACCCCTTTTCCACAAAAATAGATCGTAGAGAATATCTCTCACCTGTTGATGGATAAATTTTTTCAGTGTCTCGAGGGAGATATAGCCTTTCTCCACCAGGATCTTACCCAGCCTTTCTTTCCTCTGCTTGGCCAGGGTCAGCGCCTTCTGGAGCTCTTCAGCGGAGATGATACCCTTGGTGCGGAGAAGATAGCCTAACCTTACCTCTTTCTGGCTGCCGATTGCATAGACGATGTTCCCGTTTTTGATAAAAACTCGTACGATTCGACCCTTATCGCCTATGGTGAGAATGCCGGTCTTCTTGTCCCCGGACAACAACTGGAGGATGCTAGAAAGATAAAAGGTTTCAATATTTCCCTTCAATGCCATGTGAAACCGTCCTCTTTGGTTTCAAATATCTTCTTGCAAGTGCGCCAAATCTTGGAATAACTACCCAGTTTGTATAGATACTTAGGGGTTTTGTCAACTCTTTTGTCTGAGCGCAGGAGCCCCTCTCGCTGCGCGGATTAAGCATTGTGGACCGAGCAGTAACCGTTGTGTATCTGTGACCTGAGACTAGACCCAAATCACAAGATCTGAATCGGTCGGACAAAGGTGCAACAATCGTGCAAATTAGAGGTTTATCCTCAAAAACGATTATTGCCTCTCGAACGCCTTAAAGCTGACCGTTAAGTTCTCATCCCGATTGATTCTGAAACTCCCGCGCCAGCCTTAAAATGCTCTCAATCTCTTCTGGATGAAACCACCGAATCTCAGGATCTCTACTAAACCAGGTCATTTGTCTCTTGGCATAGTGGCGTGTATCCCGCTTCATCATCCGCAAGGCCTCGGTCAGGTCCAATCCGTTCGTTAGGTACTGGACAAGGTGCCTGTAGCCCAAAGCCTGCATGCTTTTGAGGTGCGGTCCGTAGCCCCGATCCAGAAGTTCTTTGACCTCCCCCAAGAAACCCTCAGCCATCATTGTCTCTACTCGCTTGTTGATCCGCTCATAGAGTTCGGCGCGCGGACGATGCAGGCCAATTTTCAGGGTGTGGAAGGGTCGCTCCCGAAAACCGTGTTCTTGGTGGAGTTCAGACACTGGCTTACCACTGCATTCCCACACCTCTAGAGCTCGGATAATCCGAAAAAGGTCGTGCGGATGTAGCCGCTTCGCAGTGACCGGATCAACCTCCGTAAGCCTTTGGTAAAGACCGATGCCACCATCTATCTCCGCCTCAGCACGCAAGCGCTGCCTCACCACCCTGTTACTGGGAGCCCCTGGGAAAAGTCCATGAAATATTGCCTTCAGGTAGAGACCGGTACCACCCACCACAATGGCTGGTACGCCCTCTCTTGCCAAATTCCCAATCACTTCTCTGGCCAGCTGACTGTAACGGTTCGCATCAAAGTCATCATCAGGATCCACAATATCCAGGAGGTGATGAGGTATTTCTGCCCTGTCCTCCGGCTTGGGTTTGGCGGTGCCGATGTCAAGAAAACGATAAATCTGCATGGAATCGGCGTTGACAATCTCACCGCCGCAATCCCTGGCCAATTGCAGAACAAGCCTACTCTTTCCCACCGCGGTAGGTCCCATCACCGCTATTACTTTGGGCTTTTCGTCGTCCATATTGTCTATTCTTGCACCTTCGATAACGAACCCCAAGAAGACACTAGGGACTAGGCACCGCAACGCATTGAAACTGTGACCGGTAGTGCCTAGTTCTTAGTGCTTAGTGCCTAGCGAGCCGAACGTCGAGCGCTCTGCTCAGCTTCTCCCGAACATCCGTTCAACTTCACCCACTGTAAGCTTCCACCAAAGTGGGCGACCGTGCGGACAAGTCGAGCAACGATCCAGTCCGTCGAGCTGCCGCAACAGCGCTGACATTTCTTGTTTTCCCAACCGCTGGCCCGCCTTGATGGCGACACGGCAGGCCATGGATTGCAACAGATTTTCGAGCAGCGATTCGGGTGTTGGAGAACTTATCCCTTTGCAGCCGGTAGCCACCAGATCTAGCAGCAGATTTAGCGGCTCTCGCCGCAACGCCATCGCCGGTACCGCCCGCACCACAAAGGTATGACTACCGAAGAAATCCAGCCTGAATCCCAACCGTTCGAATAGCGGCAACGAATCCTCCAGCCAGGCGGCCTCCTCAGCGGTAACCTCTATGGTCTCTGGAACCATCAGAATCTGGCTGGCCAGCTGCCCCACAGCCGCCTCTTTGTGGAAAATTTCAAAAAATATGCGCTCGTGGGCTGCATGTTGATCAATCAGCACTAAACCATCAGGGGCCTCGCAAAGAATGTAAGATTGGTGGAGTTGACCGATTATTGTCAGGTCCCCGAAAAAAGTCCCCAGTTCCGGTTGTCGCTCCGAAGGGATGGGAGTTTCCTCATCTGCTGGGAACTCGGCTGCCATGGTTTGGTGCGATTCATAGGCTGGCAGCAGCGCTTCAGCAACCTCCTGCGCTTCCCGCCAAATCGGCTCAAACCCTGGCTGTACCGGGGCGGCAGCAGGGGTTAGCCCGGGGCTTACGGCCAGAGGTCGCGTCCATCGCTCCTTTTCCATGCCTGTTAGGCTGGCTTGCGCCGTACGCGTTACTGCCCTGCAAAGAGTCTGTGGATCTTGAAAACGCACTTCAGCCTTGGCTGGATGCACGTTCACATCCACAAGTTCTGTGGGCAGTTCCAGCAGAAGTACCCCCAGGGGGAACTGCCCCTTGGGGAGCAGGGTTCGGTAAGCTTCCAACAGCGCTATCCTTAGAAGTCGGTCCCATACTGCTCTGCCATTTACATAAAGAAAGAGCATGCGACTGTTTGATCTATGCACCTCAGGTGGACTCAGATATCCTGAAATACTCAATGAACCCTGCCGGTGGGACAAGGCGAGCCATGATTCCGTCAGCCCCTTAGGAAAGATCTGTGCTAAACGCTGGCGCAAATCTTTGGCCACCGGCCACTCATGGACCTGGCGGTTTTTCCGGCAAAGAGAGAAGTGTATATCCGGTCGGCCCAAGGCCAGCCTGGTTAGGGTGTCCACCACATGACCAAATTCGGTCTGCTCCTTTTTTAGAAACTTCCGCCGCGCCGGTTGGTTGAAAAATAAATCACGAACCCATACCTCGGTTCCGGGTGGGCAGCCACACTCGCTGACATCCTTGATGACCCCGGCGGCAACGCGTACGTGGGTACCCACATTGGATTCTCTGGTCCTACTCTTGAGCTCGAACCTGGAAACCGCCGCCAGACTTGGCAGGGCTTCACCACGAAATCCTAGGGTTTGAATGGCAGCCAGATCTGCGTCACTAGTAATCTTGCTGGTGGCATGCCGCTCCAGGGCCAGAAGAACGTCGTCCTCCTCCATACCAATGCCATCGTCTACCACCCGAATGGTGCGACAGCCTGAGCCATGAAGCTCAATGGTGATCCTTCGAGCTTCGGCATCTACACCGTTTTCCACTAGCTCTTTGACCACCGAAGCCGGCCTTTCCACCACCTCACCGGCGGCAATTTTGTTGGCGAGCGCTTCCGGCATCACGCGAATCTTAGCCATCCAATCCTCCTTAGCAATCACCCAGTCCTTATCTTATTTGGTAATATTTTACAACCGTCACCGTGTGCTTGTTTGTTGGTATTTATCAGCATTGGACAACAATCATACTCTAAAATAGGCACTAGGGACTAGACACTAGGCACCATGTGACTTGTTTGGGGATTTGCTTCAGTGCTTAGTGCGCCGAGCGCCGTGCCCTTTTGACTTTACAACAGGAGGAGCAAACTTTTAGTGGTTGACACAATTTCTGAAATAGTTTATTCATGGACCGGACCTTGACCAGGAATGAGATAACATCCGGTAACAATTACCAATCTCGGTAGGCTTATGTCCCGAACAGGCACGGCTACTGAGTACGCTTCTCTTACATTCCCGTATCTCCCGCCCAAAGGTAAAAATGTCGGTTAATCGCGAACTCAATGACATTGCTGCTCTTATGAGTAACTGTCTGGATGCTTATACGGCGGCGGTCTTTGTGTATGATGATCGCAACAAAGTTCTAGCCTTGAGGGCGTATCATAGCCTCAGCAAACATATTATTGCCAACGCACAATGCTCGCCCGAGGATGGAAGTCTGATCGGCTGGGTGGCGAAAAACAATCAGCCGCTCACCATGGATCACTTCGAACGTGTCACCAAAAGCCTTCCATATTACCAGAGCGACGAGAATATCAAGTCTTTTTTAGCTGTGCCTCTGGATAGACGCAGGGGAGTCCTCTGTGTGGACAGCAAACGCCAGTATGTCTTTACCAACAAGGACCAGAAACTCCTCTCGGGCTTTGCCACCGTTGTCAGCAACACCCTTGGTGCAGAACTGGAGGGCCATCGTCACGAGATTCAGCGTGAACTCTTGACTTTTTGGCGCCGCGCCGATGCCCTACCGGCCGATACTGACGATCCAGTTCCTTATCTCACCCGTTTGCTGGATGCTGCCTGTCCATACCTGAAAGCCGATGCTGGTGTGGTGGCCGTGCCCGTAAAGGAAGGAAAGTTTTTGCAGCCTGTTGCCGCCTCAGGGAGTATGCCTGCGGCTTTGCTGAAGAGTTCCCGCCCTGCCAGCGAAGGAATCATGGGGTGGATTTTCCAGAATCGCAAGACCTTAGTCATTCCCAAGTTTCGCTCCCGAACTCGAATACCTTTTCTTTTTGGTCCCAGGGACGGCATCGGCACCATAGGTGCTCTGATCGGCATGCCACTTGCCTGGGAAGCGGATGATGTTGGAGGCGTAATTGCCTTTATCCGTCGTACTGAAGCCAACTGGAGCAAAGAAGAAACAAGTGCCATCACTGCCATTGTCAGGCGAGCAACCCTTGTCCTGCAAAACTTCACGCTCAAACGTGAATTGGCTCTCGTTAGCAATCTCGACCCAATCACTGAGGTTTGCAATACGGACGCTTTCAACCGGGTGCTCAGCAAAAGACTGCAACGCTGTCAGGAGGCCAGCGTTAAACTCGGGCTGGGCATCATCGCCATAGAGGGATTTGATGCCTTGAGTACCATAGTGGCCTTGCCAGACCTGGCAACCCTACGCCAACGCATCGCCTCAACTTTGTTGCAGCGGCTAAAAAAAAGACAGCTCATGGGTTGTCTGGATCCAGCTCGCTTCGCCGTCTTGTTTGAGGATGAAACCGAGACCGAGATAGACGATCAGCTCACAGCAATAACCACTGCCTTGCACCAGCAAGTCTTGGAAAATTTGGATGAGCTACCCCGGCTAGAAGCCTCATTTGGTTTTGCGCTCTATCCTCGAGATGCGGCTACTTCACGCGAACTTTGGACTATGGCTTTTCAGGCGCTAACGGACCGAACATACAACTCACAGCGAAAAGTGGTTCCTGGTAGGTAGATGATTATGAAGCTGTTGGACGGACTTGCTCGATTTTTTTCCAAAGACATGGCCATGGACCTGGGCACTGCCAACACCCTTATTTACAAGAAGGGTGAAGGGATTATGCTCAATGAACCTTCAGTTGTGGCTCTTAGCCGAAATACGGGCCGGGTTATCGCGGTAGGCAATGAGGCCAAGGAGTATCTGGGCCGCACTCCCCAAAAGATCGTGGCCATTCGTCCCATGAAAGACGGGGTGATCGCCGACTTTGAAGTAACTAACGTTATGATCAAATATTTTCTTAACAGGGTGCAAAGGCGATCTTACCTGTTCCGGCCCCGGCTAATAGTTGCAGTACCCACAGGCATTACTCAGGTGGAAAAGCGCGCGGTTATCGAAGCGGCTGAGCAAGCAGGGGCACGGCAGGTGCATCTCATCGAGGAACCCATGGCGGCCGCCATCGGCGCCGGTCTCCCCATAGGAAAGCCCATGGGCAATATGATCGTGGATATAGGCGGCGGCACCACTGAGGTGGCGGTGATCTCGCTCTCTGCCGTAGCTTATGCAGAATCGGTACGAGTGGCTGGAGACGAGGCGAACGAGGCCATTATCCGCTACATCCAACAACATCACCAAATCGCCATAGGAGAAAACGAGGCAGAGCGGATTAAACTTGAAATCGGCTCTGCTTGTCCGCTTCCCGAAACCATTGCTGCGAATGTGTCCGGCAAGGAGATCCTCACGGGTATACCCAGAACATTCCAGGTGAACGATCAGGAGATCAGGCTCGCCCTGACAGAACCTGTCAACGTCATCATTGAAAGTGTCAAGCGGACTTTTGAAAAGACGCCACCAGAATTGGCTGCCGATATTGCCGAAAATGGTGTCTGGCTGGCTGGGGGTGGCGCTCTTCTCAGGGGATTGGATATCCTGTTGAGCGAGTTACTACAGCTCCCTGTTAAGGTGGAAGATGATCCCTTGACCACAGTCACCCGCGGTGCCGGGCAGGTGATGGAATCCATCGGTGAATACCGGCAGGTTTTTCTGAATTGATCTAGGGCAGAGCGCAACAGCTGAGAGGTCAGAGATCAGAAGTCAGACGACAAAGGTCGGAGGACAGAGGACAGACAACAGCAGGCAGATTGCAGCAAGCAGCAGGCAGCCAATAATCTCATATCTCAAATCCGAAATCCACAATCCACAATCCGAAATATTCCAGCTCTATGCCCTATGCCTTTTCAAATCCCCACTTTAGAGGATTTGACTCAGGAATAGCTTGGTGCGTTCATGAGTGGGGTCTTTGAAGAAGTGTTCTGGTGAGCCCTCCTCGACAATCTTGCCTTCGTCCATAAAAATTACCCTATCTGCCACCTCCCGGGCGAAACCCATCTCATGGGTTACCACCACCATGGTCATACCTTCCCGGGCTAGAGTCTTCATGACATCCAAAACTTCCCCGATCATTTCGGGATCCAGGGCTGAGGTAGGCTCGTCGAATAGCATAACCTTGGGATCCATGGCCAGAGCCCTGGCTATGGCAACCCTTTGCTGCTGTCCGCCTGAAAGACTGTCCGGATAAGAGTCCACCTTGTCAGGAATGCCCACCTTTTGCAGAAGCGCCATGGCCCTTTCTTCAGCCTCTTTTTTGGAGCGCTTGCGCACCACCATCTGCGCCAGGGTCAAATTGCCCATGGCCGTCTTGTGGCGAAAGAGGTTGAAGGACTGAAAGACCATCCCCATTTCTTCTCTGACTTTGTTGATATTGGTCTTGGGGTCGAGAATATCAACCCCGTCTATAAAGATATGGCCTTTGTCAGCCTTCTCCAGCATATTCAGACAGCGCAGCAATGTGCTCTTGCCCGACCCCGACGGGCCGATAATCACCACCACATCGCCCTTATCAATTTGGCATGAAACATCGACCAGGGCCTCAACCTTGTGGGTGGTATAGAAGGTCTTGCAAACGTTTTCCGCCCTAACCACCGATTGCAGTCCTCCTTTCCAGGTATTGGACGAACATGGACAGTGCAAAGGTCAGCACCAAGTAGAGCAAAGCGCAGATGAACCAGAGCTCAAAGGGCTGCAGGCTGGTGGTGACCACTTCCCTGGTTGCCTTGGTGAGTTCACGGACGGCAATAATGCCCAGCAGGGATGAGTCTTTGATCAGGCTGATGAACTGACCTGCCAATGGCGGTAGAATGCGCCGAAATGCTTGCGGCAAGATAATGTAGCGCATAGACTGGGGATAGGTCATACCCAAAGAGCGGGCAGCTTCCATCTGTCCCCGGTGTATTGATTGGATACCGGCTCGGACGATCTCGGCTACGTAAGCCCCGGCAAATACTGCCAGGGCTGCCACACCATACCAGAGGGGCGAAAGTTGGCCCAGACCCTGTTTGGCCAGCAAGGTATTGAACATGGTCCCCAGGACGAAATACCAGATAAAAATCTGGACAAGAAGAGGTGAACCCCGTACGAGTTCAATGTAGGTAATCGCTGTCCACCTCAGGGCAGGATTTTTGGAGATTCTGGCCAGACCTGTAAAGAGGCCTATTACAATTCCAAGCAATACCGCAATTACACTCACTTTCAGGGTGATCCAGAGTCCTTCAACCAGAATGCCAACCTTCCATTTCTCGTAGGAACCCAAGACATCACCAAAGTAAATGAAATCCCCCTCGCCAACTCTTAAAGACGTTGCCGGTAAAGGATAAACCTCTTGTTCATCTGCACCGCGAACCGTTACTTCTACCTCTTCTCCTTTCGATACAATGGAGGCTACCTCTCCCTCGATCTCTGCCTTGATCTCGATCTTGTCCTTGTAGACAAAGTACCTGGGTACTCGGTACCAGCGCCAGACATACTCCACCTTCTTGGTGGCAAAAAAAAGACCAAAAACAACTAGCCCCATCATCACAAAGAACAGGCCGACAGAAATGTGGCGCCACCCTCTGGTGCGAAGATAATCGGTTATGGAAAAATTGCCTGTCTTCACCGTTTTGTCCCTTAGGTAATCCCTCTTTCTTTCATGCGGCAGCGGTAAGTTTGGTCCCGGGAGATTGCCATGGAGGCAAGGGTTGAAACAAGCGACCTCATGACAACAACGGGGGGTGGCGATCAGTCAATGACCGCCAGCCCCCTATAATATCGGCCGAAGGCGTCTATCTTATCACTCTTGTTCTTTTGGGTAAGTGCTACTGAACGTCTGCAATCCAATCTGTACCTTTTATCCACTTGTTGTAGATCCGTTCGTAACGGCCGTCGTTTTTCACCTGCCTGAGAAAGTTATTCAACCAGTTCAAGAAGTCCGGATCACCTTTATTGATGGCCCAGGCCAACGGTTCAAAGGTAAAGGGCTTGTCCAGAAATACAAGCTTGCCTGCGCCTTGCTGGGCATTGAACACCACGCAGTATGGCAGGTCATAGACGAAGGCGTCAGCTTTGCCATTGACCACCTCTAAAGCGGCTTCAGGCTCGGTCTCGAAAGACTTATAATTCGCTCTGGGCATCAACCGTTTTACTGCCTGCTCGCCGGTGGTTCCCAACTTGGAGGTTATAGTGTATTTTCCATTGTTTAAGTCTTTGTAATATTTCACCTTACCTTCGTGTTTTTTTGCCAAGAGTATGGTCTGCCCAACCACAATATAGGGATCGGCGAAGTTGACCTTGAGGTTGCGTTCCTGGGTTATAGTCATGCCGCTCATGATGATGTCGAACTTATTTGTTGTTAAAGCGGGAATGATACCATCCCAAGCGGTGTTTACCGGGACAAATTTGACTCCCATAGCCTTAGCCATCTCTTTGGCCATGTCAATATCGAACCCGACAAAGTTCCCTTTTTTGTCTGTCATCTCAAAGGGCATGTAGCCGGACTCGAAACCAACCCGAAGCTCACCACGCTTGAGAATGGTCTCCAGGGTAGACTTCTTTGCTAGATCAATATCGGCCGCCAACACCTGTGCCTGAGAAAAATATAGGAAAATTGCCAAGACAATCGCCACAACAATCATAAATCTTTTCATGCGAACCTCCTTTGTCTAATGGTTCGGAAAGAGGGGCAGTTGGATGTTTCCCTCTACCCCTCCGCCAAATTGATTAATACGACTTTCCCTCATCCAGAAGCTCTTCAATGTTCATCTGGACTTTGCAATCAGGGCAATCGGGAATGTCCTCTTCTGGGATGTAGACTATCTGAGTTCGTTTACACTTGGGGCACTTGACCTGGACGGGCTCCATTCTGTCCCGCATGGCTGGTTCCTCCTGCTCCTGCCCTATTACCACAAGGGCAAGAGTAGAACAAGGGATAAAGAGCTTGGGAGATTTCGGATTGCGGATTGCGGATTGCGAATTTAAGATTTCTTCAATTGCTACTTTGTGAGTCGTTGTCGCACCTTTTCTGCCGATATTCCCTCGATAGCAATGCTCTTGACCTTGGAGGCAGCACCTGAGGCAATACTTATTTGACTCTTGGCAACCCTGAGTTTTTTGGACAGAAGTTTGAGCAAGTGCTTGTTTGCCGCCCCCGCCACTGGAGCTGCAGTAATACGAATTTTAAGAGCGTCCCCATGCGTACCCACGATCTCGTCTCGAGACGCCCGGGGTTGAACTTGTACCCTGAGGATAACCCCATCTCCGCTATCACTAATGTAGGAAGGCATTCTATGCTCCGGATGGCCGCTGGTGGACACTGCTACGTCCATATGGATAAAGCCGTACTGAAGAGTAACGACGCGGTGAAACGGAGACACGGAGAGACGGCGATCTACTGCCGGCTGTTTGCTGCTTGCTGCCCTTAATCCGGCCACAACCGTATGTTATCAATCAATCTGGCCTCACCCACAAAAACAGCCAAAGCCATAACCGCGCCGCTCGTCACCTCGTTGAGATCCATCATGGTCTCCTCGTCCACCACCTGAACATACTGGATACGAGTATGCGGCTCAGACTCGATCATCGCCTTGACTTGTGCCACCAAAACCTCCACGTTCCTTTCACCCTCTGTCACCAGCTTGCGAGCAGCTAAAAGTGAACGTGACAAGGAAAGCGCTGAGAGTCTTTCATCCTCTGAAAGGTAGATGTTACGACTGCTCATGGCCAGACCGTCCGGCTCGCGGACTATGGGATGGCCAATAATTTCCACGCCAAGGTTGAGATCCTGGCTAAGCCTTTTGACCACCACAAGTTGTTGAAAATCCTTTTCTCCAAAAACCGCCAGATGCGGCCGAACCGCGCAAAATAGTTTAGTGACCACCAGAGTCACACCTGAAAAGAAGTCTGGCCGATAGAGGCCACAGAGGTTCTGAGTAA
Source organism: Syntrophobacterales bacterium (assembly GCA_050124835.1). Taxonomy (GTDB): domain Bacteria; phylum Desulfobacterota; class Syntrophobacteria; order BM002; family BM002; genus BM002. The sequence goes on along the minus strand of JASFEM010000010.1, from coordinate 2,748 downwards.
CTTTTTCCACCTCCACTCGGGTCTGGAATCCGGCTGGGTACATCTCCTCGGTTTCAGGCGCAAATACTGCATGAACACCCAGTTCACGGCAGAGTCTCAGATCTCGCTCCATGTCACGAGGATACTCATCCAGATCTTCGCCAGGGCTAAACTGGGTGGGATTAACAAATATGCTCACCGCCACCTGATCGGCCCGCCGTAAGGCCTCTTCCACCAGTGCCAGATGACCCTGGTGCAAATAACCCATGGTGGGCACGAAGCCGACTATCTGGCCTTTGCGCCCACGCTCCTCCCGCCATTTGCTCATCTCACGATTAGTACGAAGCAGTTCCATCAGGCACAACTCCTTGGCCATGAAGGCCAGCCCCTCTGCTGTGGGGAGAAGGGTCTCCAAGCCAGCGAACTCAAGGTGACGGCCGAGTTTGCGGTGAATAGGAAGGGAAAATTGATATAAGGTAAGCGTTCAGCCGTCGCCCAGTAGCTGAAAGGTATCTGTGCTGGAAACTGGTTTGGAGGCTTGACTACTTGAATCTAACCGGTAAGGAAAACCGAATAACCCGTTTAGGGTTTCTTGAAAAACTTCAGCTTGCTTTCGAGATCTTCCGCCTCGGCTTCCTCTTCCTTGTGCATGTCCAGCATCTTCTGGTAGGTCTCGATAGTGGCCCGCAGCTTCAGCTCAAATTGAGTCCGCTGCCTCTTGAGTTCGGCAATGTCTTCATGAATCTGGGCCAGCCTGTTGTGCGCGTTGTTGAGAATGCGCTCAGCTTTTACCTCTGCTTCCGAGACAAGGATCTTTGCCTCTTTTTCGGCATTGACCTTCATTTGTTCCACTGTTTTTTGAGCACTGACCAGCGTGTTTTTCAGGGTCTGTTCACGATCACGGTGTTCGCTGAGCTGATGACTCTTGTCATCCAATTCCCTTTTCAACTCGTCAATATTTTTGAGCAGTGCACTCATCTCGTCAGCGACTGTCTGCAGAAATGACTCCACTTCTTTGGCATCCAAGCCTCGGAAAAGGCGGACACGGAACTGCTTTTGTTGAACCTCGAGAGGGCTAAGTTGCATGTGTTTCTCCTGTTCTGCGATAGTCATATGACCTCAATTTGGCTTAATGGCCAACGTACCTGGCCAAATCATGTAGCGAAGCAACCACAAATCGTTGCAGAAATATGATGGCCAGGATCACGATAATCGGTGAAAAGTCAATACCCCCAAAATAGAGAGGTAAACGGCGTCTTATTGCTAACAAAACGGGATCAGTGATACTGTAAAGAAAGCGGACGATGGGGTTGTATGGATCCGGATTGACCCAGGAAATAACTGCTCTGGCAATGATAATCCACATGTAAAGATTCAGAACAAGTCCGATAACGCTCGCGAGTGCTACCAGCAGATTCCCCAAAACAAACATCCACGCTTCCTCTATACCTTAGTCTTCGCAAGGGAAACCTTACCCCTATTTTCCGAGAGTGTCAACAAAAATCCCTTATTTTCAAGAACATAAAGGCCGAACTCCTTTAGAGTTCCTCGCCCGCATTGACATTTTCCGGACCTTTTCTGATAATGGCCGGACGGTATTCGCTAATTGTTAGTCGTCATTGATCCTCTGCAATTTGCGTTCCGGGTGAGGGGTTGCGCCTCAGGAATAAGTGACAAATGGCCGGGGAAAAATAAAAATGACCATGGCCTATTTGAACAGGGAGAAATCGATGCTCGATTCCAAAAAGGTAGGATTCATCGGTGGGGGCAATATGGGCGAGGCTCTCATCAAGGGATTGCTGGGCTCCGGCCGGTTGAAGGTTCAACAGATTCTGGTCAGTGATGTCAGCCAGGACCGACGCCACTATCTCCAAGGTACTTACCAACTGTCGACCTTTGTCGACAACGGTGAAGTGGCCGGCAAGTCAGATGTAATCGTCCTTGCTGTCAAACCGCAACAGATGGCGGATGTACTCGCCGATATCAGTGCAAGGATCGAACATCTTCCCTTGGTAATTTCAATTGCCGCTGGCGTAACTATTGCGACTCTGGAGCGGGGGCTCGGCAAGCCGGTACCTGTGACCAGAGTTATGCCCAATACTCCCGCCCTTGTCCTGACAGGAGCATCTGCCATTGCCGCTGGAACGCATGCCAATTCCGATCATCTCGCCATGACCCGAATGCTCTTTGAGGCAGTCGGTCTTGTTGTGGAAGTAGATGAAGCACATATGGATGCGGTCACCGGCCTGAGCGGTAGCGGGCCTGCCTATGTTTACCTATTCATAGAGTCTCTAATCGATGCTGGTGTGTCGATGGGTTTATCTCGCCCGGTGGCCCGAGATTTGGCAGTGCAAACTACCCTTGGTGCCGCAAAACTTGCGGCTGGCAGCGACAGCCATCTTGCTGCTCTCAAAGATCAGATCACCTCACCGGGTGGGACAACTATTGAGGGTCTGGCCGTTTTGGAAAGGCAAGGCATGCGTGGAATACTGATGGATGCCGTGGCGGCAGCAACAAGGCGATCCAAGGAATTAGGTCAGAAGTGAAAACAGGCTCTTATCTTCGAATGGAGCCTAGCAAATCCGAAATTCGAATACCTGCCCGCCATCGCGAGCCTGCTCGCTCAGGCGAGGCGGGCGGGTATTCGAATTTGTTTCGTGCTTCGTGCTTTGGATTTCGGATTTATAAATTCCATCTTAGGTCTGGAAAAAATCGTCTACTGACGACAAAATCGGGCAACGACCTTTTAACCTGGCTCGATTTCCATGC